>JBBQHT010000167.1:0-10693 GCA_038324235.1 Acidimicrobiales bacterium
GGCCGCGACAACCTCTTCATCGAGCTGCAGGACCACGGCATCCCCGAGCAGCTGCATCCAGGCGCCGCTGCTCGCCACGAACGACAGCCACTACACGCACCAGCACGACGCGGTCTCGCACGATGCGCTCCTGTGCGTGCAGACCGGCTCGCTCATGAGCGACCCGGACCGCTTCAAGTTCCACGGCGACCAGCACTACCTGAAGAGCTCGGCCGAGATGCGCTACCTCTTCGACGAGGTGCCCGAGGCGTGCGACAACACGTTGTGGATCGCCGAGCGGGCCAAGGTCGAGATCGAGTTCGGCAAGCCGCAGCTGCCCAACTTCCCCATCCCGGAAGGCTTCGTCGACGACGCGGCGTACCTCGAGCACCTCACCTTCGAAGGAGCTCGCAAGCGCTGGGGCGAGCACCTGCCGGACGCGGTCGTCGAGCGCCTGGCCTTCGAGCTGAAGGTCATCGGGGACATGGGGTTCTCGTCGTACTTCCTGATCGTCTGGGACCTCATCAAGCACGCCCGCGACAAGCAGATCCGCGTCGGCCCGGGCCGCGGGTCGGCCGCCGGCTGCGCCGTGGCCTACACGCTGTGGATCACCGATCTGGACCCCATCAAGTACGACCTGCTGTTCGAGCGCTTCCTCAACCCGTCGCGCATCTCGATGCCGGACATCGACATGGACTTCGACTCGCGCTACCGGGACGAGATGATCCGCTACGCGGCGGAGATGTACGGCCGCGACCACGTGGCTCAGATCGTCACGTTCTCCACGATCAAGGCGCGCGCCGCGGTGCGCGACGCGGCGCGGGTGCTGGGCTACCCCGACATCGTGGGCGACAAGGTCGCCAAGGCGATGCCGCCGCTGATCATGGGCCGGGACACGCCCCTCGCGGCCTGCCTCGAGCCGCAGCCCAAGTACGAGGACGGCTACAAGATGGCCGCCGATCTGCGGACCATGTACGAGACCGACCCGGACGCCAAGAAGGTCATCGACGTCGCCCGCGGCCTCGAGGGCCTGCGCCGCCAGGACGGCATCCACGCCGCCGCGGTGGTGATCACCAAGGAGGCGCTCACCGAGTACCTCCCCATCCAGCGCAAGCCCGAGGCCGGCTCGAACCCCGAGGACGCGCCGGTCGTCACGCAGTACGAGATGCACGGGGTCGAGGACCTCGGCCTGTTGAAGATGGACTTCCTGGGCCTGCGGAACCTCGATGTCATCTCCGACACCATCGCCATGATCAAGGAGAACCGGGGCGTCGATCTGGACATCGACAACGTCGATTTGGAGGACGAGAAGACTTACGAGCTCCTGCGGGCGGGCGATTCGATCGGCGTGTTCCAGCTTGAAGGCGGCGCCATGCGCACCCTGATGCGCTCGCTCGCCCCGACCGAGTTCGAGGACGTCGCCGCCCTCGTGGCGCTTTACCGCCCGGGCCCCATGTCGGCCAACATGCACAACGACTACGCGGACCGCAAGAACAACCGCAAGCCGATCGAGTACCTCCATCCCGATGCGGAGGAGATCCTGGGCAGCACCAAGGGCCTGATGATCTATCAGGAGAGCATGATGCGGATCGCCCAGAAGTTCGCGGGCTTCTCCCTGGCCGACGCGGACAACCTCCGCAAGGCGTGCGGGAAGAAGAACAGAGCGCTCATCCAGAAGGAGCGCGAGAAGTTCGTGGCGGGGTGTGAGGCCACGGGCTACGGCGGCGCACTGGGCACTGCGTGGTTCGACATCATCGAGCCGTTCGCCGACTACGCCTTCAACAAGTCCCACTCCTATGGCTACGGCCTGGTCGCGTATCAGACCGCGTACCTCAAGGCGAACTACCCGGTCGAGTACTTCGCGGCGCTGCTCACGAGCGTCAAGACCAACCTCGACAAGGCGGCGATCTACCTCAACGAGTGCCGGCAGATGGGCATCCCGGTGCTCGTCCCGGACGTCAACCGCTCGATGTCGGACTTCGTCGCCGCCCGCACCGACGACGGCGGCGAGGTCATCCCCTTCGGGCTGTCGGCGGTGCGCAACGTCGGCGAGGGCCTCGTCGAGCAGATCCTGGTCGAGCGCGACGCCAACGGTCCCTTCGTCGACTTCTACGACTTCTGCGATCGGGTCGACATCGCGGTCCTGAACAAGCGGACCATCGAGTCGTTGATCAAGGCCGGTGGCTTCGATTCGGTGGGGCACCCCCGCCAGGGCCTGCTAGGCGTGTACGAGCAGATCATCGATCGCACGGTGGCTCGCCGCCGCAAGGAGGCCGAGGGGCAGTTCGACCTGTTCTCGTCGCTCGACATGGCCGCGGCCACCGCGCCGGTCGAGGCGCGCATCGAGATCCCCGAGGTCGAGTTCGAGAAGAAGCAGCGGCTCGCCTTCGAGAAGGAGATGCTCGGCCTCTACGTCAGCGACCACCCGCTTATGGGGGCGGAGGGCTCCCTGCGCAAGCGGACCGAGTGCACGATCGCCGAGCTCGAAGGGGTCGAGGACGGCGCGATGCGGGTGATCGGCGGTCTCGTCACGAACCTGCAGCGCAAGTGGACCAAGAAGGGCGACCTCATGGCCGTGTTCATCCTCGAGGACCTCCAGAGCTCGATGGAGGTCATGGTGTTCCCCAAGACGATGACCTCCTACGGGCACCTCCTCGAGGACGACGGCGTGGTGATCCTCAAGGGACGGGTCGACACCCGAGACGACCAGGCCAAGTTGATGGTCACCGAGATCGAGCGCTTCGAGCCCATCACCGACGGCGCGACGCCGGTGCGCATCAACCTGACCCCGAACGCGTTGAGTGAGGTCATGCTCGCGAACCTCAAGGGCCTGCTCAACGAGCACCCGGGGGAGTCACAGGTGTTCCTGCACCTCGGACAGACCAAGGTGCTGCGGCTGCCCGACGAGTTCTGCGTCGACGCGTCGACCGGCCTGGTGGCCGAGCTGCGGGTGCTGCTCGGGCCCGATGCCGTGCTCGTCTGACCGGCCTGGCGCGCGCTTCTCCGGTGTTCTGACCGTCCTCGCCTGACCTCGGTCTTGCGCCCTTATCACATCCTGCCGCCAAGATGTTCGGTGTCGCGAGTTGCGGTTTTGCGCCAACAACGCTGGACTATACGGGTTCGTCCGGCACCAAACGGGGGCTTCGTACGTATGGCGATTGCGGTCGAGACCAAGGATTGCACGCAACTGAGTGATGGTGAGCTGGCGGAGATGGCCGACATCTGCGCCGAGGGGCCGAGCACGTTCGAGGCCGGGTTGCTGTCGAAGCAGGCCGAGGCCTGGGTGCTCGTGACCTGTGCTCGAGAGGGCAACAACCTGCGCGCGTTCTCGTTCTGCACGCTCGAGCGCATCGGCGGCACGCCCTGCGTGCTCATCGGCTGCGCCTCGATCAAGCGGACCTCCAAGCGCGACGCGGTGCTGCGGGCGTTGATGACCGATCAGTTCCGACGGGCCGTGTTGGCGTTCCCTGATGAAGACGTGCTGGTCGGCACCCGGTTCGCCGCACCCGACGGGTTCGATGCGTTCAAGGTGCTCGGCGACATCGTGCCCCGTCCGGATCACAAGGCGACGGGGGAGGAGCGGGCCTGGGGACGCCGGCTGGCCAAGCGCTTCGGGATCGACGCCGGCAACTATGACGACCGTGACTTCCTGGCCAAGGGCGACGGCCTGTTCCCGCTGTCGTTCGACCACGAGTCGCTCAAGCCCGACAACATCGATCCGGCGATCGCGGCGGTCTTCGCCACGGTCGACCTGTCTCGGGGCGATTCGCTCGTGGCCTTCGGTTGGGCGATGGCCGAGGATCTCGCCAAGCTGAGCTAGTGCCGCATCAGCAAACGTTTGCGTGGGTGCGGCCCGCTGGCGGCGCGAGACCGTTGCGTTGCGAACGAATGCGGACCGATGGAGTTCGCTGACACGGTCCGTCGCCGGCGCATGGTCCGGAACTTCACGACCGATCCCGTGGACCCAGCCATGCTCGAGCGGATCCTCGCGGCGGCCCGTCGCGGTCCCTCGGCGGGCAACTCGCAGGCCACCGACTGGCTCGTGCTGGTCGGTGTCGCGGAGACCGCCCGCTACTGGGACGCCACCCTCGCCCCCGAACGGCGCGCCGGGTTTCGCTGGCCGGGGCTGTTGCGGGCGCCGGTGCTCGTCATCCCCTGCGTGCGCGCCGACGCCTACGTGGCTCGCTACGGCGAGCCGGACAAGCGGACCACCGGTCTGGGCGAGGGCGCGGATCGTTGGGCGGTGCCGTACTGGCACGTCGACGGCGGCATGGCCGCGATGCTGCTGCTGCTCGCGGCAGTCGACGAAGGCCTCGGCGCCCTGCTCTTCGGCATCTTCGACCACGAGGACGCCGTGCGCGCGGCCTTCTCGATCCCGGCTGCGTTCGCGCCGCTCGGCACGATCGCGCTGGGCCATCCCGCGCCGGACGAGCCGGGTCGCTCGGCCGACCGCCCTCGCCGGCCCGCCACCGAGGTCGTGCACCGCGGTCGCTGGTGACCGAGGTGACCGGCCGTGGGCAGGTGGCCGATGGCAGGTGGCCGGGGGCCGAAACCGGGGGCCGAACCCGGGGGCCGAAACCCGGGGGCCGAAACCCGGGGGCCGAACCTGGGGGCGCCAGCTCGTCAGGACGACACGCTCGTCCGCGCCGGGGATGCGAGGATGGGGCATGACCACGATCTACCACTTGGCGATGCCGGCAGACTGGCTGGCTGCGCAGGCGGCCGGCGTGTACCGGATGTCCACCCGAGGCCTGACCCTCGACGAGGTCGGCTTCATCCACTGCTCGACGGCGGACCAGGTCCCGCGCACCGCCTCGGCGTACTACGCCGATGTCGACGAGCTGACCCTGCTCAGCATCGATGCTGATCGAGTCGGGGCGGAGATCCGAGTCGAACAGCCCGACGGGTCTGACGAGGGCTTTCCCCACCTGTACGGCCCGTTGCCGGTCGACGCCGTGATCACCACCCAGCCCTATCGTCGCGCCGGTGACGGTCGGCATCCGCCTGTCGTGCCGTCATGAGGGGCGTGAGCACCGATCAGGCGAGCGCCGCCGCGAGGGCATCGGCCTCGGTCACCGGCGCCTGGCACGCGAAGTCGCGACACACGTAGGCCTGACCGGCGCCAGAACCCACGGTGCGGTCGGCCCACAGCGGCGAGTCGTAGGCCTCGCCCCACGCGAGCACGGCCGTGGGCAGGTAGGCCCGCCGCACGACCGCGAGAAGATCCGGCCGGTCCCCGACCACGGCGATCTCGGTCGGACCGGTCACGTGCAGGTCCACCGCCCCGAGCAGGTGGGCGAACGCCGTCGGGTGTTGGCCCGCCGGGGCACCGAGGAGGGCCAGGATGGACTCGGCCCGTTCCTGGTACCCCTCGTCGCCGGTGAGCGCCGCCAGACGCAGCAGGCCGTGCGCCGCGAGGCTGTTCGCCGACGGCGTGGCGTTGTCCATGATGTCCTTCGGGCGGGTGACCAGGGCGGCCGCATCGCGGCCGGTCGTGAACACGCCGCCCTGCACGTCATCCCAGAAGAGGTCGATCAGCGCGTCGGCGACCGCACGGGCTTCGATGATCCAGCGCGCCTGACCGGTCGCTTCGGCGAGGCGGGTGAAGGCGTCGAGCAGGGCACCGTGGTCGGCGGCGTAGGCCAGGTGCTGGGCTCGGCCCGCGGCACCCGGGGTTCCGTCCGCCGCTCCCTGCCAGGAGCGCAGCCACCGCCCGTCATCGCGCCGGAGATGGGCCAGGAGGAAGTCGGCGGTCTCGACGGCGTCGGCGAGCCAGCCGGCGTGGCCGGTGACCGCGGCCGCTTCGGCCAGCGTCGCCAGCATCAGACCGTTCCACTCGGTCAGCACCTTGTCGTCCAGCCCGGGGCGGGTGCGGCCCTCGCGCCGGGCGAACAGCTCGCGTCGGGCCTGTTCGATCGGGGGCGGCCGCAGCAGATCACCCCGTTCGGGACGCCACAAGATGTTGCGGCCGTCGAAGTTGCCCGACTCGGTCACCCCCCACCAGGCGATCGCCTTGTCCGCGAGACCCGGGGTGCCACCGAGCACCTCGCGCATCTCGTCGATCGTCCAGACATAGAACTCGCCCTCCTCGGAGTGCCCGTGCGGGTCGAGCGAGTCGGCGTCCTCGGCGGCGAAGAAGCCGCCGCGGGGATGGCGCAGGTCACGCAGCACGTAGTCGATGGTCTCCTCGAGCACCTGGCGGTGCCGGGCCTCGCCGGTGGCCTGCCAGGCATGGAGGTACACCCGCGCCAGCAGGGCCTGGTCGTACAGCATCTTCTCGAAGTGGGGCACCAGCCACTCGTTGTCGGTCGCGTAGCGGGCGAAGCCGCCGCCCAGGTGGTCGTAGATGCCCCCCGCGGCCATCGCATCGAGCGATGTCGAGACCATCTCGAGCGTGTCGGCCGAGCCGGACTGGACGTAGGAGCGGAGCAGGAGCTCGAGGCTCATCGTCTGCGGGAACTTCGGCGGGCCACCGAAACCACCCCAGGACCGGTCGAACTGGCGACCCAGCTGCTGCACCGCGGCGGTCAGCACCTCGGCGCCGGGCACTCCGTCGCCGGGCGGGAGGTCCGCCGCGCGGCCCAGGGCTTCGGTCAGCTCGGTGGCTTGCTCGTCGAGGTCCTCGCGTCGGGTGGTCCACACCTCGTCGATGCGGCCCAGCAACTCGGTGAAGCTCATCGTGGACCCGCGTCGCACCTTGGGGAAGTACGTGCCGCCGAAGAACGGGCGCCCATCGGGTGTGAGGAACACCGTCATGGGCCAGCCGCCGTGACCGGTCATCGCCTGGACCGCGTCCATGTAGATGGCGTCCACATCGGGGCGCTCTTCGCGGTCGACCTTGATGCTGACGAAGTGCTCGTTCAGGATCGCGGCGGTCTCGTCGTCCTCGAAGGACTCGTGGGCCATGACGTGGCACCAGTGGCAGGCCGAGTAGCCGACCGACAGCAGGATCGGGACATCCCGCTCCTTGGCGGCCGCGAACGCCTCGTCTCCCCACGGGTACCAGTCGACCGGGTTGTCCTGGTGTTGGCGCAGGTACGGGCTGGTCTCCTGGGCGAGGCGGTTCGGCATGGCGTTCACGCTACCGGGCCGGGTCGCGAGGGAGCGATGCATCGTCGCCACTGCGCCCAGCGCTTTGCCCCCGCTGTCACCTGAACCACAATGACGCCATGGAGATTCGGATGGACGGCCAGGTCGCGCTGGTGACCGGAGCCTCACGCGGGATCGGCCGGGCCATCGCCGCCGAGCTCGCCGCGAGCGGTGCGCAGGTCATGTTGTCGTCGCGCAAGGCTGACGCCCTGGCGGCCGCTGTCGCGGGGATCGACGGCGACGCCGACTGGTACGTGGCCAACGCCGGCGAACCCGACCAGGCCGAGGCCTGTGTGCGCGCCACCCTCGAGCGGTTCGGGCGGCTGGACATCCTGGTCAACAACGCGGCGACCAACCCCTACGCCGGCCCGATCGTCGGCATCGATCTCGCTCGGTTCGACAAGACGGTGGCGGTGAACTGGCGAGGCCCGTTGGTCTGGACCCAGCAGGCGTGGACGGCGTGGATGGCCGATCACGGGGGAGTGGTGTTGAACGTGGCGTCGATCGGCGGGCTCTCGGTCGAGCCGACGATCGGCATCTACAACGGCACCAAGGCGGCGCTCATCCACCTCACGCGCCAACTGGCACTCGAGCTGGCGCCGGGGGTGCGGGTGAACGCCTTGCTGCCCGGTCTCGTGAAGACCGACATGGCCCGGGCATTGTGGGAGCGGGGCGAGGAGGCGATCGCGCAGCGCGTCCCCGCGCGCCGCCTCGGCGAGCCCGAGGACATCGCGGCGGCCGCGACGTTCCTGTGCAGCGATTCGGCCAGCTGGATCACGGGTACGACGCTCGTGGTGGACGGCGGGATGCTGCTGCGCGCGTAGCGTCGCCCGCAGCGGCATCGGGAGCCACGTCGATGCCCGATGACCCGCGCCCCGACGCGAAACGGGGACGGGCTGACGCCCGTCCCCGTTGTCGGATCCGCCGGCGAACCGGAGGAGGCGACTGCTACTTGATCGCGCTGGCGACCGAACTGAACTTGTTCGAGGCGTTCCGGCCGAGCAGGGTCACTGCGGCGATGCACACCACGGCGATGAGCGCCACGAGCAGGGCGTACTCGACGAGGGATGCACCCTTGTCGCTCTTGATGCCCAACCGCGTGACTGCCCAGGCTGTGAAGTATTCGAACGACGTCAACATGAGTGTGGCCCCCTCAATGACTAGCTCGGGAGCCTCGACGCGCGAGGACCCGATCATTTGGATAAGAAGCTGACAACCCGAGTATCGACTGTTCAGGGGCTTTTATGTATAGGCCATGAAGGAATACCCCTAGGCCATACGACTCATTTCTGCAGGTCAGGCGCTGTTCTCGTCCACTTCTCATCGAAAGTGTCAGGCGGGTGCGTGTCGTTGCGCTGTCAATGCAACGCATGTCGTTCGACCTTGCCCAACAAGGTGCGCGGCAGCGTCCGAACGATCTCGAGCGTGTGCGGCGCCGCGAACGCCGGCAGTTCGGCCTTGACGTGGGCGCGGACCATGGCCAGTGTCGGCGGGGCATCGGCGTCGGTGGGCACCACCAGCGCGACGACCTGTTGGCCCCAGCTCGGGTCGTCGCGGCCGATCACCGCCACCTCCGCCACGGCGGGATGGGTCGCCACGACCCGCTCGACCGCGGTCGGCCAGACGTTCTCGCCGCCGGTGATGATGAGCTCGCCTCGACGGCCGTGCACTTCGAGCCGGCCGTCGGCCGCGATCGAACCGGCGTCGTTGGTCGCGAACCACCCCTCGGCGTCCTTCGGGTCGGTGCCCTCGATCGGGTGGTCGCCACCGCGGTAGACCCGCAGCAGCATCGGCCCGCGCACGTGGATCTCGCCGTCCACGACGCGCACCTCGACGCGGTCGAGGGGTCGACCGTCGTAGGTGAACGCGCTGCCGGTCTCGGTCATGCCGTAGCTGACCACGGCATTGGGCGGGAGCACCGCTGGTGGCGCCGCGCCGCCGACCACGATGCGGCGGAAGACGGCCGGGTCCACGCGGGCCAGCGCGGTGGGCACGAGGGTCGTGAGCGTCGCCCCCCGCTCCCGGGCCGCAGCCATCACGATCTCGGCGTCGAACGCGGGGAGCACCTCGAGCGGCGTGCCGAGCGCCAGGGCCCGAGTCACGACCGACAGGCCGGCCACGTGCGAGAGCGGCAGGCAGCACAGCCAGCGGTCCGAGGCCGGGTCCACGCCGAGCCCGGCGCTGGTGGCCCGCGCCGACGCCGCGACCGACGCGTGGGTGTGGACGACACCCTTGGGGTGGCCGGTGCTCCCGCTCGTCGGGATCACGACCGCGTCGCCGGGTTGGACCGGCACCCCGCGGGCTCGGGTGTGTCGGTCGCCATCGACGTCGATGACCGCGGTCGGACGGATGGCGTCGAGCAGGCGCTCGACGGCGGGGCGCGGCAGACGCGGGTCGATCGGCAGGAACGCGTCACCCGCGTCCCAGATGCGCCGCATGTCGTCGACGAAGGCAGGGCCGGCGGGCCGCGCCAGCGCGATCAGGTCGTGCACGCGGCCAGCGTAGGCGGACGGGGGCGTGCCCCCATGGTCGAGCGATCGTCGACAGGTGATGCCTGAGGTCGGCGGTCGTCATGTTCGCAACGCTGGTCGGGCCGCCCACCGGGGGTGGGGTGGGGGAGCACGGCGGATGAGCCCTAAGCTCCCACCTTCCTGCACGGACACGAGCGCTCACCGGAGGAGCCCATGGTCTCGGAGATCTTCGACCCCGCGGCGTGGCACCCCGTCGAGGGCTTCGCCTTCACGGACATCACCTACCACCGCGCGGTGGACCAGGGCACCGTGCGCATCGCGTTCGACCGGCCCGAGATCCGCAACGCGTTCCGCCCCCAGACCGTCGACGAGCTCTACCGCGCGCTCGATCACGCGCGGCAGACCACCGATGTCGGTTGCGTGCTGCTAACGGGCAACGGTCCTTCGCCCCGCGACGGTGGTTGGGCGTTCTGCTCCGGAGGCGATCAGCGCATCCGGGGCAAGGACGGGTACAAGTACGCCGAGGGGGAGACGGCCGACACGATCGACGCGGGTCGGTCGGGCCGGCTGCACATCCTCGAGGTGCAGCGCCTCATCCGGATGATGGGCAAGGTCGTGATCTGCGTCGTGCCCGGCTGGGCTGCCGGCGGTGGGCACAGCCTGCACGTCGTCTGCGACCTCACGTTGGCGTCGGCCGAACACGCCCGGTTCAAGCAGACCGACGCGGACGTGGCGAGCTTCGACGGCGGCTTCGGCTCGGCGTACCTGGCGCGTCAGGTCGGCCAGAAGTTCGCCCGTGAGATCTTCTTCCTCGGCCGCACCTACACCGCCGAGCAGGCCTACCGCATGGGCATGGTCAACGAGGTCGTGCCCCACGCCGACCTCGAGGCCACGGCGCTCGAGTGGGGCGCCCTCATCAACGCCAAGAGCCCGACTGCGCAGCGCATGTTGAAGTTCTCGTTCAACCTGATCGACGACGGCCTGGTGGGCCAGCAGGTGTTTGCGGGAGAGGCCACCCGGTTGGCGTACATGACCGACGAGGCCGCCGAAGGGCGCGACTCGTTCCTCGAGAAGCGCGACCCCGACTGGTCGGGCTTCCCCTGGCACTACTGACCCCGCGCTGCTCACCCTGGCCGCACCGAGGTCACCTCGCC
>JBBQHT010000168.1:0-10677 GCA_038324235.1 Acidimicrobiales bacterium
AGAAGGTGAGTCGATCCGCACGCTCGACGATGTCGATCGGGTGCTGACCGCTGGCGACGGCGTCATCGCCGACCGCGACGACACCGCCATCGGCATCGCCGGCGTCATGGGCGGTGCGTCCACCGAGATCTCGGTGTCCACCACCAGTGTCCTGCTCGAGATGGCGTGGTGGGACCCGATGTCGATCGCCCGCAGCTCCGCCCGGCTCGGTCTGCGCAGCGAGGCGTCGATGCGGTTCGAGCGGGGGGCCGACCCCGAGATCGCCGAGCTGGCGGCCCGCCGCTTCGCGCAGCTGCTCGCCGCCGACGGCGCCCAGCTGGGTGCCGGCACGGTGGATCGGCGCGGCAACCTGCCGGACCGATCCCCGGTCCGGGTGCGCACGGCACGCGTCAACGCGTATCTGGGCACGGCGATGGACGGCGAAGAGATCGAGCGGCTCCTCACCCCCATCGGCTTCCGGGTGACCCCGGTCGCGGCGATCGCCGATGGGGTGGCCGACATCGTGATCCCGACGTTCCGGCCCGACACCACGACCGAGACGGACATCATCGAGGAGATCGCGCGGCACTACAGCTACAGCCGCATCCCGCGCACCGTGCCTCCCGCGGTGCGCACCGGCGGTCTCAGCGCCCGCCAGGCGGACCGGCGGGTCATCCGCCAGACGATGGTCGGGTTGGGCCTCGATGAGGCCATGCCGCTGCCGTTCCTCTCGCCTGACGACAGCGCCCGGACGGGACTGCCCGACGGCTACGTCACCGTGACCAACCCGCTCGATGCGGACGAATCGGTGCTGCGCACGTCGCTGCGCACCGGTCTGCTCAAGTCCGTCGCCTACAACGCCTCGCACCGCCAGCCCGGCGTGCGGTTGTTCGAGGTCGGCAAGACGTTCCGGCGGCCGCCGGTCGGCCAGCAGCTCCCTGACGAGCGTGAGGAGCTCGGGGTCGCCCTCGCCGGGGTAGACGCGATCGGCGCCGTGGAGACCTGGCACGTCCTGGCCGACGCGCTCGGCCTCGAGGGCGTCCGCCTCGAACAGGTGGCGGTGCCGGGCCTGCATCCCACGCGCAGCGCGGAGCTCTTCGTCGGTGACGTGCTCGTCGGGGCGGTCGGCGAGATCGACCCAGCGGTGCTGGATCGCTTCGCCATCGGGGAGCGCGTCGGTTGGCTCGAGGTTGATCTCGATGCCCTGCTCGACCAGCCTCATGGGGGCGGGTCCTACACCCCGATCAGCCGGTATCCGTCGAGCGACATCGACCTCGCCTTCGAGGTCCCCGAGACCGTTCCGGCGGTGGCGGTCGAAGCCACGATCGCGGCTGCCGCCGGACCCCTGTTGGCCGCCGTGCGCCTCTTCGACGTCTACCGGGGCGTCGGGCTGCCCGACGATCACCGCAGCCTGGCCTTTCGGGTGCGCCTGCAGGCGGCCGATCGCACCCTCACCGACGCGGACATCGCCAGCGTCCGGCGCGCGATCATCGTGGCGGTCACCGAGGCGTTCGACGCGCAGCTCCGGGGCTGACCGGGTCGCGCGGCTCGCGCCGAACCGCCGAACCGCCGAACCGCCGAACCGCCGAACCGCCGAACCGCCGAACCGCCGCCGGATGGCCAGGCTGCGGTGACCATGTTCGCCGGTTGCCTGGATGCAGGCGCCGGTCGGCCGATGAGTACCCCACGGGCGGGTGTGCCGCGCCTAGGGTACGAGTGGCGCTCGTCGACGGACGGGTTGCTGCGTCGGTGAGTGCAGTGAGGGCAATGTGCGAGCGCGTGTCCAGGTCCCCCGGGGTCTGGTCGCAAGCCTTTCGGGAGAGGCCAGGGATGTTCACGAAACTGCTGTTCGGGGTCCAGAACTCACCAGAGCGCAAGGCGATGGTGATGCTGGCCCTCGTGCTCACGATCATCGGCGTCGCCGTGATGGTCAAGCAGGGTTCCGAAGACGGCGCCAGCGGCGTGCTCCTCGGGCTGGCGTTCACCCTGGTGGGGCTCGCGTCCATCGCCGTCATCACGCGCGTGTTCGCCGTGCGGGACGAGAAGATCGCCACGAGCGAGCAGTTGGGCCGGCTCAGCGGCGACTACAGCCCGGATGCGCTCAAGCAGATGGTCACCCAGGCGCCCCACGACCCCAACGAGGAACTGGGGCGGGTCACCGGCCAACTCGATGCCGCCGAGATCCAGGCGACGGTGGACCAGGTACGGCGGGACACATCGGGGGCCTGAAGACCGCCTCGGTTTCCCTTTGCATAATCATGCGAAGGTCTGTAATCTCTTGCGATGATTCGTGTTGGCATCATCGGAGCGTCCGGTTTCACCGGGGCTGAGCTGCTTCGGCTGTGCGCCGGTCATCCGGCGTTCCGGGTCGAGCTCGCCACGGGTGACACCCAGGCCGGCCAGCGCATCAGTGGCCTGTATCCGAGCCTGGCTGGCTACTACGGCGAGCGGGTCTTCGACACGTACACCCCCGAGTCGGTGGACGGGCTCGACCTGGTGTTCCTCGGTCTGCCCCACGGCGCCAGCCAGGCGATCGTGCCGGAGCTCGACGGTCGCGTCCCGCTGCTCGTGGACCTCGCAGCCGACTTCCGGTTGCCCGACGCGGCGTTGTACCCCCAGTGGTACGGCGAGGCGCACCAGGCGCCCGGCCTTCTCGCGGAGTTCGCCTACGGGCTCCCCGAGTTGTTCCGTGCGGATCTGCTCGGGGCGACCCGTGTCGCCACGCCGGGCTGCTACCCCACAGCTGCCTCACTGGCGCTCGCGCCACTCGTGCAGGCGGGGGCGGTCTCGACCACGGGCCTCATCGTCGACGCGGCGAGCGGGGTGTCGGGTGCCGGGCGGCCGCCCAAAGCGAACACCACGTTCTGCGCGGTGGACGAGGACTTCACGGCCTATGGCCTGTTGAACCACCGGCACACGCCCGAGATGGAGATCAACCTCTCGCGTGTCGCGGGCGTCGCGCCGTCGGAGGTGAGCGTCTTGTTCACGCCACACATGGCGCCGATGAACCGCGGGATCCTGGCGACCTGCTACGCCCGACCCACGCAGGCGACCTCCACCGCGGCGTTGCTCGACCTCTTCCGGGACCTCTACGCCGGTGAGCACTTCGTGGTCGTGACCGAAGGCTCGCCGTCCACCAAAGCGACGCTGGGCTCGAACGCCGCGCACATCACCGTGCGCTACGACGATCGCACCGACCTGATCGTGGCGATCTGCGCCATCGACAACCTCACCAAAGGGGCGTCGGGTGGTGCCGTGCAGTGCGCCAACATCATCGCCGGCCTCGACGAGGGTGCCGGCCTCACCAGCGTGGGGGTCTATCCGTGAGCGTCACCGCGCCCGCAGGATTCGTCGCGGCAGGCATCGCCGCCGGCATCAAGGCATCGGGCGATCTCGATCTGTCGCTGGTGGCGACCGAGGATGGTCGCCCGTGCGCCGCGGCGGGGGTCTTCACGAGCAACAAGATGACCGCCGCCCCCGTCATCATCACCAATCGCCACCTCCGCGACACCGGCGGTCGTGCCGCGGCAGTGATCCTCAACAGCGGCAACGCCAACGCGGCGATGGGCGAGCAGGGCCAGGCTGACGCCGTCGCGATGTGCCAGGGCGCCGCCCAGGCGCTCGGATGCGAACCCCACGAGGTGCTCGTGTGCTCGACAGGACTCATCGGGATCCCGATGCCGATCGACGTGATCACCGCCGGCATCCCGGCGCTCGTCGCGGGGCGCAGCCCCAGCGGCGGCCCCGAGGCCGCGGAGGCGATCCGCACCACCGACACGCACCGCAAGGAGGTCGTCGTGGCCGGCCCCGGGTTCACGGTCGGCGGCATGGCCAAAGGCGCCGCGATGCTCGAGCCCAACATGGCGACGATGCTCGCGGTGCTCACCACCGACGCCGACGCGGAGCCGGCCCAGCTGAAAGCCGCGCTGCTCGCAGGTATCGAGGACTCGTTCAACGCGCTCTCGACCGATGGGTGCCGCTCGACCAACGACACGGTGCTCCTGCTGGCGAGCGGGCGCGCAGGGCCGGTCGCTCAGGCCGATCTCGACGCCGCGGTCGCCGCGGCCTGTGCTGATCTCGCGGCGCAGATGGCCGGCGACGCCGAAGGCGCCACCAAGGTCGTGCACATGGTCGTCACCGGGGCGGCGTCGGACGACGAAGCCAAGCTCGGGGCCCGCAAGGTCGCCGACTCGAGCCTGTGCAAGTGCTCCTGGTACGGCCAGGATCCCTACTGGGGCCGCATCGCCAGCGAGCTCGGCAGCGCCGGCATCGAGTTCGTGCAGGACCGTGTCTCGATCAGCTACGGCGGCGTAACCGTCGCGGCCGCCGGGATCGAGATCGACCACGACCGCGAGGCGGTGGCGGCGCACATGCGGGGCCGCGACCTCATGATCGTCGCCGACCTCGGCATCGGTTCCGGCACCGGGCGCATCCTCACGAACGATCTGACCCACGCGTACGTCGACGAGAACATGGGCACGTCATGACCCACGCGCAGGACACGGCGGCGATGCTCATCGAGGTGCTGCCCTACATCCGCCGGTTCTGGGGCACGACCGTGGTAGTCAAGTACGGCGGCAACGCCATGATCGATCCCGACCTGGCCGCGCAGTTCGCCGAGGACATCGTCCTGCTGCACTCGGTCGGCATCCGGCCCGTCGTCGTCCATGGCGGCGGTCCCCAGATCGGCGATCTCATGGAACGGCTCGGCATGGTGCCCGAGTTCGTCGACGGTCGCCGCGTCACCGACGCCGACACGCTCGACATCGCTCGCATGGTCCTCGTCGGGAAGGTCAACCGGGAGATCGTGTCGGCGATCAACGTCCACGGTCCGCTCGCCGTCGGGGTGTCGGGCGAGGATGCCGGTCTGATCATCGCCGACGTCCGCGATCCCGAGCTCGGCTTCGTCGGCGATGTGACCGCCGTGAACCCGGCGATCCTCGAACGCCTCCTGGCCGAGCACCTCATCCCCGTGGTGTCCACCATCGGCGCAGACACGTCGGGGCAGGCGCTGAACATCAACGCCGACACGGTTGCCGGGGCGATCGCCGCCGAGCTCGGGGCCGAGAAGATCGTCTACCTCTCCGACGTGCCCGGCCTGCTCCACGATGTGGACGACCTCGCGTCGCTGATCACCCATGTCACGGTGGCGGGCATCACCGAGCTGGTCGACGAGGGCATCGTGGGCGGCGGCATGATCCCCAAGATCGAGGCATGCCTCGACGCGTTGGCCGGCGGGGTGCAGTCTGCGCACCTGCTCGACGGCCGCATCCCGCACGTGTTGCTGCTCGAGCTGTTCACCGATGCCGGCATCGGTTCCATGATCATCCCCGATCCGGTGGAGGCGTCCCCATGACCGTTGGACCCGCGACCGATGCGGCCGCGGCGCACGCCCGGGCCATGGGTGCGCCCCCGGAGCTTGATCACTGCCCGTTGATGCCGAACTACGCCGCCCCGCAGGTGGCCTTCGTCCGCGGCGACGGCACCCAGCTGTGGGATCGCGACGGCAAGCGGTACCTCGACTTCCTCACGGGCCTCGCCGTGGTCAGCCTGGGCCACGCGCACCCCGAGATCGCGGATGCGATCAACCTCCAGGCCCGCACGCTGGTGCACGTCTCGAACCTCTTCGGCACCGAGCCCGGGTGGCAGGTCGCGGAGACCCTCGACCGCCTGCTCGGCGGCGGTGGTCAGGTCTTCTTCGCCAACTCGGGCGCCGAAGCCAACGAGTGCGCGTTGAAGCTCGCGCGGAAGTGGGCGGGGCACGGTCGGTTCGCCGTGGTGAGCGCCTACGGCTCGTTCCACGGTCGCACGCTCGCGACGCTCCACGCCACCGGCCAGCCCTCGAAGCACGAGCCGTTCCAGCCGTTGCCCGAAGGCTTTCGCCACGCGGTGTGGAACGACATCGACGACCTCGAGCGGGCGATCGATCCGACCGTGGCCGCGATCCTGCTCGAGCCGGTCCAGGGCGAGGGCGGGGTCAACCCCGCCACGCCGTCGTACTTCCGCGACGTGCGGGCGCTGTGCGACGAACGCAACCTCCTGATGATCGTCGACGAGGTCCAGACCGGCCTCGGCCGCACCGGCCGTTGGTTCGCCCACCAGCACTTCGGCGTCGTGCCCGACGTCGTCACGATGGCCAAGGCCCTCGGCAACGGCATGCCGATCGGGGCGTGCTGGGCCCGCCGCGACGTCGCTGGCGCGTTCGTCCCCGGCGATCACGGGACGACCTACGGGGGCCAGCCCCTGGCCGCGTCGGCGGCGCTGGCCGTGTTGCGGATCATGGAGCGCGACGACATCCCGGGTCGCGCCGCGAAGACGGGGGAGTACCTGCACCGTGAGCTGGCCGACCTGCCGCGGGTGAGCGAGGTCCGGGGCCTCGGGATGCTGGTCGCGTTCGAGCTCGAGCCGGGCGTGGATGCGAAAGCGGTGCAGGCCCAGGCCCTCGCCGCCGGTCTGGTGACCAACGCGGTGACCCCGACGTCGATCCGGCTCGCGCCGCCGTTGACCGTCAGCGGCGCCGAGATCGACGAGGCCCTCGCCATCCTCCGCGCGGTGCTGATCGCCCAACCGAGCGCCGATGATGTCGCGTCGGACACCGAAAGGACCTCTTGACCGTGCCGCGCCACCTGCTCGAGATCGACGATCTCTCTCGCGACGAACTGGTCAGCGTGCTGGACCTGGCCCGGCAGCCGTACGTCCCCAAGGCCCTCGCCGGGCTCGGCGTGGCGCTCCTGTTCGAGAAGCCGTCCGCGCGCACGCGGAACTCCATGGAGATGGCGGTGTTCCAGCTGGGGGGCCACCCCGTGACGATCCGGCCGGACGAGATCGGGCTGGGCACCCGCGAATCGGTCGAGGACGTCACGCGGACCTTGCAGTGCTACCACGGAGTCATCGCCGCCCGGGTGTTCGAGCACACCAAGCTCGAGCGCATGGTGGCGGTCGCCGACGTGCCGATCATCAACCTGCTCTCCGACGCCGGCCACCCGATGCAGGCCCTGGCCGATCTGCTCACCGCGGTGGAGCTCTACGGCGGGATCGACGCCTTGTCGTCGCGCAAGATCGCCTACGTCGGCGATGGGAACAACGTCTGTCGGTCCCTGGCCCTGGCCGCGGGCATGCTCGGCATGCAGGTCGCCGTGGCGACCCCCGAGACGTTCACGATGCCCGCCGATGACGTCGCCCGACTACGCGCGGTGGGCATCGAGCCCGTCGTCACGACCGATGCCGCCGAGGCGGTGGAGGGTGCCGACATCGTCTACACCGACGCCTGGTACTCGATGGGTCAGGAGGCCGAGGCCGACGAACGCCGTCCGGTCTTCCGGCCGTACCAGGTCAACGCCGAGCTGCTGGCCGCCACCGGTGTTGCCGATGTCGCGTTCTTGCACTGCCTGCCCGCGCACCGCGGCGACGAGGTCAGCGACGATGTGCTCGACGGGCCGCACAGCCGGGTGTGGCAGCAGGCCGAGAACCGCATGCACGCCGCGCGCGGCCTGCTGGCCTGGATCATCGGCGCATCATGAGCCCACCGCGCAAGGCCACGGTCGCCGCGGAGCCGACCCGGCTGGGCAAGCCCCAGCGCCAGCACCTGCTCGTGAAGCTCGTCGAGGCCAATGTCGTGCACAACCAGATGGAGCTCGTCGACCTGCTCGCCGCGGAAGGCGTCGTCGCCACCCAGGCCACCGTGTCCCGCGACCTCGAGGACCTGGGCGCGATCAAGGTGCGGGTCCCAGGGGGCGACAGCGCCTACGCGATCCCGGAGATGCCGAAGGAACAGGTCGCGCCCGAGGACCACCTGCGTCGGGTCTTCGGGGACTGGGTGGTCGAGGTCGCCCACTCCGCCAACCTGGTCGTGGTCCGCACCCCGCCCGGTTCCGCCCACGTCGTGGGCTCGGCACTCGACCGCGCCGGGCTCGCCTCGATCATCGGTACGGTCGCCGGCGACGACACGCTGATCGTCGTCGCGGCCGAGGACGTCGGCGGGGTCGCTCTGGCCTCGCACCTGTCCGATCTTGCCGGGCTCTAGCCCGGCGTCCCACAATCTCCCCTCCGTCCCGTCCGTCCTGCCCACCACCCCAAAGGAACTCTCATGGCTAAGCGCGTCGTCCTCGCCTACAGCGGCGGTCTCGATACCTCCGTCGCCGTCCGCTGGATGATCGAGGAGATGAACGTCGAGGTCATCACCGTGGCCTGCGACGTGGGTCAGGGCGGCGACTGGGAGGCCGTGAAGGATCGTGCCCGCGCCGCGGGCGCGATCGAGGCGCTCGTCGTGGACTGTCGCGAGGAGTTCGCCGCGGACTACTGCGCCCCCGCGCTCAAGGCCAACGCCCTCTACGAGAACCAGTACCCCCTCGTCTCGGCGCTGTCGCGGCCCGTCATCGTCAAGCACATGGTGGCCGCAGCCCGTGAGCACGGCGCCGACGGTGTGGCGCACGGTTGCACGGGCAAGGGCAACGACCAGGTGCGGTTCGAGGTTGCGACCAGGGCACTCGCCCCCGATCTCGAGTGCGTGGCCCCGGTCCGGGTGTGGGGCATGACGCGTGAGGACTGCATCGTGTACGCCGCCGAGCACGACATCCCGCTCACGGCCACGAAGGAGAAGATCTACTCGATCGATGACAACCTCTGGGGCCGAGCCATCGAGTGCGGCGAGATGGAGGACCCTTGGGCGCGCCCGCCCGAAGGCGTGTGGGAGATGACCAAGCTGACCGCCACCGAGCCGCGTGAGATCACGATCGGGTTCGACCAGGGCGTCCCCGTCTCGCTCGACGGATTCGCCAAGCCCATGTTCGAGCTGATCACCGAGCTCAACACGGTGGTGGGTGCCTACGGGTTCGGCCGGCTCGACATGGTCGAGAACCGGCGCGTCGGCATCAAGAGCCGAGAGACCTACGAGGCTCCCGGCGCGCTCGCCCTCATCACCGCCCACCGCGATCTCGAAGGCCTCACGCTCGAGCGCGATCTGCAGCGCGAGAAGATCGCGCTCGAACACCGCTACGCGGAGCTCGTCTACGACGGCATGTGGTTCTCGCCGCTCATGGAAGCGCTAGACGCGTTCATCGACTCGTCTCAGCGCTTCGTCACGGGCGAGGTCCGGTTGCGCCTCGAGCCGAACCGCTGCTTCGTCGTCGGGCGGCGCAGCGACTACAGCCTCTATGACTACGGCCTGGCCACCTACGACGCGGCCGACACGTTCAACCACGCCGACTCGGAGGGGTTCGTGCGCCTGTGGGGCCTGGGTCTGCAGACCTGGGCGGCGAAGCAGAGCACGCGCCGCGCATGAGCACGTTGTGGCACGGGCGGTTCGAAGGGGGACCGGCCGAGGAGCTGATGGCGTTCACGGTCAGCCTTCCCTATGACCAGCGCCTCGCCTTCGACGACATCACCGGGTCGCGCGCCCACGTGCGGGGCCTGGGCCGCGGCGGGGTGCTCGACGACGGCGAGGTCGCGGCCGTCCTGGCCGCGCTCGACCAGACCGAGGTCGAGCTGGCGTCGGGCTCCTTCGTGTTCGTGGCCAGCGACGAGGACATCCACACGGCCGTCGAGCGGCGTGTCACCGAGATCGCCGGCCCCGCCGGCGCCAAGCTGCACACCGGGCGCAGTCGCAACGATCAGGTGGCGACCGATCTTCGGCTGTTCGTGAAGCGTGAGCTGCTCGTCGTCGCCCGCCGGATCCTGCGCCTGCAACAGGTGCTCGTGGATCGGGCGGCCGAGGTCGACGGCGCGTACCTGCCCGGGTACACGCACCTCCAGCGCGCCCAGCCGGTGCTGCTGGCCCACCACCTGCTGGCCCACGGCTGGGCCCTGGCCCGTGACATCGACCGGTTGCTCGACGCGCGCCGCCGGGCCGATGTGTCCCCCCTGGGAGCCGGCGCCCTGGCGGGTTCCTCGTTGCCGCTCGATCCCCAAGGCACGGCCGCGGACCTGGGCTTCGCCGACGTGTTCACCAACTCGCTCGACGCGGTGGGCGATCGCGACTTCGTCGCCGAGGCGCTGTTCGCGCTCGCCTTGCTCGGCGTGCACCTCTCGCGGCTCGGCGAGGAGGTCATCTTGTGGTCCACCGACGAGTTCGGGTTCCTCACGTTGGCCGATGCGTACTCGACGGGCAGCTCGATGCTGCCGCAGAAGAAGAACCCCGACAGCGCGGAGCTCACGCGAGGCAAGAGCGGGCGACTGATCGGCAACCTCACCGGATTGCTGGCGACCCTGAAGGGCCTGCCGCTCGCGTACAACCGCGATCTGCAGGAGGACAAGGAGCCCCTCTTCGACAGCCTCGACCAGATGAACCTGGCCTTGTCCGCGATGACCGGCCTGCTGGCGACCTCGACGTTCCAGTTCGAGGCCATGCGGCGGGCGGCCGACTCGCCGGCGTCGTCCGCGACCGACCTCGCGGAGTACCTGGTGGCCAAGGGCGTGCCCTTCCGGGACGCGCACGCCATCGTCGGGGCGTTGGTGCGCACCGCCATCGAGACCGACACGCCGCTGGTGGATCTGGTGGCAGACCACAGTGACCTCGGCAACGAGGCCCTGCACCTGTTGCAGGAGGGCATGTCGGTCACCCGTCGCACCACCCCGGGTGGCGCCGGCCCGGCGCCGGTCGCTCGACAGCTCGACCGCTTCCGGGTGCAGCTCGACGCCGACGCCGACCGGCTGGCGTCCGCCTGACGGTGTCCTCCTTGTGGCGATGACCGTTGTCCGTGC
>JBBQHT010000169.1:0-10657 GCA_038324235.1 Acidimicrobiales bacterium
AGGACCCGAAGTTCCTGACCACTGGCGGGGTGTACACGGCCGACCTGACCGAGGCCACCGATCCACGGCTCGCGGGCGCTGCCCACGTCACCTTCGTGCGCTCCATGGTGGCCCACGGCACGATCGTCGCGATCGACGGCGACGGGGCGCGCCACGCGCCCGGTGTCCTCGGCGTCTACACCGCCGCCGAGGCGACCGGTCACGGCCTGCTCCCCGCCGGTGTCACGGCTGCCGACCCCGATGCCGAGCCCGACCCCATGACGAGGCCATGGCTGGCCACCGGCACGGTCCGCTTCGTGGGTGAACCCGTGGCGGTCCTGGTGACCGAGTCCGCCGACCGGGGTGAGGACTCGGCCGAGCAGGTGTTCGTCGACATCGAGCCGCTCGACGCGGTCGTGTCGATCGAGGAGGCCGCCACCGATGCGGTGCTGCTGTTCCCGGCAAAGGGCACGAACACCGCGAACACGTTCGACTTCGGGACCGACCCCACCATCCTCGACGGGTGCGAGGTCGTCGTGCGCCAGCGCATCGTCAACCAGCGCGTGGCCGCGTGCCCGCTCGAGGTCCGGGCCGCGGCGGCGGTCTGGGAAGGCGATCACCTCACCATGTGGGTCAGCACGCAGGCCGCGCACGGCGTGCGCCAGAAGCTGGCGTCGTCGTTCGACCTGCCGGTCGAGCAGGTGCGGGTGATCGCGCCAGATGTCGGCGGCGGCTTCGGGGCCAAGATCGACATCGGGCCCGAGGAGGTACTCGTCGCCTGGCTCGCCCGGGCGCTCGAGCGCCCCATGCGGTGGTTCGAGACGCGGTCGGAGAACATGGTCGGCATGGGCCACGGTCGCGGCCAGGTCAACATCGCGGAGCTCGGTGGCCGCCGTGACGGCACGCTCGAGGCGTACCGGCTCACCGTCTTGCAGGAGGCCGGCGCGTATCCCAGCACGGGCGCCGCGTTGCCCTTCATGACCCGGATCATGGCCCAGGGGGTCTACGACATCGACCGGGTGGAGTGCGTCACCCGTTCGGTCGTCACCAACGCCACGAGCACCGAGGCCTATCGCGGCGCCGGACGGCCCGAAGCCACGCAGGCCATCGAGCGGATGGTCGACCTGTTCGCCGCCGAGGTGGGACTCGACCCGATCGAGGTCCGTCGGCGCAACTTCATCGCCCCGGACGCCTTCCCGTTCACCAACAAGACCGGGGCCGTCTACGACAACGGCGAGTACGCGATCGCGCTCGACAAGGCCCTGGCCGCGGCCGGGATCGACGAGCTGCGCGCCGAGCAGGCGTCGCGCCGGGCCGCGGGGGACCCGGTCCAGCTGGGCATCGGCGTGAGCGTGTACGTCGAGATCACCGCCGGGCCCTTCCCCGGCGAGACCGAGTACGCCCGGGTCGAGATCACCGACGACGGCGGCGCCGTCGTGTTCACCGGCTCGTCGTCGCACGGGCAGGGCCACGACACGTCATGGGCGATGCTCGTCAACGACCGGCTCGGCATCGCGATGGACCACATCCGAGTGGTGCACGGTGACACGGATCAGGTGCCCGAAGGTGTCGGCACCTACGGCTCGCGCTCGTTGCAGGTCGGCGGCGCGGCGGTGGTCGAGGCATCCGAGCAGGTGATCGATCGGGGGCGTCACCTCGCCGCCGACCTGCTCGAGGCCTCGGTCGACGACGTCGTGTTCGACGCCGGCGAGAGCGTCTTCCACGTGCGCGGCACGCCCGCCGTCACGGCCACGTGGACGCAGATCGCGGCGGCGGCATCGGCCGCGGCCTTGGCTGGCGACGGGGGCGGCGCCGCCGGCGCGGAGGCTGACACGGGCGCGGGACCCGAGACCGGCGCCGCCGGCGCGGACGCGGCGCCCGGGTGGGCCGGACCGTTGCGCGAGGCCACGACGTACGCGGCGTCGACGCCGACCTTCCCGTTCGGCGCGCACGTCGCGGTCGTCGAGGTCGACACCGAGACCGGCGGCGTCGTCCTGCGCCGGATGATCACCTGCGACGATGCGGGGCGCCTGGTGAACCCGCTCGTCGTGGAGGGCCAGCGCCACGGCGGCATCGCCCAGGGCGTGGCCCAGGCGCTGCTCGAGGAGATCCGCTACGACGACGACGGCAACCCCGTCACCTCGAACCTCGCCGACTACGCCATGATCTCGGCCACCGAGCTGCCGGCCTACGAGCTGGTGCTGATGGAGACCCCGACCCACGCCAACGCGCTCGGCGCGAAGGGCATCGGGGAGTCGGGGACCATCGGGGCGACGCCGGCCCTGCAGAACGCCGTGATCGATGCCCTCGCCCCGCTCGGCATCCGCCACCTGGACATGCCGGCCACCGCCGAGCGCGTGTGGCGCTCGATCGCCGAGGCCACGCCATGACCGACTCGTTCCTCTCATCCTCCGGTCGTCGAAAGGACACCACGTGGAGATAACCGTCACCGTCAACGGGAACGCCGCGACCCACGACATCGAACCGCGGCTCCTGCTGGTCCATTACCTCCGCGACGTCGTCGGCCTCAAGGGCACCAACGTGGGATGTGACACGTCGTCGTGCGGCGCGTGCACGGTCCACGTCGACGGCGAGTCGGCCAAGTCCTGCACCTTGCTCGCGGTCCAGGCCGACGGGTGCGCGGTCACCACGATCGAAGGCCTCGCGGCGACCGCCGGCGTCGATGTGGCGGCCGGCGAGATGCACCCGATGCAGGAGGCCTTTCGCGAGCACCACGGCCTGCAGTGCGGGTACTGCACGCCGGGCATGGTGATGGCGGCCGTGTCCCTGCTCGACGAGAACCCGACGCCGACCGAGCGCGAGGTGCGCGAGGGCATCGAGGGCAACCTGTGCCGGTGCACCGGGTACCACAACATCGTCAAGGCCGTCCTGGCCTGCGCGGGCGTGCTCGACGACACGCCCGGCCCGATCTCGTGGCCGACGCCGGTCGCCGAGCCCTCGACCCCCACGGCACCGGCCTCGGCCGAGGTCGGCGCATGATCCCGGTCGCGTTCGACTACGTGCGGGCCACCTCCGCGGAGCACGCCCTCGCCCTGCTCGCCGAGCACGGCGACGACGCCAAGCTGCTCGCCGGTGGCCACTCGCTGCTGCCGTTGATGAAGCTGCGCCTCGCCACCCCGGGTGTGCTCATCGACGTCGGCCGGTTGACCGACCTGGCCTACGTGCGCGACGCGGGTGACCAGATCGCGATCGGCGCCCTGACCCGCCATCGTGACGTCGAGACCTCGACGATCCTCGCGGAGCACGTGCCCCTGCTCGCGCACGCCGCCTCCCACGTCGGTGACCCCCAGGTACGCCACCGGGGCACGATCGGCGGTTCGCTCGCCCACGGGGACCCCGCCTCGGATCTACCCGCCGTGATCCTGGCGCTCGGCGGCACGCTGGTGGTCCAGGGGCCCGCCGGCACCCGCGAGATCGCGGCCACCGACTTCTTCGAGGGGTTCCTCGAGACCGCGCTGGCCGAGGGGGAGCTGCTCACCGAGATCCGGGTGCCGAAGGTGACCGGGGCGGGGTGGTCGTTCCAGAAGTTCAACCGCCGGGCCCAGGACTGGGCGATCGTCGGCGTGGCGGCGGTGCACGACCCGGCGGGGATCGGCACCGGCATCGGCCTGGTCAACATGGACTCCCGGCCGGTGCGGGCCCACGCGGCCGAGGCGGCCGTCGGGTCCGGCGCCACCAGCGCGGACGCAGCGGCGCTCGCCGACGCCGATCTCGAACCCCCGGCCGATCTCAACGCCAGCGTCGAGTTCCGTCGCCACCTCGCCCAGGTCCTGGTGCGCCGCGCGCTCGAGCAATCCGGCGTGGCCTCCCACACGTAGTACTGACGGCGGCGCGTGCCGTCGCCGGGCTGGGGCCCTCGGTCAGCATCGTCGGGTCGGGTTCTTCAGCTCGGTCGGTGCGGCCTGCCTCGCGCCGAACTCGCTTGTCCTGACCACTACCGTCGCGGGTCACCGCTCGCCGCTCCCTGGGGGAAGCCCACATGTCCAAGACCGTGAAGATCGTCCTCGGGATCGTGGTCGTCCTGTTCGTGGCCGGGGTCGGTGTGTACTTCGTCGCGCTGCGCTCGGAGGACAAGACGACCAGCGTCGACGCGATCCAGTCCGCCGCCGCGACGGGCACGCCGTCGTCGCGCACGACGCCCGACGGCACCTGGACCCTGAAGCAGGATCCCGACGTGTTCGCCGGCTACCGGATCGAGGAGCAGTTCGCCAGCGCCTCGATCAAGAAGACCGCGGTCGGCCTCTCGCCCGCCGTGTCGGGATCGATGGCCGTGAAGGGCAACGAGATCACCGCCGTGGACGTCACCGTCGACACCACCAAGCTCAAGAGCTCCGAGGATCGCCGCGATGCCGCCATCTCGTCGCGGGGGCTCGAGACCAAGAAGTTCCCGACCGCCACGTTCAAGCTCACCAAGCCGGTCGCCCTGCCCGGCCCGCCCAAGCAGGGCGAAGAGGTGTCGGTCACGGCCACGGGCGACCTGACGTTGCACGGCGTGACCACGTCCGTCGACGTGCCGCTGAGCGCCAAGTGGAACGGCGACACGATCACGGTCGCCACCGTGGGTGACGGCCTGCCGATCGCCTTGAGCGACTACCAGATCGACCCGATCGACATGGCCGGCTTCGTCAAGATCGACGATCACGGCACGCTCAAGCTCCAGCTCCTCTTCGTTCCCGCCTGATCCATCCTCCAACCCGCCCTACGGCCCGCACCAGCACCCCAAACCCGAAATTGAGACGATCTGTCGGGTGGAGGCCGACGATCGGTCCCGATGTCGCGGAGCGCGGGCCGAGCGGGGCCGGGAATGTAGGAACGCCGGCGGTTGTTCAGATCTGAAGTACAGGCGAGGATCGCCTGGGACAGAGGAGAACCGATGAGCACGACCCCGACCATCGATGTCCGCCGAGCCGCCACCCGGCCCCACACCAACATGGGCTGGCTCGATTCGCACCACAGCTTCAGCTTCGGCCACCACTACGACCCGGCCAACACCCACCACGGGCTGCTGCTCGTGAGCAACGACGACCGGGTGGCCCCGGGCCTCGGTTTCGACACCCACCCCCACCGCGACATGGAGATCATCACGTGGGTCCTCGACGGCGAGCTCGAGCACAAGGACACACTCGCCAACCGGGGGATCCTGTACCCCGGCCTGGCGCAACGGATGAGCGCCGGCTCCGGCATCTGGCACTCCGAGATGAATCCCAGCGGCGATGAGCCCGTGCACTTCGTGCAGATGTGGGTGCAGCCCGACACCGAGGCGATCGAGCCCAGCTACCAACAGCTCGACATCAACGCCGAGCTCGACAAGGGCGGACTGCAGCCGATCGCCTCGGGCCAGGGTCACGACGCGGCCATCTCCATCCGCCAGCGCGGTGCCGTGCTCTGGGGTGGGCGGCTCAAGGCCAACGAGACCGTTGCGGTGCCCGACGCCCGCCACACCCACGTGTTCGTCGCCGTGGGGGCCGCCGCCCTCGAGGGCGCCGGCCCGCTGGCTCAAGGTGACGCGGTGCGGCTCACCGCGGCTGGGAGCCCGGCGTTGACCGCCGGTCCCGACGGCGCCGAGGTCCTCATCTGGGCGACGGACTAACGGTTGCGATCCGCGGCTGCGGGTTCCTTGCACCCCGTTCCGGCCAGGCGCGGCGTCGCGGATCAAAGAAGACGTCCGCGGCGTGCCTCGACCCCGGCGACGTCCCTCGTCGGGGCCGATCGGGTGCGCTATTCCGCGACGGCGGGGCGCACCCGGAAGGGGAGCGACCACTCGGGCTCGCCGGTCTCGTTGACCGAGAGGCGCCACTCGTAGCGGGTGCCCGCGTCGATCGGCAACGCGGTGAAGTTGATGGCCATGGGCACGGTCATCGACGTGCCCGGCGCCAGGCCGGCGGGCCGGCCGGCCTCGAACTGCCCCCCGACGATCACGGGCTGGTCGTCGAAGAGGACGGGCGTGCCGTCCTCGTCGAGCAGCTCGAACTTCCAGTCGTGGTTGATGTTGGCCCGGTCCCACGGGACCTCGATCAGCATGGCGATGGCGGAGGGCTGCGGGCCTGGTCCGATCTCGGACAGGCCCCCGCCCAGGATGAACAGCTTGCCGTCGGCCACCTGGGCCGAATCGGCCAGCATCAGCGTGACCCCCACCAGGGGCTCCTCGAACTCGTTGAAATCGTCGCGTGCGCTCACGGCGGTGCACCCTAGCGGCTGCCCTGCCGGCGCACGATCGCGACCGGTGGGGAGGCCGTTAGCCTGTCGGGATGTCCGGTGGCTCGCAGGTGAACAGCAGGTGACCACGGCCGCGGTCGTGCTCGCCGCCGGTGGGGGATCCCGCTTCGAGGGCGCGACGCACAAGTTGCGCACGCCGTTTCGCGGCCGGCCGCTCGTGTGCTGGGCGGTCGACGCCGCCCTGGCCGCCGGGCTCGACGAGACGATCGTGGTCATGGGCGCCGCCGACCTGCTCGACGTGCTGCCCGACGGCGTCACGGTGGTGATCAACGAGGGCTGGGCCGACGGCATGGCCACCTCGCTCGCCGGTGCGCTGCGGCTGGTCGCCATGCAGCGGCGCCCCCACGACGCCGTCGTCGTCGGTCTGGGCGATCAGCCGCTGATCGAACCGGCGGCGTGGCAGGCAGTGGCGGCCGCGACCGATCAGCCGATCGCGGTGGCCACCTACGACGGCGAGCGCCGCAACCCCGTGCGCCTGGCCGCCTCGGTCTGGCCGTTGCTGCCGCTCACGGGCGACGAAGGGGCCCGCGCCCTCATGCGACGGCACCCCGACATGGTGGGCGAGGTACCGTGCAGCGGTCGCGCGGTCGATGTGGACACGAGAGAGGACCTGGCCCGATGGAGTTGAGCAACGAGTTCGATGTGAGCGTGCCGATCGAGCAGGCCTGGGCCGTGCTCACCGATCTCGAGCGCATCGCCCCCTGCCTGCCGGGCGCGCAGCTGCAGGAGGTGGAGGGCGAGGAGTACCGCGGGATCGTGAAGATCAAGGTCGGGCCCATCACCGCGCAGTACAAAGGTGTCGCTCGGTTCGTGGAGAAGGACGACGCGGCGCATCGGGCGCTCCTCTCGGCCACCGGCCGGGACACCCGCGGGCAGGGCAACGCCAGTGCGAGCATCACTGCGGAGCTGACGGCGAAGGGCGACGTGACCCACGTGTCGGTCGTGACCGACCTGACCATCACCGGCAAGGTCGCGCAGTTCGGCCGCGGCGTCATCGGCGACGTGAGCGTCAAGCTGCTCGACCAGTTCGTCGAGAACTTGCACACCACGGTGCTGGCCGGCGACGAGTCGGCGTCGCCGGCGCCAGCGATCGCCAAGGCCACCGGGGCCGCCGAGGCAACCGGGGCCGTCGAGGCGGCCGAGACCACCGCTGATGCCGGAGCCACCGAATCCGGTGGATCGGGCGAGACGACCCAGCTCCTCGGCGAGGAACTGGCGCGGGTGTGGGAAGGCGAACCCGAGGCGGTCCGGGCCGATCGGCCGACGCTGGCCCCGCGCCCCGATCTGCTCATCGCGGAACAAGAGCCGGCGCCGGCCGCGGCTCGGGCCGCGGGGAACGGCTCGAACGGGGGATCGTCGAGCACGGACAGCGCCAGCGGCGTCCGCAAGATCGACTCGGCCGAGGTCGCCCCGATCGACCTGCTCGACGCGGCGGGCACGCCGATGATCAAGCGCCTCCTCCCGTTGCTGGCCGCGGCCGCGGCCGGGGTGGTCGTCATCATGATCCTGCGGCGCCGACGGCGTTCGTGACCCCGTCACCCGAGGACCTGACGCTCGTCGCCGAGTTGCTCGGGCGCCCACCCCGAGGCGCGTTCGAGATCGTGGTCCGCGACGAGTCCGGTTCCCCGGTCGTCATCCAGAACGCGCCCCTGCTCGACGATGGCACCCCCATGCCGACGCGCTACTGGCTGGTGGATCGCGATCTGCTCAAGCGGATCGGCACCCTCGAGTCCGCGGGCGGCGTGCGCCGCGCCGAAGCGGAGGTGGATCCCGAGGAGCTCACGGCGGCCCACGCCCTCTACGCCGCCGAGCGCGATGCTGCGCTGCCGCGGCCGTGGTCTGGCCCCACGCCGTCGGGCGGGGTCGGGGGCACGAGGATCGGCGTCAAGTGCCTGCACACCCACTACGCCTGGTTCCTGGCCGGCGGGCCGGATCCGGTCGGTCGGTGGGTGCACGAGCAGCTCGTCGTCGCCCCGTCGACGCGAGGTGACGCCGCTGGCGTCGGGGTCCCGACCCGATCGTTGGCCCCCGAGCGCGTCGATGGGCCAGAGTGAACCGGTGACCGATCCCAGTGTTCTGCTCGCCGAGCCGAGGTCCGCCCCCGCCGTCGCGGCGATCGACTGCGGCACCAACTCGACCCGCCTGCTCGTGGCGTCGACCGATGCCGACGGTCGCCTCGTCAGCCACGAGCGACTGATGCGCATCACGCGGCTGGGCAAGGGCGTCGATGCATCGGGGCGGCTCACGGCCGAGGCGATCGAGCGGACGCTGGTGGTGCTGCGTGAGTACCGCGAGATCATGGACCGCTTCGGGGTGACCGCCGTGCGGATGACCGCCACCTCGGCGGCTCGCGACGCCACCAACCGGGACGAGTTCTTCGACGCCGCCGAGGCGGTGCTCGGCACTCGGCCCGAGCTCATCTCGGGGACCCAGGAAGCCGCGCTGTCGTTCCGCGGGGCGACGAGCGACCTCGACCCCGCCCTCGGTCCCTTCGCCGTCGTCGACATCGGGGGAGGCTCCACCGAGTTCTCGTACGGCACCACCGAGCCCGAGGCCTCGATCTCGCTCGACATGGGCTGCGTGCGCCTTACCGAGCAGTTCCTCCACGGCGATCCCCCCACCGCGGAGGAGCTCTCGGCGTGCCTGTCGGTGGTCGAGATCCACCTCGAGGACGCTCGTCGTGAGGTCCCCCACATCGACGAGGCGCGCACGTTCGTGGGGCTGGCGGGCACGGTGACCACCGCGGCCGCGGTCGAGCAGGGCCTCGCGGTGTACGACCGCGACAAGGTCCACCACTTCGTGCTGACCAAGGCTGCGGCCGAGGACGTCTTTCGCACGCTCGCCACCGAGTCGCTCGCCGATCGCATCCACAACCCGGGTCTCGAGGAGCAGCGGGCCGACGTGATCGTGGGCGGCATGTGCGTGCTCGTGCAGATCATGCGGCGCTTCGCCTTCACGGAGTGCCTGGTCAGCGAAGCCGACATCCTCGACGGCCTCGCCATGAGCCTCTTCGACTGACCCACCGGACCCGGACCCACCGAACCCGCGACCCACCCCCTCACGTTCTCGGCCACGTGGTGGCCCCTGGTTTCGCGTTCTCGGCTACGTGGGGGCCCCTGCATTCGCGTTCTCGGCTCTGTGGTGGCCCCTGGTTCGCGTTCTCGGCTGGGTGGGGGCCCCAAGGATGGGTCCCGCGCCTGGCCTCACCCGCCTCACCCGCCTCGGCGTCGCCGCGCGCGGCCAGTTAGCATGCGCTCGTCATGCCGCTGACCGATCGCATCCTCATGGGGCCGGGACCCTGCAACCCGTATCCCGAGGTCGCCGCCGCGTTCGCGCGGCCGCTCCTCGGCCATCTCGATCCCGAGTTCATCGCGTTGCTGGATGAGACCAATGAGCGGCTGCGCACCGTGTTTCGCACCGCGAACAAGCTCACGTTCCCCATCAGCGCGACGGGGTCGGCCGGCATGGAAGCGGCGTTCGTCAATGTCGTGGCTCCGGGCGACGTCGTGGTGATCGGCGTCAACGGGGTGTTCGGTGAGCGGATGTGCGATGTCGCCGCCCGTGCCGGCGCCGAGGTCGTGCGAGTCGATGCCCCGTGGGGCCAGCCGCTCGATCCCGAGGCGGTCATCGAGGCACACCCCGACCCCAAGGTGATCGCGATCGTCCACGCCGAGACCTCGACCGGCGTGCGCAACGACGTCAACTGCATCGGTGCCGCCAAGGGCGATGCGTTGTTCCTGGTGGACTGCGTCACCTCGCTGGCCGGCCTGCCGGTCGAGATCGATGGCTGGCACGTCGACCTGGCGTACAGCGGCACGCAGAAGTGCCTGGGCGTCCCGCCGGGCTTGGCGCCGTTCTCCGCCAGCGACCGGGCGATCGCGGCGCTGCTGCCGACCCCGTCGTCCTGGTACCTCGACCTGAACATGATCGCCCGCTACGTCACCGGCGAGGGGGCTCGGGCCTACCACCACACGGCACCGATCTCGATGATCTTCGCGCTGCACGCCGGGTTGGGTGCGGTCCTCGACGAGGGCCTCGAGGCCAGCTGGGCCCGGCACCAGGCCTGCGGCGAGGCGCTGCAGGACGGGCTCGAGCGCATGGGGTTCGAGCTGTTCGCGCAGAAGGGTCACCGCCTGCCCCAGCTCACCAGCGTGTGGGTGCCGCTCGACCGCCTGCCCGCCGGCATGGACGAAGCGGGCGCCCGCCGGGCGCTGCTCGACCGCTGGGGCATCGAGGTCGGCGGCGGGCTCGGCGCCTTCGCCGGCCAGGTCTGGCGCATCGGGTGCATGGGCCACACCGCCCGTCCCCGCAACGTCACCCTGCTGCTCGGCGCGCTGGCGGAGCTCCTGCGCCCGTGACGTCCACGGTGGCTTGGCGTCCCGACCCTCGGGCCATCGACGCCGCCAACGTCACCCGCTTCCAACGGGCCCATGGCATCGCC
>JBBQHT010000170.1:0-10623 GCA_038324235.1 Acidimicrobiales bacterium
CGAACTGCAGCGCAAGGTCAACCTGCTGCGCGACGACCTGCGCAAGCACAAGTCCGTCCAGATGAAGTGGCATGACCCGAAGGCCACGGTGGTCGAGGGCATCATGAGCCGCGGCGATCGCCGGTTGGGTCCGGTCATCGAGGACGTGTGGCGCGCCGGGGGCACGTTCCAGGAGTGGAGCGAGCACTTCAGTCAGGACCTCTGGCTCGATGCCATGGCCCGCCACGGGCTCAGCGTGGATTGGTACGTCTACCGCCACCGCACCGAATCCGAGCTGCTGCCGTGGGACCACCTGTCCGCCGGGCTCCACAAGGACTTCCTCTGGCAGGACTGGCGCGACGCCCTCGACGAGCTCGGCCTCGAGGACTGCCGCTGGACCCCCTGCTACGACTGCGGGGCCTGCACGGGCTACTCCATCGAGCACATCGTGGCGTCCGCGACACCGCCGGCGGGGGGCAGCCAGGGCACCGGTCAGGACCTGAGCGTGGGTGGCGAGGTGCCCGTCACGCTGCTGCCGGCCAAGCCGGCGGCCCGGGGTGCTGGGGGCATCGGCGCGACGCCCAAGGTCGGGGTCGACGCGTGAGGATCCGCTTCCGGTTCACCAAGCTGGGCAAGATCCGCTTCACCAGCCACCGTGACGTCGCGCGCCTGTGGGAGCGCGCCCTGCGCCGCTCGGCGCTCCCGGTGGCGAGCACCGAAGGGTTCTCCCCGCGCCCCAAGATGCATTTCGGCCTGGCCCTGTCCACGGGCCACGAGTCGTTCGGCGAGTACATCGACATCGACTTCGGGGACCCCGAGGCCGAGGCGATCGACCTCGACCAGCTCCCGGCCCTGCTCACGCCCCTGTTGCCCGTCGGGCTCGAGGTCACCACCGCGGTGCCGATCGAGCGGTCACTCGCGAGCCTGCAAGAGGCCGTGGTCAGCTGCACCTGGCGCATCGAGGTGCCCGCCGTGGCGGACGAGCACCTGCGCGCCGCCGTCGCCGGTCTTCTCGCCGCCGACACCGTCCCGGTCACCCGGGAACGCAAGGGCAAACCGGTCACCGACGACATCCGTCCGGCGATCGAGGAGCTGTCAGTCGGCCAGGACGGCGTGCTGCACGCCGAGCTGGCCACCCAGCCCCGAGGTGTCCGACCCTCCGAGCTGCTGGAGGCGATGGCGTCGTTCGCGCCCGTGCCCCAGCCGTTCATCGAAGGTCATGTTTGGAGAACGCACCAATGGATCGTGCTCGATGGCGCGCGGCAGGAGCCTCTCCCGCCTGGCGCGACGTGGGCACCGCACGCGCAAGCGCGTGCGTCATGAGGAGGGACTTCGCCGATGAGCGAACCCGTGGTCAGCGGCGCTGCCGCATCGTCCGATTCCGAACCTGTTCCGGCGGGTCCCGCACCGGCGCCTGAACCGCGCCAGACGCGCGCCAGCAGCGCCGCATCCGAGGCGACGAGCGCGCCCGACGATGTCGGTCCCAGTCCGAAGGGAGCTGCCGACGACGCGGCGGATGGCGACGACCGACCCCGGCCCCGGCGCCGGGGCTCTCGGGGTGGGCGCAGCCGCACCCGTCCGGCCGACGGCGATGACGAGGTCCGCGCCGACAGCGATGGCGATGGCGATGGCGACCACGGCTCGGCTCGCTCGGCCGCGGGTCCCAGCGACGACCCGGCGTCAGACTCGGGCCCTCCCGCGCCACGGCGTCCCGCGAAGAAGGCGGCGGCCCGCAAGCCGACCCCCCCGGCCGAGACCGCCGGCGCGGCCGGTGACACCGATGGCGGCGGCGATGCCGGCCGATCGGCCGAGCCCGACGAACTGCCCGATCTGCCCAAGGAGGGCAAGGCCCGCAGCGCCGAGGCGGCCGAGCGCGCCCTGGTCCGCAAGCCCCGGATCGGTGACACCCGTCCAGCCCCGGCGGCCGAATCGGCGGACCAGAACGGGTCCGACGATGCGAGCGACGCCGACGCCGACGCCGAGGGCGCCCGCAGCGGCTCGCGGCGTCGCCGCGGGGGTCGTGGCCGGGGCGCCGGTGGCGGTGAGGGCGGAGGAGACCGGCCCGAGCGCGGTGGTCGCGGCGGCCAGGCCGCGTCGGGCAACCCGCGCACCCAGAGCGGCTCCGGCGGCCAGCCCGGCCAGGGCGGCGCCGGGTCGCGCGGGCAGGGCGGTGGCCGCGGGCGGGGGCCCAAGCCGGTCCCCGTGCAGGCCTCGATGCCCGACGAGCCGCTCGAGCTCGACGAGGACGACATGGCCCGCCGGCGCGGCCGCGAGCGCAAGGGGCGCCCCGTGGGGCGCTACCTGATGTGCGTCAGCGTCGGCCCCAAGGCCACCCAGATCGCCGTGCTCGAGGGTCGCAACCTGATCGAGCACTTCGTGGCGCACCCCGCCGACGACATCAGCCAGATCCACGGCAACATCTACATCGGCAAGGTCCAAAACGTGCTGCCCGGCATGGAAGCGGCCTTCATCGACATCGGCACGCCGAAGAACGCGGTGCTCTACCGGGGCGACGTGCAGTACGACGCGGAGGACATCGAGGAGAAGGGCCAGGCCCGGATCGAGCAGATCCTCAAGCCCAAGCAGACCATCTTGTGCCAGGTCACGAAGAACCCGATCGCGCACAAGGGCGCCCGGCTGACCCAGGAGGTCTCGTTGCCGGGCCGGTTCGTGGTGCTGATCCCCAACAGCACCACCTACGGCATCTCCAAGCGCCTCGCCGACGACGAGCGCAAGCGCCTGCGCAACATCTTGGACAAGGTGCGGCCGAAGGGCCACGGCCTGATCGTGCGCACCGCGGCGGACGGCGTGACCGCCGAGGAGATCGAGCGCGACATGCTGGCGCTGTCGCACCAGTGGGAGCAGATCGAGGCGCTGGCGGCCAAGACCAACGCGCCGGCGCTGCTGTACCGCGAGCCCGACATGGCGGTCCGTGTCATCCGCGAGGAGTTCAACCAGGACTACCGCGGCATCATGATCGACGACCCGCAGCTCTTCAACGAGGTCCGCAGCTACGTCAACGCGATCTCGCCGGCGCTCGCCGACCGCGTGCAGCTCTACGACAAGACCGTCGAGCCGCTCTCGATCTTCGAGCGCCACCACGTGCACGAGCAGCTGCACCGGGCGCTCGACCGCAAGGTCTGGCTCCCGTCGGGCGGCTCGCTGATCATCGAGCACACCGAGGCGCTCACCGTCATCGACGTGAACACCGGCAAGAACGTCGGGTCCTCGAACCTCGAGGAGACCGTCTACCGCAACAACCTCGAAGCGGCCGAGGAGGTCGCCAAGCAACTGCGCCTGCGCGACATCGGCGGCATCATCGTCATCGACTTCATCGATATGGAGATCGAGCACAACCGCCGCGAGGTCATCAAGACCTTCCGCAACGCCCTCGCCCGGGACAAGACCCGTACCCAGGTGTTCGACATCTCTGATCTCGGCCTGGTCGAGATGACCCGCAAGCGCATCGGTGAGGGCCTGCTCGAAGGGTTCACGACCTCGTGCCCCGAGTGCGAGGGACGTGGTCTCATCATCGATCAGGACCTCATGATCTGAACGGCGGATCGCAATCCGGGTTCGATGAGCTCAGACGAAGTCCGCCCGGACGGTCCATTCGGACGGTCCGCTCGGGCGGTCCGGTCGGTTCGGGGGGGGCCGCCCGGCGTTGGATCAGCCCGGGTACAACGGATCGGCCTTGCAGGCCGGGTCGTTGTAGTTGTAGCGGCAGAACTGGCTGGTCGGCGGCGGGGTCGTGGGCGCCGGCGAGCCGTCGGGCAGGGTCGGAGGCGGGGTCGTGGGGGGCGGCGCCTGGGTGGTGGTTGGGCACACGCGGATGTCGCCCTGAAGATGGCAATCGGTGACGTCGATGTTGGCCGGGACCGTGGGTGTGTTCCGGCCCGCCGTGGTGGGTGGCGCATGCACGGCGGCGTACTTGGCCTTCCACAGCTGGAACACCTGGGTGCTGAAGTTGTCGGGGATCAGCCGTGTCGGGTCGGGGGCGATCTCGCCGGCTGCCACCAGGGTCCAGGCGTTGTTGGCCAAGCGGAACATCGCCACGCCGTCGCCGGGGATGTCGGCGGCCTTGTGGACCGTGGTCACCGCAAAGATGCTGTCACAGGTGACCTCGGTGATCGTCGCTCCAGCATGGGCCGCGGCGACGATCGGGGTGAGCACCTCGGGGGCGCACGCCGGGCCGTCGTCGGTGACGACGGCGCCGTTGACCGCCACCGGGGCGGTGCTCGTCGTGGTCGACGGGAACGTGCCCGTGGACGGCGAGGAGTTGTCGCCGCCGCTGCTCTTGCACCCGGCGCTCACGAGGGCGACCAGGCCGAGCACCACGATGACCACCTTGGCCGGACCAGCTGCGTGCATCACATGTTCCCCTCTGGCGTAACGGACCCCGGAGTCTGGCAGACAGCGGGGCCGAACCTGGCGCGCCCGTCATCGAGACGGGCGGACCACGGCCGACTTGGTCCCTGTCGGCACTTCTTGCTAGATTTGCAGCCTTATGTATGCCGTGATTCGTACTGGTGGAAAGCAATACCGGGTGCAGGAAGGCCAGACGCTTGACGTCGAGCGCCTCGGCGACCCGGATGCCGACCTCACATTCAAGCCGATCCTCGTCGTCGATGGCGACCGCGTGCTGGCCACCCCGTCCGATCTGGCGTCTGCTTCGGTGGCCGCTCGGATCGTCGGTGAGGCTGCAGGTCCGAAGATCACCGGGTTCACATACAAGAACAAGACCAACCAGCGCAAGCGCTGGGGTCACCGGCAGCACTACGCCACCATCGAGATCACCGGCATCAACAGCTGAGACAAAGGTAGAAGCACCATGTCGAAGACCAAAGGCGGCGGCTCTACGCGCAACGGCCGCGACTCGAACGCCCAGCGCCTGGGTGTGAAGCGCTACGACGGCCAGGCCGTCACCGCCGGCACGATCATCGTTCGCCAGCGCGGCACCCGCATCCACCCGGGCGAGAACGTCGGTCGCGGAGGCGACGACACCCTCTTTGCCCTGGCTGACGGGCACGTCAAGTTCGGCAGCCGGCGTGGCCGCAAGCTCGTCGACATCCTGCCTGCGTGACTTGACCTTCGCTGCCCGAGGTCACTGCCTCACGGTCGGCGAGATTTCTTCGTCGTCAGTGGTTCCCTCCGCCGGCGAAACGTGGTACAAACACACCTACGACTCGAGCCGTGATTGACGGATCGCCTCGGAACCAGATCTTGTCGTCCGGAGTTTACGGATAGAGAGCGACAGGATCCCGAGCTCCGGCTGTCAATCGCTTGAGGAAAGGTAACCACATGGTCGTGCGTACTCCACCGCCCCGCAGATGCGCGGGCGACGATGGGTCTGCCCTTGTTGAGGCAGCCTTCATCTCCCCTATTTTCTTCTACCTGCTGTTCGGCATCCTCGAGTTCGGTCGAGTGTTCTTGTCGAACCTCACGGTGAGCAGCGCCACGTTGTTGGCCGCTCGTACCGTGGCGATCGGTGGACAGCAGCTCAACACCGACTTCCTCACGGTCACCGGCTTCAAGACCTCGCTCGGGGCGATCGACACCAACGGCGTCGTCCGGATCGTGATCTGGCACCCACCCACCACCACGTCGACCATCACCGGCGGGTGCGCAACTGGCAGTGCCAACGGGGCGTCGTCGAACTGGTCGACCTACTCGGGCAACACCGACCTCTTCTGCAACGTCTACGGCGCGGCGGACATCGCGGCCACGACCACCGCCCCGAAGTTCGGCTGCACGGCGAGCGCACTCGACCGGTTCTGGTGCCCGGCGATCCGCAAGAACGCCAACACGGGCCCGAACGCGGCGGACCTCGTCGGGGTGTACGTGGTGTACCGCCACAAGTACCTGACCGGCCTGTTCGGCACGAGCGTCGACCTCACCCAGCAGGCGACAGCCCGCATCGAACCACAAACCGTGAGCTGAGGGGTCCCCATGCGCCATGCTTCTTCCGGCTCTCGCCTCGACGGCGACGGCGGCGCGGTCATCGTGGAGTTCGCGCTCGTGTTGCCGATCCTCACGCTGTTCGTGTTGGGGATCTTCGAGTACGGCCTCGCCTTCGGCGCCAAGAACGTGATGTCGAGTGCCGTGCAACTCGCCGCCCGGACCGACGCCAACCAGGCCAACAACCGGCTGGCCGATCAATCCGCGCTGTTGGCGTACGCCGCGACCATGTCACGGGCCAAGCGCTCCGAGATGCAGTTCGCCATCATCTACCAGGCATCGAGCGTCGCCAACGGCGTCGCCCTGCCGCCCACCGCCAACTGCCTCACCCGGGCGCGGGCCGTTCCGCTCAACAACCTCCTCAAAGTCCCCTCGGGCGGCGATCCGTGCAACATCTTCAGCCGGGACATGATCCTTGCGGCGGGAACCACCCCCACGGGCTTCGCGACCGCCTCCAACGTGTGTGACACCGCGACGGCCTGGGATCAGTACTGGTGCCCGACGGCGCGGTCCAACCAGTTGGCCAACCCCCAGTACGTCGGCATCTACGTCGAGGTCAAGTACACGACCATGACCAAGGTCCCGCTGGTCCCGAACTTCACGTTCAAGGACTACGCCGTGTACCGCCTCGAACCCCTCCCCACATCCTGACTCGTACGAGCACGGAGCACCTGCGATGACCTCATCCCTGCCTCAAACTCCACCGGCAGCCCGATCTCCTCGAGCCGCGCGGGTCCGTCACCGTCGTCGTTACGACGAGGTGCTCCGCGAGGACAAGGGCTACATCATGGCCCTGACCGCGTTGCTCATCATCCCGCTGTGCGTCGCCGTCGCCTTCGCCGTCGATGTCGGCTCGTGGTACGCCCAGAACACGCGGATGCAGCGCGCCGCTGATGCCGCGGCCCTGGCGGGCGTGGTCTACATGCCCGATGCGCCGACTGCCTACGCGGTCGCCAGGGAGGTGGCCGCGAAGAACGGTTTCCCGGCGGGATCCGGCAACACGATCACCCCGAGCGGCACGGGCAACAAGCTCACGGTCTCCATCAGCTCACCGGGCAACACCTTCTTCGCCCCGGCCGGCGGCGTCAAGAACGAGCTGCTCAACCGCTCGGCCACGGCGGAGTACCTGGTCAGCATCCAGATGGGCAGCCCGCTGAACTACGCCGGCAACGACCCGGACCTGGGCACGGTGCCGACCGCAGGCGTCGACGGCTCGACGCAGAACTATCCGCAGTTCTGGCTGAACTCGGCCGGCTACGCCACGAACAAGATCAACGGGGATCAGTTCACCGCGGGCCAGTGCGGTGGTGCCAACTACCAGTGCGGTGGGGCCTACAACCCGCCCAACGCTCAGTTCGAGGACAAGGGCTACCTCTACGCCGTCAACGTCGGTGCAACCCACGGTCCGCTCTCCATCCAGGTCTATGACCCGGCCGCAGTGAACGTGGGCGACACCTGCACCGGCGGCAACGACACGACCGGCGGCAACCGGGCCGTCCTGGGCAACACCAACGCGCTGGTGGCGGTGAAGGGCACGAGCTTCGACGACAACGCCGCGGTCACCGAACTCAGTCTCTTGACCACGCAGTTCGCCAACGCGGGCATCACCACCACTCCCACTGGAACACCGCTCAACATCAAGTACCGCTGGTCCCGGACGGACCAGACGAACGGAGCAGCGTTCACCAGCCTTGACCAACTCGGGGCGAAGAAGTACTGCAACGGCGACTGGATCACCGGCTACGGCAAGCCGGTCGACATCAAGACGACCTACATCGTGCGTGCCCCCGATGCGACGCCGCTCGACAACCTCGACAACCCGCCCATCTGTGCCATCACCTTCGACGCTTACGCCCAGAAGGGCAACGCCGGCGTCGCCCCCAAGGTGCTGAACTTCAGCGTGTTCCAGAAGATCGCCAGCCGCGCCAACCAGATCGCAGCGGGCTATCCCGATCCTGGGGTGGACACGTGGAACACCAACGCTGGCACCGAGAACATGCCCTTCTGGAAGCACTTCCACCAGTACGTCAACATCTGCAACATCGCCAATCCGGTGACCGGCCGCTACATCGTTCAGGTGCGCAACAACGCCGACATGACCACCGCCCCGGCCGCGACCACGACGGCGACGACAGGGCTGACCATCGGCACCTTGGGCGGGCCGGGCATCACGACGGGGACCCAGGTGCACAACCGCCTCACCATGCGGGCTGGCTGGACGACCTACGCGCCGGCCGGGCAGCTGGCCGCAGGCGGGGTGAACTGGGCGCAGGACATCTCCCTGACCGCCGACAACAAGTTCCCCATCTACACCAACCAGACGGGCTCTGACACCACCTTCTACGTCGCCCGTCTCACACCCGAGTACAAGGGCCACAAGGTGCAGCTGTCGCTCTGGGACATCGGCGATGGCAGCGCTCCCTTCGATCTCACCATCCTTCCTCCGGCCGAGGCGTGTGCCGGCGCCTACAACTCGCCGGCCTGCGGACCGAACGGAGCCATCACCTCGTGCGACTGGGATCGGGACGGCGCCACCGTGGCACCGAAGATGCCCACAGAAGTCACGTTCGGCCCCGCCCAGTGCGAGGCTGGCAACCTCACCTCCGGGAGTTTCAACGGGCACCTCACCAACGCGACGATCTTGTTGGACAGCAACTACAACTGCAACGTCGCCTCCGGTCTCGGATGTTGGTTCCGAATAAAGGTCGTCACGTCCGGGGCTCCCGCCGACACCACGACCTGGTCGGCCAACGTGCTCGGCAACCCGGTCCACTTAACGAAGTGACCGATCGGCCATCAGCTCGATGACGTACGCGATGGGGGCGGCCTGCGGGCCGCCCCCTATGCTTTTGCCCGTGAGGACCCTGTGAGCGCGTTCGTCGACGAGTGCAACCTGAACGTGCATGCCGGCGACGGCGGGGCCGGTTGCGTCTCGCCCCGTCGCGAAGCGCACGTGCCGCTCGGCGGCCCCGACGGCGGCGACGGGGGCCAGGGCGGCGACGTGTGGCTGGTGGCCGACCGCAACGTGGCGTCGTTGCTGGCCTTCCGAGACCACCCGCACCGCAAGGCCGAGAGCGGGGTGCACGGTCGGGGCGGCGGGCGCCACGGCCGCCGCGGAGGCGATCTGGACGTGCCCGTGCCGGTGGGCACGATGATCTTCGACTTCGACGGCACGCTGCTCGCGGATCTGGTCAACGAGGGCGACCGGTGGCTCGCCGCGGCCGGGGGCCGGGGTGGGCGCGGCAATGCCCGGTTCCTGTCCAACAAGCGCCGGGCCCCCAACTTCGCCGAGCAAGGCGAGCACGGCGAGGAGCAGTGGCTCCACCTCGAGCTCAAGCTCATGGCCGACGTCGCGCTGGTGGGCTACCCCAACGTGGGCAAGTCAACCCTGATCTCGCGCATCTCGGCGGCCAAGCCCAAGATCGCGGACTACCCGTTCACCACGCTGGTGCCCAACCTCGGGGTCGTGCGCCTGGACGAGGGCCGCACCGACTTCGAGATGGTCGTGGCCGACATCCCCGGGCTCATCGAAGGCGCGAGCGAGGGCAAGGGCCTCGGGCATCAGTTCCTGCGCCACATCGAGCGGGCCCGCGCGCTGGTCGTGCTGCTCGACCTCGCCGGCGGCGCCGGCGTTCCCCCCCGGGAGCAGCTCGAGGTGTTGCTCCACGAGCTGGGTCAATACCGGCCCGAGCTTCTGGACCGGCCGCGCGTGGTGGTCGGCTCGCGTGCGGACGTCGCCGTCGAGCACCTCGACGGCATCGAGGCGTTGCAGGGCGCCGGGGGCGACGACGGCGCCTGGCACACCGACGACAACCCGCTGGTGGATCTCGAGATCTCGGCGATCACCGGTGAAGGCCTGCCCGTGCTCGTGGGCAAGATGGCCGACGCAGTCCGCGCCGCGCGCGCCGAGCTGGCCGAACCCGACACGTTCATCGTGCACCGGCCGGTGGCCCAGGGTTTCCGCATCGTGCGGGAGGACGACGGTGGATTCCGGGTGGTGGGTCGCGAAGCCGAGCGGGCGGTGGGCTTCTCGGATCTCACCAACCTCGATGCCCTCGACGAGGCCCACAACCGGTTGCGGCGCCTCGGCATCGACAAGGCGTTGGCCCGAGCCGGCTGTGCCGAAGGCGACATCGTGCGCATCGGCAGCCTCACCTTCGCTTACGAGCTCTGATCGCCACCGCTCGGTCGTGGGCCGATCGCTTCAGGTCGTAGCGGGTCGCCCGGGTCGACGAGCACCGTCGGGCGAGGTTGTAACGTGCACAGCCGATGATCGTGATCGCGAAGATCGGCACGTCCTCCGTCACCGATGCCGGCGGCGAGATCGTGCGCGGCGCGATCGCGAAGCTATGCGCCGAGGTCGCGGTCGTGCGGGCGGCGGGTCACCAGGTCGTGGTGGTCACGTCAGGCGCGATCGGCGCGGGCCTGCCGGCCCTCGGCCTTGGCGGCGACCGCCGGCCACGGGATCCGGTCACGCTCCAGGCCGTGTCGGCGGTGGGTCAGAGCCGCTTGATGCAGGTGTACAACGACGAACTCGCCGGCCATGGGCTGGTGGCCGGCCAGGTGTTGCTCGCCCCGCTCGACTTCATGGTGCGCCCCCAGTACCTGCAGTCGCGAGGCACGCTCGCCCGCCTGCTCGAGCTCGGGGTCGTGCCGGTGGTCAACGAGAACGACGCGATCGCGGAT
>JBBQHT010000171.1:0-10620 GCA_038324235.1 Acidimicrobiales bacterium
TGGTGAAGCGTTCGAGGTCGAGCGCCTGGCTGATGTACTGGAAGCCCTTGTTGACCTCGCCGACGACGTACTCGTCGGGGACGAAGACGTTGTCGATGAAGACCTCGTTCGTGCGCTCGTCGCCCATGGGCACGCCGCCCATGGTCCAGATGCCGTTGATCGTGACGCCGTCCTGATCCAGCGGCACGAGCATCAGCGTGATGCCGTGGTGCTTGTTGTTCGGATCGGTGCGGGTGCCGAGCCAGTACCACTCGGCGAAGTGCGCCGAGGTGGTCCAGGTCTTCTGGCCGTTGAGCAGCCAGCCGGTCTGGCCGTCCTGCTCGTGGCGCACGGCCTGCAGGCGCATCGACGCCGCATCGGAGCCGGCGTTGGGTTCGCTGTAGCCGACGGCGAACTCGACGTCGTTGCGCAGGATCTTGGGGAGGAACTCGTCCTTGAGGAAGTCGCTGCCGTGGGCGATCAGCGTCTTGCCGATGATGCCGACGCCCTTGCCGATCTGGGGTCCGCCCCGGCCCGCGAGGGCTTCGTTCAGGAGGAACTCGTAGATCCCCTCGCCGTCACCACCGTCGTATTCTTTGGGCCAGGTGAGCCCGAGCCAGCCCTTCTCGCCGAGCTTGGCCATGAACGCCCGACGTTTGGGCGTGTCGACGATCTGGGCCATGTTCTCGCGGGTCACGTCGAACACGTCGGGATCGTCGTTCGCATCGAGGAACGCTTCGACCTCGCCCAGGAAGGCGAGCTGTTCGGGCGAGAACTCGAAATCCATGGGGGCTCCTCCGCAAGGCGCGGGCCCGGCCGGCGGCCGGGCGCCCCGACAGATCTGACGGGGCGTCAGAAACAGTAGCGGCCCGTCGGGAGCCGGGCCAACACCTGCCTGGGATGACCCTGCGCCGGCTCCCCGATGACACGTGGGCCAAAGATTTCAAAGGCAGCCGGTGAGCACTGCTCAATACTCCGAAGGTCCGCCTCATCGAGCGCCGCGCCGATGAGTCCACTCGGCCGACGCCGCCCTTTCTACCGTCATGCTCTGCGCCGGACCCATCAACCTCCAACTCCCCCACAACGAGCCGACGCTCAGGCCGCCGCCTGACCCACACCATCGTCCGAAGTCATCGCCAACACAGCCATTTTGTGACCGCTGACACACCCAGAAAGTGGCGCCAATGTCTCTTGATCACTCTGCCGTTGTGACCTACACCCACATATCCAATCTGACTATGTTTCTTCACCCTGTCTGGAGTTACGAATGGCTCGACATAGATACCTAGCTGTACCTAGCTGTGGCTGCACCCCTTCTGTTGGTGGGCTCCGTTCTCAGCGCGGCGAGCTGCGCCACTCCGCCGGATACGTGCCGCTTTTCGGCCGACAATCCGCACTTGGGGCAATCTCCAAAGGGCAGCGGATATGTCATCGGAAAGATGACAATTCAAGGGTGCACGGCCGCAACAAATGTGGCGACCACGGTTCACATTGATTGGTCAGTCGACGGTTCAAACTGGAGCTTGGCCGGCGAACAGGTGGATGAATGGTCGGCCGATAACGCGACATATCTCCAAGGTGTTGCCTCCTCGAACTTCGCCTGTCGACCAGCCAAATATCGGACCTGGGGCCGGGCGTTCGCTTTCGGCAACTGGACAGACTGGAATTTGAACGAGCAGTACGTCGGCTGCTAGAGCTATGCCCTCGATCCAGCGGCGGGTCCCGACCCAAATTGACAAGGTCTTCGCATGCACTGTGGTGGTGATCTTCGGCGTCGTCATACCTTTGCGTGTATGGAACGTGACGGCTGCCGTTGCACTCAGTTCCTTGCTATTGGTCCTGGTCGTACGACAGCTCCGATCACGCGTTCTTTCGCTCCCGCGCGCAGTGATTCTTTTTAGTGTGCCATTGCTGACCTTTGTCGAGTGGGTTACTGGGTGGAGGTTGTCGCTTGTCGGGATTGGAATCTTCGCGCTGATTGGCGCCGAGATCGTCGCATCGAAGACGGTCGAGTTGGACGCTCCCACCAAGCTTCTTCGACGGTCGAGTGGGTCGACATCCGGGGATGTTGCTCTCGGGGTGTTCATAGGGCTTGTGGCGTCGGCCGTTCTTGTCATATATTTGGGTGCTCAGGGGCTGATTGTGCCTGCTGGTGTGCTCCCGCATGGGGTTGTGCTGGCGGTGGGTATCCCAGCTTTCGCGGTAGCCAACGCCGCCATCGAAGAGTTGCTATGGCGTTTCGTGCTTATGGATTTCATGGTGGTCTTCGAATGCGGCTGGTTCGTTGGTACCGTTGTAAGCTCCACATCGTTTGCGATTGCGCACTATTTCGGCATACCATCGGGACCATTAGGCGTCGCGCTGGCATTCTGCTTCGGCATCGTCCTATCCATTTGCCGGAGAATGCGGCATGGCCTGCGAGCCGGCTTTGTCGGCCACGTGGTAGTTGATGTAGCGGTGGGATTGGCGCTGCTACGCTGAAGATGTAGAACGGAGACAAGTGACTCGCCTACCCGCCGTGCGCTCGGGCCAGGTGCCGATCCTCGGTCAAGCCTGGTTGCCAACCCCACGCGAGGACGAGCAACTCGACTGGTTCGTGCGTGTGCTTCCCAAAGAACGCGCAATGTCGGGGGCTGGAATTGCGTGTTCCACTTTTCTTCCTCGCGATCACTCTTGGATATTGAGCGTCGCGCACGATGGAGATGAGTCGTCTATCGATGGCCGGGTTCCCGTCGCTACAATGCGGTCGCTGTGGCTTGCGCTGATGGGCCGAGCGGCGGGGCCCATTCCAGTGCTCTACTGGTCCGGATGGGGGTTGTGGAACTCGATCGACCGGCAAATAGCCGGTGCCATCGTTCACGATCACTTCGAAGACCATTTCGCATACCGACTAAGCGGGCCGTTTCCCGACGGGCTCCTGGGGGACCCATGGAACCCGCCCTACTATTCGCCGACGTACTGGTGGTCCCCTGACCACTCATGGTTCGTGCATACGGGTATCGATAGCGTGAGCACCGTGGTGAGCTTCCGTGAAGAGGAACCCTTTCGGAAAGCGCTCGTCAGGATTCCCACTGCTGTTGCCGCTCGTCCGAATGACCGCTTCTAGCGACGATCACCGGGTCGTAGTGAGTAGGGAGGACTCGAGCGACACGCCATCCGTCGAGGACGACTCGGCGTCGTCGCCCAAAGACCGAAACGGTCGCCGGACCAGGACAAGGCCGAATTCCGCAAGCCCCGCTCGGTGCCGGCCAACGCTTACCATGGTCGCCATTCCACCAGCCGGCCGTTTCCAAACGGGCTCTACGCGATGAGCCGTGGTTTGCGGCCTCGGAGTTGTTGGGTGGGGACAGTGTGCGTCGTCGATCGCAGTGTTGGCCAGCTTGCTCGCGTGGAAGTGATCGACGACGAGGGTGGCGTGGTCGAGGTGGTCGAGCAGCGCCCGCCGATACCCGGCCGCGGGGTCGAGGGTGGCGAGCACGATCCGGTCACACCACGCGTCGTTCCGCGCGGCGAGCCAGTCGTCCAGGACGTCGCGAGAGCGGCCCTCGATCACGTCGAGGAGACGGTGCCGGTCGAGGTGCACGATCTGGGTCGTGAAAACCGTCCGGTGCTCGGGTGTGGCGTTGAGGAACCGCTTCTCGTCCACCCCGATCGCCGTCACGCCCTCGAGCCGGTCCGGGTCATCGACCGCGGGGTGGGAGTGTTCGATCACGGCCTGGTGCGCCGTGTGCCAGCCCACCCCGAACGCGGCGGCGGCCGCGGCGATCGAGTCGCCACCTACGTTGACCATCTCGGCCAGCCGCGCCCGGGCGCGGGCGGTGAGCGACGCCCGCGGCGCGATCTCCGAGCACGTCTCGGACCATGTCGTCATGTCGCAGTCCGGGTCCGGGTAGCGCCAGCGGCGCTTGTGCCACACCAACACCGCCGGCCGCGCGGCGACAGGCAGATCGCGCACCTTCGTCGGCGCCCGGCCGTGGCCGATCGCCCGGGTGCCGCACGCCGCGCACCCGGTCACGTCGACCGTGGTCTCGACGTAAAGCCATCACTCGTACTCGACGACCACCTGCGCGCCGACGACGAAGTCGCCTATGTCCACGAGCGCGGTCGCGCCTTGACTACCGTTGATGACGGCCAAGGGTCTCTCCTTTGTAGTTGTCGCAAACCACAGAATCGCGAGGCCCTTGGGCTCACTGGTGGACCCCTTACGCGCGGGCCCGCCCGCTGACAGCGCCCCAACCTCCATCGCGGAGAGCCTCCAAACGGGCACTCGACACGGCGGTTCGCCACGTCCCGGGCTCGAACACAGGACACTCAAAGACCGGTGGACGTCGGCGTCGCGGGAGCGACGGATCGGCCTACGGCTTCGGCCGGGGAGTGGTCAGGTGATGACGCCGGCGTCGCGGAGCTTGGCCAGCTCGGACGCATCGAGGCCGAGCTCGGCGGCGAGCACCTCGTCGGTGTGCTCGCCGACCCACGGGAACCGAAACTCGGGGCCCTCGGCGACCTTGGACATCTTGACCGGGTTGCCCGGCACCAGGATCGGCTCGTCGACGCCGTCGGTGCGGGGGATCTCGACCAGCATGTGGCGCGCCGCCACGTGCGGATCGGCGATCACGTCGGAGGCGCTGTTGGACGGGCCGGACACGATGCCCGCCGCGGTGAGGGCCTGGGCGGCGTCGAGCTTGGTCCGCCCGACCAGCCAGGCTTCGACGGCGGGACGGATCGTGTCGTCGAGCGCCGGAGCCCAACCCTGGCGCGTGGCGAAGCGGGGGTCGTCGCGCCACTCGGGATGACCGACGAGGTCGCCGAGCGCGTAGAACTGGTGCTCGCGCCCGACCTGGACGACCACGTAGCCGTCGTCAGCCTTGAACCCTTCGCAGATCACCTCGAGCGCGTTCTCCGGCCGCACCCCCATCGACCAGAAGTTGGTGACGATGTCGGTCATCGCCACCATGGCGTCGAGCATGGCGATGTCCACATACTGGCCCTGGCCGGTGCGGTCACGGTGGCGGAGCGCGGCGAGCACGCCGATCGTGGCGAACAGCGCGGACGAGATGTCACCGACCGCGCCCATCGGGATCGTGGTCGGCGGCCGATCCGGGCCGCTCGAGTACTCGTAGATGCCGCACATCGCCTCGACCACGGCCGCGTAGGCCGGCCAGCCGCGGTAGGGCGAGGGGTCCTCGCCGGGAAGCCCGTTGCCGAAGCCCGAGATCGACAGGAAGATCACCGCGGGGTGCGCCGCTGCGAGGTCGTCGTACCCCAGCCCCATGCGGGCCATGGTCCCGGCCTTGAAGTTCTCGGCGACGATGTCGAACTTCGGCACGAGCGACAGGAGCAGCTCCTTGCCCTCGGGCGTCTTCAGGTCGATGCCGACCGAGCGCTTGCTGAGGTTGTTGCGCAGGTACGTGGCGCCGACCTTGCGGCCGTCCGGATCGAGCATCGCGGGGGACGACCCCCGCCCGGTCTCGCCCTGCACGGGGTGTTCGACCTTGACCACCTCGGCGCCGAGCCGGCCGAGCAGCTGGGTGGCGAACGGCAGGGCCTGCATCTGCTCGACGGCCAGGATGCGGATGCCGTCGAGCGGCTTGCCGTACGCGACGGCGTCTTCGTTGGCGGTGTCCCCGAGGCGCATGGGCGTCACCTTGGCGAATCCGACGCCGCCGCGCCAATCAGACCACCGGCGCAGTCCGAACCGGCGTGCGGATCTGTCGCCGGAGCGACGGATCCGCCGACAGGTTCGATGGGGCGCGCGGTCAGGCGGTGGCGACGGTGGCGGTGTCGACGCCGGCGCGCAGGATCTTGCCGGGGATGGCGCCTGTCGGCTGGTTGTCGACGACCGTCTCGACGCCATTGACCAGCACGCGCACGACGCCCTGCGCGTCGGCGATGAGCCGAGCGCTGTCGCCGGGCAGGTCGCGCACCAGGGTGGCGTGGTCCGCACCGATCGTCTGCGGATCGAACACCACGATGTCGGCCTGGTTCCCCTCCACGACCCGCCCGCGACCCTTCAACCCGAAGAGGTCGGCGGGTTCGGAGGTGAGCATCTGGATGGCACGTTCCATCGACACGAGTTGGCGCCCGCGGATGCAATCGCCGATGAACCGCGTGGTGTACGACGAGCCGCACATGCGGTCGAGGTGCGCGCCGGCATCGGAGCCACCGATCATCGCCCGGGGATCTGACCACAGCTCCTGGCGCATCTTCCACGACGCGTCGTCGCCGTCGGTCGGGATGGGCCACAGGATGGTGCGGAGGTCGTCGTTGATGACGATGTCGACCAGCGTGTCGAACGGGTCGGCGCCGCGCTCGGCGGCGATGTCGGCGACGATCCGGCCCTTCAGCCCTTCGTTCGCCTCGGAGTACGTGTCGCCGATGACGTAGTTTCCGAAGTCGGTGAGCCGCGCGAACACGCCCGCATCGTCGGAGTGGGCGCGATCCTCCATGAAGCGACGGGTGTCGGGGTCACGTAGCCGGGCGATGCGCTCGGGCACCGCCAGACCCAGGATGGGACCCCAGTCGGGGAGCATGTTGAGCGCGCAGTAGGTGAGGAAGCTCATGTTCATCGGCACCTGCACCGGCATGGTCAGGGCCACGATGCGCCCGCCGGCGGCGAGCGCCTTGGAGCCGGCCTCGAGCTGGTGGGCGACCTGGTCGGGTCGCTTGGAGTCGACCGTCAGCACGTTCCAGTTGATCGGGCGCCCCGCCGCCGCCGACATGGCGACGAGCAGGTCGACCTCGTCGTCGCTGAAGTAGTCGAGACAGCCGTCGACGATGCCCTCGAGCGTGGTGCCCTCGTGCTCGCCGACGGCGGCGCACAGCGCGACGAGCTCGTCACGGGTGGCCCAACGGGAGGCGACCGGTTGCCCGTCGCCGTCGGAGTGGGTGCGGGACAGGGTCGTGGAGAAGCCGAGCGCGCCGGCATCGATCGCCTCGTGGAGGAGCGCGACCATCGCCTCGATCTGCTCGGCGCTGGCCTCCTGGCCGATGGCGTCGGTGCCCATCACGAACCGGCGGAGCGCGCAGTGGCCCACGAGGAACCCGGCGTTGACGCCGATGCGGTCATCGAGCCGGCTCAGGTACTCGGGGAACGTGGTCCAGTCCCAGGTGATGCCGTTCTCCAGCGCGGCGAGCGGCATGCCCTCCACCTTCGCCATCATGCGACGCAGGTAGTCGGCGTCGTCGGGCTTCACCGGGGCGAGGGTGAACCCGCAGTTGCCGGCGATGATCGACGTGACCCCGTGGACGTTGGAGGGCGACGCCAACGGATCCCAGAACAGCTGGGCGTCGTAGTGGGTGTGGGGGTCCACGAAGCCGGGGCACACGACCAAGCCGGTGGCGTCGAGCGTCGTCGTCGCGTCGTCCGTGATGCCGCCGGGATCGCGGACGGCGACGATGACCCCGTCGCGGATGCCCACGTCGGCAGCCCGTCCGGCGGCGCCGCGGCCGTCGGCCAGCGTGCCTCCCTTGATCACGTAGTCCAGCACGGCGACCTCCTGCAGGGGTTGTCCTCGAGCGCCGAGATATCTGACGCACCGTCAGATTACTGCTCCGGTCCCCACCGCGGGACATCTGTGTGCAACGCTCAACCTATCTGCATCGCCGCCGATGGGAAGGTGGCTGCCGGGTGGCCCGTCGAGTGGTGAGTCGAGACCATGTTCAAGAAGAAGAAGCGGCAGGCCCCGATCGAGGTGCCCGACGATGAGCTCGGCCTCCTCGAGGCCATTGCGGCGCGCGGGGGTGAGATCACCTTCGGCGCGCCGACCAAGTGCCCGGCGTGTGGAGACTTCGGCTTCGTCGAGGCGGTTGCCGCCGGCGTGCAACGCAACAAGTGCATGGCCTGCGGGGAGATCTGGCAGTTCAGCCGGCGGGGCCTCGAGTTGTGGCGCTTCGCCGATCAGGTCCGCTCCGACCAGCCCAAGATCGTGGGTCGGGGCACCCTCGTCGACACGAACAACGTCGGCGGCTGGTCACGGATGACGCGGGAGAGCTTCGTGAGCATGCGTGAGGCCCTGCGGCACACGTGGACCAACCGGGGCGATTGACGCCCGGTCAGTCCGGGTCTGCGGCGCACACGGCGCACACGGTGACCACGGCACGATGCTGACGCGGCGAGGACCGTGGCACCGGGCCGGCGGCGGTGCGACGATGGCGGGATGGATCCGTTGGAGCACACGCGTGTCGACCGCTTCGTGTGGGCCGTGCGGCTGTACAAGACGCGTTCGGAGGCGACGGCGGCGTGCCGCGGCGGCCATGTCCGGGTCAATGGTTCCCCGGCCAAGGCGGCCACTGCGGTTCGGGTCGGCGATGCCGTCACCGCGCACGTGCACGGTCGCGAGCGGGTGCTCGAGGTGGTCACGGTGATCGACAAGCGGGTCTCCGCGCCCGTGGCGGCGACCTGCGTGATCGACACGAGCCCACCGCCGCCGAGCTCGCACGACGCGCCGGCGCCCTTCCAACGCCCGCCCTCGGCCGGCCGGCCGACCAAGCGGGAGCGCCGCGAGCTCGACCGGTTCCGGCAGCGCTGATCGACACCCCCCGGTCGTTCGCCTCGCAGCGCATGCGGGCGGGTCCATCGGGTGCGACCTCGGGACCGGTCCCTCGCACGGGTCCGCCACGGCGGGGCCCGGCCGTGACTTTCTGACGGGTCGTCAGGTAACGTGGGCGGATGCGAGGCATCATCACGACTGCGGGTTACGTGCCGTACCACCGGCTGGCCCGTGAGGCCATCGTTGCCGCCCACGGCAGCAACGCGGGCAAGGGGAGCCGGGCGGTGGCGTCCTACGACGAGGACACCACGTCCATGGGCGTGGAGGCGGCGCGCCTCGCGCTCCGTTCCGGCCCGCCCGGGGGGGTCGGCCCGCTCGACCAGCTGTGGTTCTCGACCACGACCCCGTCCTACACCGACAAGACCAACGCCACGACGATCCACGCCGCGCTCCGTCTGGACCGTGACGTGCCGGCCTTCGACGCCAACGGGTCGATCCGCTCGGCGGCCGGCGTCCTGCGGGCCGCCCTGCGCGGCACCGGCACGACGCTGGTCGTCGCCGCCGATGCCCGTTCGGGACTGCCGAACAGCACGGACGAGCGCGAAGGTGGCGACGCGGCCTCCGCGATCGTCGTCGGTGACGACTCGCCCGAGACCCCCCTCATCGCCGAGTACCTCGGCGGCGCCTCGACCAGCGAGGAGTTCCTCGACCGGTGGCGCGTCCCGGGCGAACCCCGCTCGCGCCAGTGGGAGGAGCGCTTCGGCGAGATGCGCTACGTCCCCCTCGGCACGGAAGCGTTCAAGCTCGCGCTCGATCAGGCCGGTGTCGCCCCCGAGGCCATCGCCAAGGTGATCGTCACCGGGTCCCACGCCCGGGCCGTCCGCCAGGTCGGCGGCAAGGTCAGCGCCGGCACCGGGGGTCTCGCCGACGACCTCGCCCTCACGGTGGGCAACGCCGGCGCCGCCCAGCCGGGGTTGCTGCTCACCGCCCTGCTCGAAGCGGCCGCGCCCGGCCAGGTGCTCGGGCTCGTGGTGCTGTCCGACGGTTGCGACGTGCTGTTCTTCCGGGTCACCGACGCGATCGTGAACCACCGGCCCCGCCGGGCCGTCGCCACCCAGATCGGCACGGGCCGCGAGGGCCTGCTCTACACGAAGTTCCTGTCGTGGAAGGGTCTGCTCACCGTCCAGCCCCCCAATCGGCCCGAGCCGGCGCGGGCCAGCTCGAGCGCGGCTGCCCGCAACGAGGACTGGAAGTTCGGTTTCGTCGGTTCGCAGGACCGCGACACGGGTGCGGTCCACCTGCCGCCGGCCCGCGTGTCCTACGTGGGCGGTCACGTCGACGACATGGCGCCGCGGCCCATGGCGGACGTCGAGGGCACCATCATCACGTCCACCGTGGATCGCCTGGCGTACTCACCGAGCCCACCGATCGTGTTCGCCGTGGTCGACTTCGACGGCGGTGGACGCCTGCCGGTCGAGCTCACCGACGTCGATGCCGCCGACGTGGAGACCGGCGGTCGGGTCGAGATGACCTTCCGGCGGCTCAACCAGTCCGACGGCATCCAGAACTACTTCTGGAAGGCCAAGCCCGTGCGCGCCGAGGTCGCCGCCGGGGTTGGCGACGCGCCGGGCACCAACGAGGGAGCGACGTCATGAGCTCGCACGGCATCAAGGACAAGGTCGCCATCGTCGGGATGGGGTGCACGCCGTTCCGCGAGCACTGGGACAAGAGCACCGACGATCTGCTCGTCGATGCGGCCACCGAGACCTGGGCGAGTGCCGGCATCGTCAAGGACGACGTCGACGCGTACTGGTTGGGCACCGCGCAGTCCGGCATGAGCGGGATCACCGTGGCGGCGCCCCTCAAGCTCGACAACAAGCCGGTGACCCGGGTGGAGAACTTCTGCGCATCGGGCAGCGAGGCGCTGCGCCAGGCGGCCTACGCGGTCGCCTCGGGCGCGTACGACGTCGCCATGGCGATCGGTGTCGAGAAGGTGAAGGACTCCGGCTACCAGGGGCTCAACGCGTTCCCGATCCCCAACGACGGCACGAACCGCACGCTGACGGCGGCGGCGATGTTCAGCCTCATCGTGCCCGCCTACGCCCAGAAGTGGGGCGTCGACGAGGACCACCTCAAGCAGGTCCTCGCCCAC
>JBBQHT010000172.1:0-10612 GCA_038324235.1 Acidimicrobiales bacterium
ATCATCTACCTGTCGCGGTTCTACCGCCTGCACGACGATGCGGCGATGCCCGCCGCCGCGGGCCCGATCGGCGGCGACCTCGGCTACCTCAAGTACGCGATCTTCCAGGGTGACAACCGGACCTACTCGGTCACCTTCGCCGTCCGCGTGGGCGACGACGAGATGCGCATGGCGCTCCTCGATCCGGCGACCTTCGACCTCGCGGCGCGGGCGCTCCCCGCGACCGCGGCGTGGGTGGCGGCCGACGTCGCCCACGCCATCACCCCCGTGCACGCCATGGCCGGCCTGCTCAACCGGCGCATCCGGTACGTCGACGGCGACGGCGCGCCGCTCGTGCTCGGCTTCCACGCGGTGGGCGATGCGCACACCTGCACGAACCCGCTCTACGGCCGCGGGTGCTCGCTGGCGATGGTGCAGGCGCTGTTGCTGCGGGCCGCGCTCGCGGATCATCCTGACGACCTGATCGCCCGGGCCCAGGCGTTCGAAGCAGCCAGCCGGCGCGAGATCGAGCCCTGGTACAAGGCATCGGTCACCCAGGACCACCTGGCGCGCCGACAAGCCGCCAGGGAGGCTGCCGCGCTCGAAGCCGCCGAGGACGACGCCGCGCACGAGGCGCCGGCTGCCGACGAGAACCCTGACGCGTTCATGCGGGCCGTCATGCGGGAGGGCCTCCTCCCCGCGGTGCGCACCGATGCCACCGTCTTCCGCGCGTTCCTCCGCGCGTTCAACCTGCTCGAGGCGCCGGACGCGCTGCTGCAGGACGCGGACGTGATCGGCCGGGTGCTCGCGGTCTACCAGGACCGCGAGAACCGCCCCGCCGAACCGGTCCTCGGCCCACCGCGCGACGAGATGCTCCTCCGTCTCGCCCCCGCGTCGGCCTGACCACCACCGGGCGAACCTGGTCAAAACAGACCGCTGGCCGGTTGATCGCCCGCCTGGTGATCAACCGGCCATAGGCCTCTGGGTTCCCGCCGCAGATCAGCTGGTGATCTGGGATGCCGCTTGTACAGAGATCATCGACCCTGAACGGGCATCTGTTGACGGAATTGGGCCTCTTGGTCCCCCCAATGATTCGATCGGCCCAAGCCGTTTCGCACGCTTCGCGAGATCGACCCACATCCGGTGGCAGAGCGTGAGATCTGGCCCGCAGCGGCGCCTGGAGCCGCCGCCCGCCACGACCGGAACGAGGACGCGGTTGGGGACGCGTCGCGCGTGAACACGCGCGCAACGCGGCATCAGCCGCCGGCGACGGCCTGCATGATCGAGAGCGTGCCCCCTGCGGGCACCGCGGTGTCGAGACCGTCGAGGAAGCGCACGTCGTCGTCATCGACGAAGAGGTTGACGTAGCGCACGAGCTTGCCGTCGCCGTCGAGCAACTTGGCCTTGAACCCCGGGTGCGCAGCCTCGAGCGCGTCGAGCACGCCGCCGACGGTGTCGCCCTCGACACTCACCTGACTGGTGCCACCGGTCATGGTGCGAAAGACGGGGGGTACGCGGACGGTCACGCTCATGGATTCCTCGGTTCAAGACGATCGGCGGCCAAGACCCCGATCAGCGGGCACGGCAGTCGCCCGCCGCACGACGCGCCGGGGACCATGGTGCGGGAATCGTATCGGCCCAACTGGGTGATCCGGCCAGTCCGTCCCCTACGCTGGCGGGCAACCTGATGGCTCCCTGACCACGAGCACCACGAGTGCGACGAGCACGACGAGCACGAGCACCCATGATCCGCACCTTCCACCACGCCCAGTTCGACGCCGCCGGCCTGGCCGAGCGCAAGGGCCAGCAACTCGTGTCGGTCTGCCTCCCGGCGCGCAACGAGGCCGAGACGGTCGGGCCCATCGTGGACCTGCTGCGCCGCACCCTGCTCGACGAGATCGGGCTCATCGACGAGATCGTGGTCGTCGACGACCACTCGACCGATCGCACCGCCGACATCGCGCTCGCGGCCGGGGCGAAGGTCGTGGATGCCGAGTCGGTGCTGCCCGAGTACGGCGAGGGCCACGGCAAGGGCGAAGCGATGTGGAAGTCCGTCTTCGTGGCCCAGGGCGATCTGATCGTGTGGTGCGACGCCGACGTCCGCGGCTTCACCGAGGCGTACGTGGTCGGCCTGCTCGGACCGTTGCTCACCTACCCGGATCTGCTGTTCGTCAAGGGCTTCTACGACCGGCCGCTCTCGGCCGAGGGCAACGGCGGCGGGCGGGTCACCGAGTTGATGGCCCGGCCCGTGATCTCGCTCCTGTTCCCCCACCTCGCGCCCATCGTCCAACCGCTCGCGGGCGAGTACGCCGGGCGGCGCACCGCACTCGAGCAGGTGCCGTTCGTGCAGGGCTACGGCGTCGACCTCGGGCTGCTGATCGATCTGGCGGCCCGCTTCGGCACCGAATCGATCGCGCAGTCCGACCTGGGGGTCCGGGTCCACCGCAATCGACCGCTCGACGAGCTGTCCCCCCAGGCCATGTCCATCCTGCAAACCGCCCTGCGCCGCGCCGATCCCGAGCTCATCGACACCTCCGCGCGCCTCGCGCGGCCCGGCCTCGACCCGGTGACGATCGACGTGACCGAACGGCCCGCCCTGGCCGGCATCGCCGAGTACCGCCGCTCGGCGAGCTGAGCGCGCCCCACGGCGTTCGCGCTCGATCCCAAAAACGCGACAAAAGGGGTCAAGTCCGGCACGACCGCGTCCGACAGGTAGTAGGTCGGGCGACCTATACCGCTGGGTCGATCGGCCCATGCTCCCTGGGGTGACGTTCTCGTGCTGAACGACGTCCCGACGTCGCGCAGGAGTCGTCCATGGCCAGTGCCCCGCCCCGCCCCGCCCGCCGGATGACCGACGCCCAGCGCCGCGCCGCCCGCCTCGCCGAACTGGTCGAGGAGCTCACCGGATGCGAGAAGGGCGGCGCGCTCCACGCGGTCCGCGAGCACCAGCGCGACGGCGATGCGCTGGCGGTCGTCGCCCGGGCGATGGTGGAGGTCGATGCGCCACCGCCCGAAGGGTTCCGCGTGGCCGGCTTCTTGCGGGAGGACACCCTCGTGCACCACGGCTCGCTCCGGCGTTGGGATCGTCTGCACGCCGAGGCCGACCGGCCCGAGGACACGATCGTCGAGGACCGCTTCACGCCGGGGCGGACCCGGCCCCTCGACGGTCCGACCTGACGCTCACGCGTGGATGGGTGGGAGGCGCGCCGCCCAGGGGGCCGCCGTCTCGAGCTGCGCCGCCACCTGCAGCAGCAGATCCTCGCGTCCGTAGGCCGCGACGAGCTGCACCCCGATGGGCAGACCCGAGTCGCTCCAGTACAGCGGCAGTGAGATGGCGGGTTGCCCGGTCGTGTTGAACGGCGCGGTGAACTGCACGATCGACGCCGAGCGGAACAACCCGTTGAGCGGGTTCTCCGCGCTCGTCGAGAACTCTCCGAGCAGGGGCGGTGGCTCGGGGATGGTCGCGGTGAGCAACAGGTCGTTGCCCGCCGCCCACCACGCCGCCATCCGCCGCGTGAACTGCGAGAAGAAGTCGAGCGCGTGCTGGAACTGCAACCCGGTGACCGCTCGACCCATCTCGGCGGTGGCCCAGGTGCCGGCCTCGACACCGTCGGGCCCCACCGGCGTCCCGGTCATCTCACCGAGGTCGTCGAGCTCGGCTGCGGTCCACACGCCGAACGCGTTGACGAAGTGGGTCGTGAACTCGTTCTGGAACTCGACGTCGTCGAACAACTCGTGATCCGAGGGCGTCACGACGTGGCCCAGATCCGCGAGCAGGCCGGCGGCGTGCTCCACGGCGGCGACGCAGTCGGGATGGGTCCGGAACGCCGGATCGCCCGGTTCCACCCGCACGCCGATGCGCAGGGCCCCCGGGGCCCGCCCGACCTCGGCCGCGAACGGGCGGACCGGCGTCGGCGCCGCATACGGATCGCCCGGCATCACCCCGGCCACCGCGTCGAGCGCCACCGCCGTGTCGCGGACCGAGCGGGACACGACGAGGCGGCGCACGAATCCGCCCCACGCCTCACCGAGCTCGGGGCCGAGGGAGTGGCGCCCGCGGCTGGGGATCAGCCCGACGAGCCCGCACTCGCTGGCCGGGATGCGGATCGAGCCGCCACCGTCGCCGGCGTGCGCGATCGGCACCATCAACGAGGCGACCGCCGCCGCCGAACCGCCGCTGGAACCCCCGGTCGAGTGCTCGGGGTTCCACGGGTTGCGCGACGGCCCGTAGGTCTCGGGCTCGGTCGTCGGGACCAGCCCGAGCTCCGGCGTGTTCGTGCGGCCGAGGATGACCACACCGGCCTCGCGGAACTTGGCGTGCAGGTAGCTGTCGTGGTCCGCGATGTAGCCGTGGTCCTTGAGGTGCCGCGTGCCGCCGTAGAACGGATCGCCCGCAGTGACGCCATCGAGGTCCTTGACCAGCATGGGCACGCCCCGCAGGGGACCGTCGGGCAGGGCCCCCGCGGCCTCGGCGCGCGCCTTGTCGAAGCGCTCGTGGATCACCGCGTTGAGCTGCGGGTTGAGCGCCTCGATCCGCGCGATGGCCGCGTCGACCAGCTCGAGCGGGCTCACCTCCCCTGTGCGCACCATCTCGGCCTGGGCCACGGCATCGAGTCTCGCGAGCTCGTCGGTCATCGGTTCCCCCTGCGTCCGGGCAGTGACCCGATCGGCCGCCGCACGGGCGAGCCTAAAGAATCGCGGTGGCAGGCGCGGCGGCGCGCCCTACAGTGACCGCACCGGGTCCTGGCGACCCCTGGCACGTGAGGTGGCCCGTGGCCGACTTCGATGATGACGACGACGGCCGCCCGCGCCTCCCGCTCGCGGTGTACGCCGTGATCGGTGTGCTGGCGGTGATCGGCCTGCTGTCGATCTCCGGGTTCGTCGTGGGTCTCGTGTGGTGGGTCGTGCGGGCCCTCATCCTCGGCATCGTCGCCCTCGGCGTGCTCGTGATCCTCAAGAACATCTTCTGGGGACGCAGCGACAAGCCGGCCCGCACCGATTGATCGGACGGATCGGACGGATCGGACGGATCCGCCGCTTGGGCTGACCCGCGCCAACGACACGCGGTCGTCCCGCCGTCAACGGGCTCCCGACTCGGGGCGGCTGCAGTCAGACCGACAGGAGGGCGAGGTAGGCGCTGACGGCCTCCTCGATGCACGCCTCGGTGTCCTGGCGGGCCCGGTCGTCGCCGACGCGATCGACGAGGGACAGCGCCGACAGGCGAGCGTCCATCCCGTCGAACACCTGGCCGACGACCGCGACGGCGGGCACGCCGAGCTCGTCGGCCAGATCGGCCACGCCGCCGACCGCCTTGCCGTCGAAGGACTCGGCGTCGAGGAACCCCTCGCCGGTGATGACGAGGTCGGCGCCCTCGATCCGCTCGGCGAGCGCGAGCTCGTCGGCCACCAGATCGAAGCCGGAGTCGAGCCGGGCGCCGACCGCGGCCAACCCCCCGGCGAGCCCGCCGGCCGCGCCCCCGCCGACCAGGTTCTCCACGTCCACGCCGTAGTCGTCCCGATAGGCCTGCAGCAACCGCTCGAGGCGGCGGTGCAGCAGCTTGACCTGCGCGGCGCTGGCGCCCTTCTGCGCGGCGAACCGATCGGCCGCCTCCACGAAGCGCGTCCGCGTGTCGCACGCCACGAGCAGCTCGATGCCACGCAGGCGGTGTGGCGGGTACAGCGCCTTGAGCGCCCCCAGGCCGCCGTCGGTCGTGGCCGACCCACCGACGCCGACGATGATGCGCTTGGCGCCCGCTTCGGGGGCCGCGGCGATGAGCTCACCGGTGCCGTAGGTGGTGGCTTCGACCGGGTCGTTCTCGTCCGCGCCGCCGGCGAGGAGCAGGCCCGAGGCCAGGGCCATCTCGATGACCGCGGTGCCGCGCGTCAGCTGCCAGCCCGCGTCGACAGGCTCGCCGAGTGGGCCGGTGACCTCCGTGGCGCGGTTGGCGCCGCCGAGCACCTCGAGCGTGCCCTCGCCCCCATCGGCGACCGGCACCTCGTCGCAGGTGTGCCCGGCGGCGCGCGCGGCGCGGCCCATGGCGGCGGCGGCCTGCCGGGCCGAGACGGTGCCGCGGAACTTGTCGGGGGCGGCGACGATGTGCATCTCGCCATCCTGACCCATGACCCGCGTCGTGTCGCCCCGCGTCCTCCGGCTCACCGCACCGCGGGCGGCCCGGTGCGATCCGGACAGCCGGTGCGGGGCGACAGGGTAGGTTGACCCCCGATGCCCGGACCCGCCGATCCCGCACCTCTCGCTGGCCCGCGGCCGCTGGTGATCGTGTCCAACCGCGGGCCGCTGTCGGTGCGCATCGACGATGCCGGCGAGCTCGTCGTCCGCCGCGGCGCCGGCGGCCTGGTGTCGGGTCTCACCCCCCTGGTGGCCGGCACCGACACGCTGTGGATCGCGGCGGCCATGTCCGAAGGTGAACGCCGTGCAGCGGTTGACGGCGACCTCGACGCCGAAGGGTTTCACCTCCACTCGGTGGTGCTGGACCAGGAGCAATACCGCATGGCGTACGACGTCGTGTGCAACGCGACGCTGTGGTTCCTGCACCACCACCTCTACGAGCTCGCCCGCCGCCCGCGGTTCGACACCACGTGGCGCCAGGCCTGGACCGCGTACCGCAGCGTGAACCTGGCGTTCGCCGAGGCGGTGGTGGACAAGGCGCCTCGCGACGCCGTCGTGCTCGTGCAGGACTACCACCTGACCTTGCTCGCCCCGCTGGTCAAGGCGGCCCGGCGCGACCTGCGCCTCGTGCACTTCAGCCACACGCCGTTCGCCGCGCCGGACCAGTTCGCCGTGCTCCCTGACGACGTGGCCACGGTGATGCTCGAGGCGCTCGCCGCGCACGACGCGGTCGGTTTCCACACGCAGCGCTGGGCCGATGCGTTCACCGCGGCGTGCGAGGACCACCTCGGCGTCACCCCGCACACGTTCGTGGCGCCGCTGGCACCAGACCGCGACGACATCCGGGCGGTGGCTGCGTCGGCGGATTGCGAGGCCGAGCGGACCCAGATCGAGTCCGGGCTCGCGGGTCGGCGGTTCATCGCCCGCGTCGACCGCATCGAGCTCTCCAAGAACCTGCTCCGGGGCTTCCACGCGTTCGACGACCTGCTCGAGCGCTACCCACGCCACCGCGGCAACGTGGTGTTCGGCGCGTTCGTCTACCGCTCGCGCGAGGGGCTGGCCGAGTACCTGGCCTACGCGCAGGAGCTCGAGAACCTCGTCGATCGCATCAACGCCCGCTGGGCGACGCCGGGGTGGACACCGATCCTGCTCGACACCTCCGACAACTTCCCGCGGTCGATCGCCGCGCTGCGCCAGTACGACGTGCTGCTGGTCAACCCGATACGCGACGGCCTCAACCTGGTCGCCAAGGAAGGTCCCATCGTCAACGAGCGTGACGGGGTGCTGCTCCTCAGCCCCGAGGCGGGGGCCTGGGCCGAGCTCGGCGCGGCGGCGGTGCGGGTCAACCCCTACGACATCTCGGCCACCGCGGACGCCCTGCACCACGCGCTCGTGATGCCGCCCGCCGACCGGGCCGAGCACGCCGCCGCGGTGCGCACCTTGGCCCTCGCCCGCACGCCCGCCGACTGGCTGCACGACCAGCTCGCTGCGGCCGAGCACGATCCGCGGGACTGACGGCACCTCGGAACGCTCCCCCGCCACCAACGCCCCTTCCGGGGTCGACGGGGCCTGAGCAGAAGCCGAAGCCTGGCCCCGCGCCGGCGCCTCGGCCTGCGCCGGCGCCTGGGCCTGGGCCTGGGCCTGAGGAAGCTCCGCCGGTCGGCGTCAGGGGGTGTCGCGCAGGGCCCGCAGGAACGTGAGGACCTCGTCAGGGCTGTCCAGGCAGAGGTCGGCGCGCAGGGTCAGCTCCGGATCGCCTTCCGCGCTGCGGACCGCCACCCGCACCGCGGTGACCCCGGTGGCCGCGAGCGTGTCGAGGGCGGCGAACGCGGGCAGATCCCCGTGGTCGTCGCCGATGAACGCCACGGCGGAGAAGCCTTCGGCGAGGCGCAGCAGGGTGGAGCCCTTGTCGACCTCGATCGGCGGGTGCAGCTCGAAGGACATGCGGGCGGGCCGCACGATCAGGCCTGAGCGCGCCCCCTGCTGCTCCGCCCACGCCTGCACGTCGTGGGCGAGGTGCGGGACACCGCGGTAGTGCAGCGTGAGCGACAGACCCTTGGTCTCGACCCGCATGCCGGCGGGGCCCCGGGCGACCGAGGTGGACGCAACATCTTCGACGACCTCGCGCCACGTGCCGCTCGAGGGATGATCCCACCGCTCCCCCGCCACGAGGGTCTCGAGCCCGTAGAGCCCCGCCAGGGTGATCGTGGGCGCGAAGAACGGTTCGAGGAACGACACGGGCCGGCCCGACAGCAACCCGACTCGGCCGAAGCCGCGGGCGAGATCGGCCAGGATCTGCGGCGCCTCGAGCAGGGGTTGGGCCGCCGCCGGCTCGTTGACGATCGGCGAGATCGTGCCATCGAAGTCGAGGAACAACCCGGTCGCGAGCGGGTCGGCCCCTAGCGCGGCCACCGCGGCATCGAGGGCGGCACGGGCCGAATCGGACGGGGTCGACGACGGGGAGGCCACCGGCTCGAGCGTCAGGCCTGGTCCTTGCCGATGACGACCAGGATCTGGGCGCCGTTGACGGGGACCGCCGGGGTCTTGGGCATCGCCACGACAGCGGAGTCGGGCAGGCCGAGCACCTTGGCCACGGCCTGGGCCTCGGCCTGCAGGTCGCCGCTGTAGTACACGAAGCTCTTGTCGCTCGTGGTCGGCAGGTCGGTCTTGTTGGTGACCACGTAGCCCTGGGCGGTGAGCTTGTCGGCGTTGGGGCCGGCGATCGTCTTGCTCGGGTCCACGCCGTTGGCGACCACGATCTTGATGTCCTTGGGCGGGACCTTGGTGACCACGACCTGGGGGATCGTGGTGCCCTGCTCCGGGGAGGTGACCGAGGGCGGGGCGTTGCGATCGCTCTCCGGTGTGGAGATGCCCGGCAGCGTCGACGACGTGGCCGAACTGGCGGCGGTGCGCACGTCGGCGTCTTGTTGCTGGATGCCCTTGCCGAAGATGACCAGCCCGATGACGACCGTGACCGCGATGACGATGATGCCGTTGCGGGTGGCCTTGCCCTCATCGATCGGGGGCGGGGCCTTCGGGGTGCGCGGCGGGCGATCCTGCGCAGGGGCAGCCGCGCCCCGGGCGGGCGGGGCCGCCTTCTTCTTCGCCACCCGCTTGCGGGCCGGACGGGGCGCAACGGCGCCGCTCGGTGGAGCAGGGGGCGGGGGTGGCGACGCGTCAGCCGCACCGGCCGTGGGGGCGTCGGCGGCCACCGCGGGATCGAGATCGCCGCCGGGGAGGTCCTGATCGCTCACGCCGCAGACCTACCGGTGAGGAGCCGGGCCGTCACCGGCTGGGAGGTTCGCTCGCCTGGTAGCCCTCGTGACGGACCCGGCGCCGGCGATCCCGCAAACGGCGGAGCCGGCGCACGACCAGCGGGTTGTGGTCGTAGGCCTCGTTCATCTCGAGCAGCTCGTTGAGGATCTGGTAGTACCGGGTGGCCGAGAGCTCGAAGCGCTCGTGGATGAGCTGCTCCTTGGGCCCGGATTCGGCCCACCACGAGCTCTCGAAATCCAGGATGTCGCGGTCGCGCTGGGTCAGCTCCATTCGGGGAAGCATGGCCGCGCGGCGGGGTGGATGCAAGGACCCTGGGCGATTTCCCTACACGCGTGTCATTTGCCCCGGGGCGCCGTGGCCCGGTCACGCGAGCTCGACGAGATCGAGCATCTCGTCACTGAAGTAGTCGAGCGTGCCCTCGGGCATCAGCAGGCACCGATCCGGCGCCAGGGCCTTCACGAACTCCACGTCGTGGCTCACGATGATCATCGAGCCGGGCCACGAGGCCAGCGCCTCGCCGGTGGCGGTCCGCGACATCGGGTCGAGGTTGTTCGTGGGCTCGTCGAGCAGCAACAGGTTGTGGCGGCCCGACACCATCTGGGCGAGCGCGAGCTTGGTCTTCTCGCCGCCTGACAGGGTCGCGGCGTCCTGGAAGACCTTGTCGCCGCTGAGCCCGAACATGCCCATCAGCGCACGGAACGCCTCGTCGCCCAGCGCCGATTCCTCGCGCATGTGGTCGAGCAGGCTCTTGCCGGCGGTGATGCCCTCGTGCTCCTGGGCGTAGTAGCCGATCGACACGTGGAGGCCCGGTTCGACCGACCCGAGATCCGGCTCGGTGCGGCCGGCCAGGATCTTGAGCAACGTGGTCTTGCCGGCGCCGTTGAGGCCCATGATCAAGAGGCGCTCGCCGCGACCCACATCGAAGCTGACATCGGAGAACACATCGAGTGCGCCGTAGGACTTCCACAGCTCGGTGGCGGTGAGCACGGTGCGCCCGCAGGCCGGCGGCTCGGGGAAGCGCAGGGCGAGCGTGCGGCGCTGGGTCGGCCCTTCGACCTTGGCCGACCGGAGCCGGTCGGTGCGCGCGTCGAGGCTCTTGGCCACCCGGGCCCGCTTCGCGGTCTGGCCGCGCATCGAGTCGGCGAGCGTGGACAGGCGCAGGATCTCGGCTTCCTGGCGGTGCGCGAGCTTGGCGACCCGCTCCTCGTCCCGCTCTCGGGAGATGAGGTAC
>JBBQHT010000173.1:0-10588 GCA_038324235.1 Acidimicrobiales bacterium
CGCCGAGGACGTGATCTTGCACGCCGAGCTCGATCGGTTGGCCGCGGGGCACGGCTCACCCGTCGACTACCTGCTCGGACCCCGCCATCCGGATCCTGCTCTCGACGTGCTGTCACCCGACTCGCTCCACCGGATCGTGCCCGATCTGGATCAGCGCGACATCTACGTGTGCGGCCACGCCAGCTTCGTGGACGCGGTGCACCGGTCGCTGCGCTCCCTCGACATCGCCGAGCACAGCATCCACTCCGAACGCTTCGATCCGTGAGGTCCCGATGAAGAAGGCTCTGCCCGCCATCGCGGTGTCCGCCGCCGGCCTCACCTGGCTCCTGCACGCGCAGGGGGTGATCGACGCGTCCGTCGCGCCCACGACCATCGACGCCGCCGGCTCGGGGGCGACGGGGACGGGAGGGGCGGGCGCCCCGACGACGACTCGACCGTCGACCACGTCCACGTTCCCACCCCAGGGCTTCGGTGAGGACGACGAGGATGGAGGCCCGGTCCGGCCGCGGTCGACCACCACGACCGCGCCGCGGCCGACCACGACCAGCGGCCCGAGCCAGGGCGGCAACGGCAACCGCGTCAGCGATGGTCCCGTGATCGACACGCGGTTCGGTCCGGTCCAGGTCGAGGCCGTGTTGCAGGGCTCGAAGCTCGTGGACGTGAAGGTGCTGCAATACCCGAACGAGGCGCGCCGGTCCCAGGCGATCAACAACGAAGCGCTGCCGATGTTGCACGACCAGGCGATGAGCGCGCAGAGCGCCCAGATCGACGGCGTCAGCGGGGCGACGTACACATCGACGGGGTACCAGCAGTCGCTCCAGGCCGCGATCGACCGGGCGAAGTGATCGACGCGGCCGCGGTCGCGCCGGGTCGGACCGCCCCGGCCACCCAGCTCGTCCGGGTCTCCCGCGTCGAGCCCGCGATGGGGACGATGTTCACGCTCGTCGCCCACGTGGACCGTGAGCGGCACGCCGCCGAGCTCGCCGCGCTGGATGAGGCCGCCGCGTGGCTCCACGAGGTGGACGATCGGTTCACGACCTACGCACCGCAGAGCGAGTGGCTGTCGTGGTCCCGTGGCGAGGTGGATCTCGACGACGCGCATCCTGACGTCCGCCACGTGGTGGACCGAGCCGCCGAGCTCACCGCGGTGACCGAGGGGGCGTTCTCGCTGACCGCCGATCCGACGCGGGGACCGGACCCCGCCGCCTACGTCAAGGGCTGGGCGATCCAGCGGGCCGCGGAGCTGCTGGTGGCCGGCGGCGCGGACCACGTGTTCGTGAACGGTGGCGGGGACATCGTCGTGACCCGTCGGCACGAGCCGTGGCACATCGGGATCCAGGATCCCCACGACCCCACCGGGCTGATCGGCGTCATCGACATCGAGCACGGGGCAGTCGCGACGTCTGGTGCCTACGAGCGGGGCGAGCACGTCATCGACGCGGCGACGGGTCGGCCCGCCACCTCGCTCGCCAGCGCGACGGTGGTCGGCCCGGACCTCGGTCTGGCGGATGCGTACTCGACGGCGCTGTTCGCCGCCGGGGAGGCGGGTCTGGCGTGGTTCGCACGGGTCGACGACTACGGCGCCTACCTCGTGCGGCCCGATCGCACCAAGGTGGTCGCCGGTGCGATCCGCGTCAGCCGAACCGAGGGCTCGGGCCCGGCAGCTGCTTGATCGGGGCCCACCCGCAGCCGGCGAGCCTCAGAGCTCGCGGGCCCCACCCGCCTGCGCCGCGGCGAGCAGCAATCCGATGGTCGCGATGACCGTGACGGCCACCGAGCGCAGGAACGAGCCGGCGTCGCCGTCGAAGGGGAGCGAGGTGAGCGCGCCGAGTAGGTGACTGGGCAGCCAGTCTCCCAGGTTGCCGATCGCGCCGACGATGCTCAGTCCGAGGGCGATCGCGAGTGTCGCGACCGCGGTGGTGAGGACGCTGTTGAGCCGGGCGCCGAGCAGGGCCGCCACTGCTCCGATGAAGGCCAGGTACAGCATGGACAGTGCCGTGCCGGCGAGGAGCCCGCCGAGGCCGACGTCACCGAGGAAGATGATCGTGCCGTAGCACGTCGCGACGACGCCGACGCCGAACGCGAACGATCCCGCCGCGACCGACAGCAGGTACTTGGGGAGCAGCAGCGTCCGGTAGGACGGCACGCGCGTGCGGAGGAACACGGCCATCTCGCGCTGGGAATCGAAGGCCACCGCGCTCGCGACGACCAGTGTGTAGACGAGGAGCCCGATCTGGTTGGTGTTGCCGACGTAGGTCGAGATCCCTTGCACCGGCGTGGCCGGTGGCGCGATCACCTGCACACCCGCCCCGACCCGCTGCACGATCTCGTTCATGTATCGGGCCATGGGTGCGGAGACCAGGCCGAAGAACCCGTAGACCGCGACCAGGGCGAGCAGCCGGTGGGTGCGCAGGAGGCGGAGCCACTCGAGGCGCCACAGCGACATCGGGCGGTCCGTCCGGGCGGCCCGGGTGCCGCCGCCGCTCTGCACGCGGGCCGCGGTCATCGGACGAGCTCCAGGAAGACCTGTTCCAGGTCGGCGCCAGCCGGAACGAAGCTCACGACCCGGGCGTCGGCGGCGGCCAGTGCGGCGGCGAGGTGCTCTTCTGCGTCGCTCAGGTGATCCACGGTGACCCGGAGCTCCTCGGCCCCGAGCTGCTCGATCGACCTCACCCACGGCGCCGCGTCGAGGACGGCGACGACGGCGTCGAGCGGCGGGCGCAGGCGGATCGTGTAGGTCGGCGCGGCGTGGCCCACGAGCAGCTCGTTCAGCTCGCCTTGGAACAGGAGCTGGCCTTCGTGCAGCACCCCGACGGTGTCGCACACCTCTTGCACGTCGTCGAGGATGTGGCTGCAGAACAGCACGGTGTGGTCACCGCCGAGGCTGCCGACCAGGTCGAGCACTTCGCGGCGGCCCAAGGGGTCGAGCGCTGAGCAGGGCTCGTCGAGCAGCAGGATGTCGGGCTGGCCCACGATGGTGGCGGCGAGTCCGAGGCGCTGGAGCATGCCGCGGGAGAACCCGCCGGTGCGGCGATCCGCGGCGTCGAGCAGGCCGGCCCGCCCCAAGGCCGTCGTGGTCGCATCGGCACCGGCGCCCGGGACGGTCAGCTGGCGGGCCAGATCGACGACCTCCCGGGCGGTCAGCCATGGCTCGAAGTGAGGGGTGTCGGGAAGGAGGGCGACGCGGGCGGACGCCGCGAACGACACCGAACCCGAGGTCGGGTGACGCAAGCCGGCCAGGATGGCGAGCAACGTGGTCTTGCCGGCGCCGTTCGGGCCGACCAGCCCGAACACCGATCCGTACGGCACGGTGATCGACACGCCGGCCAGCGCGTCGTGCTCCCGGTAGTGCTTGGCGAGATCGATCGTGCGCAGCGCGGGACCTGCCGTCGAGTCGACCGGCCGGCGGGCGCCTGCGTGGACGCGTCCCCGGAGATCGGCCGGCGCGGCCCTCGGCCCCGTCACTTCCGTGGGCTCGCGAGGCGCAGGTTCGAGCGCCTCACCCCGACCGGCGAACAGGTACACGATCCCGCCGATCGGTACGCTCGCCACGCACACCAGGGCCCAGACCCACTTCGGCAGCAGCTTGGCCGGCCGGCGGACCACCTCGATGAGGCAGTACAGCTCGAAGGCGACGAGCGCAGCGATGAGCGGCGCGAAGCCGAGGGCGGTGCGCACCTCAGCCGCCAGACCCAACCGGACGCGCGCCGCTCGGCCCCTGCCCCGAACCAGCCGGCGGGACGATCAGCGGGATCCTCAGGACCCTGCTCCGGCCCGAAGCCTCGGGTGGGCGGCGACCGCGTCAGCCAACGATGCACCCCATGCACGCGCCCGGCCCCGCTCGTCCATCTCCAGGTGGTTGTCCTTGGTGACGAGGAAGCTCTCGGGCTCCGCGATCATCACGAAACCGTGGTGGCGCAGGCGTCGCGTGATCCCCTTCGAGGCCCGTCCCGTCAACGCGGCGGGGCCGTGCAAGCGGGTGTCGAAGGCGGCGGCCAGCACGCCGTCGACCGGATCGAGCATCGAGAACCAGTCGCGGAGGCCGGGCCCTTCGGCATCGGGATCGAGCTCCTCGCCGTGGCGCGACCCGGACTCGATGCCGGTGCGGCGGGTGGTGGCCGACGACATCGAGTGCCCGTGCGTGGGACCCCCGACCACCACCAGGTCGACCTGGTCGAGGGCGGCTCGGTCGACGTCGGCCACCGGCATCGTGGTCGCGTCCCCCAGCCCTTCCGCCACCGCGCCAGCCACGAGATGGGTGTTCCCGTAGATCGATTCGTAGATGACGAGTGCTCGCATGGCCAACCTGCTTCTGATCGGGGTCACCCTCACGGTCGCGATCACCAGGGCCCCAGGCCAGGGGCGAAGGTCACCTCATCGCAGGCGGGAGGCCGGTTGGAAGTTCGGCCCGGCGGTCTCGTCGACGCGTCGCAGGAGCGCCTCGCACGGCGGCTCGAACCGGGCCGCGAAGTCGAGTGCGGCGGCTTCGCCGAGCAGTTCCCACGGCCGCGTGGTCAGGCGGTCGGTGTCATCCTCGATGCGCTGCCGGAGCGCGATGCCCTCGGGGAGCACCGCCCGCTCGGCCGCGAGGCCCCGTGCGGCGAGGGCCGCCCAACCAGCATCGATCACCTCCGGTGCCGTGCCTCGCGACGCGGCCAGCCAGTCGCCTTCGTACCCGAGCCACGCGTTGTGCAGGATCGACGCCTCCGCCTGGGTGAGCCCGGCCGCCACAACGAGCGCCCAGTGGGTGTCACCGCGCCACTCGCGCAGGCAGTTGACCGCGTGCCACCCCGACAGCAGCGGATCGGCCGGCCGGGGCCAGGCCACGTGCGCGCCGAAGAACACCCGGCCGACGAGCGGGAGCTGGTCCACCACCTCCCACAGCCCGGGGCCGTGCTCGATGAGCGGGTCGATCATGTCGGGCGCGTACTGCGCCAGGCCCTCGGCGACGGCGTCGTCGCGGGCGGTGGACATCGCGGCGAACACGTCCGGACCGTCGAGCAGGTCGAAGGTGGCCTGGATGCCGAGCGGGCTGATCGACCCGAAGGCGGCGATGACCGCCGCGGGCCCGGCGGTGGCCAGGGGCGCACCGCGGGCCGCGATGTAGCCGAGCGGACCCGCGAGTCCCTCCGGGAGGCCGAGGGCCACGTAGTTCTCGACGGCGCCCGGGTCCCAGAAGATCCAACCGATGGTCGTCTGGATCGAGCGGGCGTTGCGTCGGGTGATCTCGAACCAGTCCGTCATGGACGGAGATGGTAGAGCGCGATCGGGGCCGGGCGGTCAGCCGGTGACCGTCTGGCGAGCGTCGACGAGGGCCTGGCGGATGTCCTTCATGGCCTGTTCCAGGCCGCCGCGGAGCTTGTCGAGCACGTCGCCGGTGGTGGAGGTGGCGGAGCTGACCTGCTCGTTCGCGTCGAGCCAGCGATCGCGCAGGACCTTGACCAACGGGTTCAACTGGTCACGGACGTCCATGGCGCCCAGGTGGAGCTGGACATCGAGATCGTCGATGCGGCCCTCCCACTGGTCGAGCTCGGCGCGGGTGACCTGCGTGCGCAGCTTCTCCTGCTGATCTTCGAGGTCCTGGATGCGGGCCTCGAGCAGGGCGATGTCGTGTTGTTCCATGCTGACTCCTTCTGATCGGGCTACATCCCGATCATCCCGCCCCGGGCGCGGCGATCCCAGGGCAGAAGGTCCCGACCGCCTCAGCCGGTGAGCACGGGCGCGGCCGCGACGGCCGCGGCGACCGGCGCATCGGCCACCGCCGCGACGGCGGGCGACGGCGAGGTCGTGCTCGCGGTCGCGGCCGTGGTGGAGGTCGTGCTCGCGGGCGGATCGGCGCCCAGCAGCCGCGCGTAGGCGCAGTCGTGCATCGTCTTGGAGATGTCGACGATCGGTCGGTACGGGTCGTCGGCCAGGTCGACCAGGCCGAAGTTGCTGTCCTCGCCGCCGGGGCGACCGGCGGGGGGCTCGTCGGCGTGCTCGAACCAGTGCTGGCCCACGACCCAGTCGGTGCGCAGCAGCGACGTGGCGAAGGATTCATAGGCCGCCGCGCGCTGGTCCTGGGTCTGCAGCGTGGGGAACAGCGGGGGCCACGAGTTCGGCAGACCGGAGTCGGCGGCCCGGAAGCTCCATTCGCTCACGATGATCGGCTTGCCCAGGATCTGGGCCTGGGCGGCGAGGCCGTCATCGACGGACAGGTAGGTCGGATCGGCGTTGCGCAGCGGCGCCGCCAGCTCGGGGATGATCGCGTAGTCGTTGAAGCTGGCGACGTCGACGTACTTCGCCGCCACCTCGAGCACCGGTCGGCCGGTCACCTGGGCGATCATCCGCGGTCCGAGGTTCAGGTGGTGGGGATCCGCTGATCGGATCGCGTCGCTCGTGAACGAGAAGTACCGCTCGGCCACGGCGCGGACCCAGGCCGCACGGGTGGCCTCGCCGCCGGTCGCGGTCCACGCGGTGACCGTCGTCGGGTCGCCCAGCGTCACCCAGTCGGTGGCGGTGGTGGTGAAGTCCTCGGCGAAGGCGGCGAAGGTCGGGTAGCGCTGCTGGAGGAACGCGAGCCACGCCTGCTTGCCCGGCGCGGACGCAGGCCGGACCGCGTACTCCTCGAAGAGGTGCACCGGTCGCCAGTCAGGACCCCAGTGCAGTTCATTGTCGGTCCAGTACCCGAGCAGGTACGGGTCGTCCCGGGCCGGTGTCACCTTCGCCACGACGGCCGCGTGCACGCCGGCCTCCCACGCCGGCGCCCACAGGTCCTCCATCACGCCGCTGCCGAAGTCCTCGGCGGTCATGTCGAGCAGCAGGGTGTACGGCTCGCGGCCGGTGAAGAGCGTCGTGTCGCTCCAGGCCCCGAGCGTGTTGTACCCCCACTGCTGCATCCGGCTGACCTGGGCGTCCGCCCAGCGCTGGGGTGTGCCGTACTTCTTGGTCACCGCATCCTGGTAGGCGGCGACCCCGAACTGGTCCGGCGTCCCGGCGAAGGTCACGTGGTTGATCCCCTGCGAGAAGAACGGGTGGCCGTCGGGATCGACCAGCCACCATCGGCCTTCGTGCTGCGCGGTGCGGAAGAACCCGGTCGCGCCCAGGTCGATCGCCGCGTACCCGCCGAAGCGGTCGAAGCCGGAGACCGCACACGCACCGGGTGGCGTCGTGGTGGTCGACGGCCAGGTCGTGGTGGTCGTCGGCAGGCTCGTGGTCGGGACGGTGGTGGGCGCGGTGGTGGTGGACGCGGGAACGCTCGTCGACGGCGCCGTCGTGGTGGCCGTGGTGACCGCGTCGGTCGTCGCGAGCGCGGCGCTCGGATCGTGGGGCGTGCACGCCCAGGGTCCGTCCACGCCGCCGAGCACCGGCGATCCGTAGAACAGCACGCCGACCGAGATGGCCGCGTCGAAGGTGATCGACCCCGGGTGCAGGGTGATCGTGCGGGGGGCCGGGGCGCCCCCGTCGAGCTCGTCCCAGGTGACCGAGAGCGACACCGGGGCCACCGGTGCGCGGGTGTCGGCCTGCAGGTGGTCAGCGGTGAGGGCCACGGCGCCGGCGTCGAACGTGGCGCTGACGGTCGTGGCCGACGACGCCGCGATCGGCGTGCCCGATGGGGTCGTGTCGGTGGGGAGCGGCAACGCGACTCGGATCGCGTGCAGGTCCACGATGTCCCACGCGGTGGGCGCGAGGCTCGGGTAGCCCGCGGCCGCGACCGCAGGCCGGACGCGGTGCTCCAGAATGTCGGCGGCGACGGCGGCGAGATCGAGTTGGAAGGTCGCCACGGTCGTGATGGTGCCCCCCGGATTGATCTGGGGGGTGGCCGCGACGGTCAGCGGGATGCTCATCGCCAGTGCGCTGCTGGTGATCTGGGGCAGCATCGGCCCGCTGATCAGCTTGCTGCCGGTCGCGGTCTGCGTCCCGGTGGCAGCGCAGGTCTCGGTCACCGTCGCCCCTTGCGCCGACGACGGTGCAGAGGAGCAAAGCGCGACCGCGAGCAGGATGGCGACGGCCACCAGGCCTGCGGCGTCCCTCGACCTCGCGTTGCGTCGCACCGTCGTCGATCCCCCGTTCACGTGATCCCCGCTTCGCCGCCGCGTGCCGCCGCCTCGCCGCGTCGAGGCCGCGAGTCGACCCTACCGGCAGATCTGGCCACGGTCAGGCCGGGATTGGGGCCGTCGTGATCGCCACGAGCGCGGCATGGGCGACGCCGGCGCTGGGGTCGCGGGTGTCGAGCGTGGTCGCCGTGGGCCACGGGTCGAAGGTGTCGGACATGGCCGCCGCGATCGCCGGCGTCGCGTCGGAGACGTCTCCCGGTAGCGAGCGGCGGCGCTGGAGGCGTCGGCTGGCGTCGGCCGCCTCGAGCACGCAGCGGAGCTCGCTCATCGTTGCCGTGCTCTCGGCCGCGAGTCGGCGCGCCGCGACCCGGTGCCGATCGCGGGCGAAGGACGCGTCGAGCACCACCGATCTGCCGCTCGCGAGCAACGAGCGGGCCTCGGCCAGCAGCGCGGTGTGCACGCGGTCGGTCATCTCGGGGGTGTAGAGGTCGGCCTCGAAGGCCACGGCCACGTGGTCGGTCGGACCGACACCGGCAAGCTGCTTGCGGACCACGTCCGAGCGCAGCACCTCGGCGGGCAACGCCTCGGCCAGCGCCGCGGCGACGGTGGACTTGCCCGTGCCGGGCAGTCCTCCCACGAGGACGAGCCGGACGGCCGTCGCTTCGAGGTGACGCAGGCAGAGGTCGAGCAGGCCCCGCGCGGTGTCGACGCTGGCGGTCCACGCCGATGAGCCCGGCTCCTGCTGGGCGGCTCGCAGGCAGGTCACCTTCGTGCGCACCTGGGCCCGATACGCCACGTAGAACGAGAGGAGGGCCCGGGGGAGGCGCCGACCGGCGGCCGCTTCGTACGAGGCCACGAAGCTCGTCGCCAGGTCCGGGGCGCCGAGGCGCTCGAGGTCCATGGCCAGGAACGCCACGTCGTTCGCGACGTCGCCGAACCGGAAGCCATCGAAGAACTCGATGCAATCGAGGGCCCGAGGACCGTCGGGCAGGCAGAACACATCGTCGGCCTGCAGGTCCCCATGCCCGTCGCAGATCTGCCCTTCGTCGATCCGGTTCGCGAACAGCGCCTCCCGACCCGACAGGAAGGTCATCGCGAGGTCCTGGGCTCGACCCAGGCGATCGGCATCGAGCACCGAGCCGGCGAACGGCGCCAGCTCGTCGAAGTTCTCCTGCCACAGCCCCGCCACCGCGGCGGGGCCCGCCGCCTCGTCGATCGCCGCGGACCGGTCGGCCCGCGCGTGGAACGCCGCCAGTTGGCCGGCGAGGGCCTCGAGGGCGGCGGGCACCGCCGGGTCGGCGGCGAGCACGAGGGTGGACAGGCGCCGTTCGGCGGGCATGCGGCGCATCACCACGAGGTGATCATTGGGCTCGCCGTCGATCCCGGCGATGTCGGCCACGCCCAGGTAGACGTCGGGCGCGAGGCGTTGGTTCAGCGCCACTTCACGGCGGCACAGCGCCAGGCGGGCCTCGCGGGTCGTGAGATCGGCGAAGGGGAAGTGCACGGGCTTCTTGAGCTTGTAGGCGTGGTCCCCGATCAGGAACACGATCGAGATGTGGGTCTCGAACAGCGCCGCCGGCAGGGTCGGGGGATCGGGAGACGGGCCGTCGGTCATCGCCCCAGCCTGACAGGTGGCGGGCGAGGGCTTTCGGCCCTACCGATCCCGTGCCGTTGTTCCTACCGTCGAGACCATGCCCTCGAACTCGTCCGCCCCGCCGCTGGCCTCGCCTTCAGCCCCGTCTTCGGCCCCGTCCATTCTGTGGTTCGCCGCGATCTCGCTGGCCGACGAGACCCATGTCGGAGGCAAGGGCGCCAACCTCGGCGAGCTCACCCGCGCGGGCTTCCCGGTGCCGGCGGGGTTCGTGATCACCGCCGATGCCTTCACGCGGGCGATGGACGAAGGCGGTGTCCGTCAGTTGCTGATCGACGAGGCGGCGGCGGCCGACGCCGACGATCCCGGCGGGCTCGACCACGCATCGGCCCACCTGCGCGACCTGGTGCACAAGAGCGGGATGCCCATCGGGCTGCAGCACGAAGTGCTCGAGGCGTTCACCGAACTGACCGACCGGGAGGCGGGTGCCGGCCGCCCAACGGATCCGCTGCGGGTCGCGGTCCGGTCGTCGGCCGCCGGCGAGGACGGCGCCGATGCCTCGTACGCCGGCATGAACGAGACCTTCACCAACGTGTCCGGCTCCGCCGAGCTGTTGGAACGGGTCGTGGACTGCTGGGCGTCGGTGTACGGCTCGCGAGTCGTCGCCTACCGCGTGAGCCAGGGCCAGGCGGCGGAGCCGGCGATTACCGTCGTCGTGCAGGTGATGGTCACCCCCGAGTGCTCGGGCGTGGCGTTCAGCGTCGACCCGTCGACGGGTGACCGCACGCGCCTCGTCATCGAAGCGGCGCGCGGTCAGGGCGAGGTCGTGGTCGGGGGGCTGGTCGAGCCGGACACCTACACCGTCGAGCGCGGCCCGCACCCGGTCGTGCACGCGCGGATCGGGCACCAGGCGTTCGCGATCGTCAGGGGCGAGTCCGGGTTGGACGAGCAGATCGACCTC
>JBBQHT010000174.1:0-10572 GCA_038324235.1 Acidimicrobiales bacterium
AACCACGCGGTACGTCGGCTGCTTCTTCTTACCCATCCGCATCAGGCGGAGCTTTACCACGGTGTTCTCTTCTCTCTTCGTTGACCCGGAAACCGGGAGACCGGTGCCGGGGAAACCGACCCGATATGGTGCGTCGGAAACAGGTGCTACTGCAAGCCGGGGAAATCGGCCCCCGGATCGAGGTCGGCCAGACCGCCCGGGCCGGCGCCGCTCTTGAGGCCGCCACCGCGCAGGTCGGGCAGGTTGCCCAGCTCTTTTTGCAGGTCGATCTTCTGCATCGGGGCCGGCCCCTTGGCCGTGACCCGGCCGCCGCGGCCCTTGGCCCCCTTCTTGCCCTTGCGGCCGCCCTTGACCTTCTTGGTGCCCGCGCCGCCGAAGCGCTTCATCAGCTTCTGCATCTCCTTGAACTGCGTGATGAGCTGGGCGACGTCATGGGGTTGCATGCCCGCGCCCTTGGCGATGCGAGCCCGGCGTGAGGTGTCGATGATCTCGGGGTGGCGGCGCTCCTCGAGGGTCATCGAGTAGATGATGCCCTCGACCCGCCCCAGCTCACGGTCGTCGATCTCGGTGTCGCGCAGTTCCTTCGGCACGCCCGGCAGCATCTTGACGAGCCCGCCGAGCGGCCCCATCTTCTTGACCTGCTGCATCTGGTCGAGGAAGTCCTCGAGGGTGAAGGTGCCTTCGAGCAGCGCGGTGGCGGCGGCCTCGGCCTCGTCCTTCTCGTAGACCTCCTCGGCCTTCTCGATGAGCGTGAGCATGTCGCCCATGCCGAGATTGCGACCCGCGAGGCGGTCTGGGTGGAAGAGATCGAAGTCCTTGAGCTTCTCGCCGGTCGACGCGAAGGCGATGGGACGACCCACGACCTCCTTGACCGACAGGGCGGCGCCGCCCCGGGCATCACCGTCGAGCTTGGTGAGGATGACGCCGTCGAGCGCCAAGGTCTCGTGGAACGCCTCGGCGGTCTGCACCGCGTCCTGGCCGGTCATCGCGTCGATGACGAGGAACGTGTAGTGCGGCTGGACGGTCTCGGAGATGCGGCGCACCTCGTCCATCAGCTCGGTGTCGATCGACAGGCGCCCGGCGGTGTCGACGATGACGACGTCGCGGCCCGTGGCCCGTGCCTCTTCGAGGCCAGCCCGGGCGACGGCGACCGGATCGGTGGCCTCGCTGAAGACCGGCACACCGATCTGCTGGCCGAGCGTGCGCAGCTGCTGCACCGCCGCCGGGCGCTGAAGATCGGCGCCGACCATGAGCGGTTGGCGGCCCTTGGACTTGAACCACTGGGCCAACTTGGCCGAGTTGGTGGTCTTGCCCGAGCCTTGCAGGCCGGCCATCAAGACCACGGTGGGCGGCTTGGCGGCGAAGGTGATCGAGATGGTCTCCCCGCCCAGGGTGTTGACCAGCTCCTCGTGGACCGCCTTGACGACCTGTTGCGCGGGGTTGAGGGCGGCGCTCAGATCCTGGCCGATCAGGTCCTCGCGGACCCGGCCGATGAAGTTCTTGACGACCTTGAAGTTGACGTCGGCTTCGAGCAGGGCGAGGCGGATCTCACGCAGGACCTCGTCGATGTCCTCCTCGGACAGACGGCCCTTGCCCCGCAAGCGGGTGAAGATCCCCTCGAAACGATCAGAGAGTGCGTCGAACATGGACCGCTGATGCTACAGCCTGGGCAAGGACCCAACGCACTCGACCGATTCTGCCCGCCCGGTCTCTCGTGTCGCGCGGCGTGCGTCGCCAGGCGGCTCAGTCGCGGATGTCGATCTCGGCCTCGTCGGCACCGCGCGGCGTGGCGATGGTCAAGGCGTTGTCGACCCCGGCGACGCCGGGGATGGCACCCGCGACGCGGCCGAGCTCCTCGCGCGACGATTCGTTGGGCACCGCGCCGCTGAGCCGCACCCGTCCATCGACGACGCCGACCGTGGGCTGGGTGAGGTGCCACGTGCGCGGCGCGTGGGCGAGCTCGAACGCCACCTTTGCGGTCAGGTCGCCGTCGGAGGACGTGTCCCGGTCGAGCAGCCGCTGCAGCCGGGCGCGCAGCTCGCGGCCCGGTCCCGGGGCGAAGAGCAGGCCCAGCGCCAGGCCGACGAGGAACAACAGCCACCCCCGGAACCCGACGAGCCGGACGGCACGCCCGCCGACGCGGACCGGCAGCCGGCCCGCGCGGAAGCTGGTGCGCACCGCGACGCCGAAGAGCGCGAGGACGACCTTGATCGGGAGCAACAACAAGCGGAACAGAATCACGAGGTTTCCCCTTCAGGGAGTCACGAGAACAACGCGTCGACGAACTCGTCGGCGTCGAACGGGATCAGATCATCGGCGCCTTCGCCGAGGCCGACGAGCTTGACCGGGATGCCGAGCTGGCTCTGGATGGCGAAGACGATGCCGCCCTTGGCGGACCCGTCGAGCTTGGTGAGCACGACGCCCGTGAGGTCGGCCGCGTCGGTGAACTGCTTGGCCTGCACGAGCCCGTTCTGGCCCGTGGTCGCGTCGATCACGAGCAGGACCTCGGTGACCGTGCCGGCCCCCTTGTCGGCCACCCGCCGCACCTTGCTCAGCTCCTCCATGAGGTTGACCTTGGTGTGCAACCGCCCGGCCGTGTCCGCCAGCACGAGATCGGCGCCCTTGGCCGCCGCGCTCTCGATGGCGTCGAAGATCACCGCACTGGGATCGCCGCCCTCGTTGCCTCGGACCAGATCGGCACCGCAGCGCTCGGCCCACATGCCGAGCTGCTCGGCCGCCGCGGCACGGAACGTGTCGCCCGCGGCCATCACTACCTTCCTGCCGTCGTTGACCTCGCGCTTGCCGAGCTTGCCGATGGTGGTGGTCTTGCCCACGCCGTTGACCCCGACGAAGAGCCACACGGTGGGGCTCGTGGCGGCGAAGGTGAGCGCCAGATCGAAGCCGGCCAGGCGCGTCTTCAGCTCGGCCTTGATCGCTTCGAGCAGCTGATCGCCGGTCTCGAGACCTTCGGCCTGCACCTGGGCCCGCAGGTGATCGAGCAGGTCCTGGGTGGCCTCGACCCCGAGGTCGGCCCCGATGAGGGCCTCTTCGATCTCGTCCCAGGTGTCCTCGTCGATCTTGGCGCGGCCGGCGAGGAAGCCGACCATGCCGGCGAGCTTCGAGCGGGCCTTGGTGAGCCGGTCCCGGAAGCGGGGCTTGACCGCCGCAGGTTCTTCGGTGACCTCGGGCTCCGGGGCGACCTCGGGCTCGAGCTCCGGCGCCTCGGGCTCTGCGATGGTGACGCCGGCGAGGGCATCCTCGACCGCGGCCTGGAGAGCATCTTCGACCTCGGGCGGTTCGACGCCGGCACCCTCGCGCTCCTCGAGCTCCTTGAGCAGCTGCGCCTTGTGCTCGGCGACTTCGGCCTTGACGTGGTCGGGCACCCCTTTGATGTCCGGCGACGGTTCGAGGCCGATGATGTCGCGGCGACGACGGGTGCGCACGAGTGCGACCGACACACCGACGAGAATGCCAACCACAGCGAGCAGGGCGAGAAGCAACAGGGGTTCCACGAGGCGGGAAGCCTAGTGGCACCGCGCCGAAGGCAACGCACGTCTGCCCCGCACCACGAGTGACCCAAAGACAACGACCCATCCGAGTGGATGGGTCGTTGCCTGCTGGGATGGTTTCCTGTGGGACCGGAGGCACAGACCCCCGTACTGACCGGACCTCCGGGCCCACAGAGAGCGTGGGGCGGGCGAGCCGGAGCTCAGCCGCCCGAGCCGTTGGGGCCCGAGCCCGAGCCGCTGCCGTCGGAGGGGTTCGAGCCGGAGCCCGAGCCGCTGCCGTCGGAGGGGTTCGAGCCGGAGCCGCGGGGATCGCTGCCCTGGGCGGAGGACGATCCTGCCGGCTTGGATCCGAGGGTCACCGTCACCTTGGTCGGCTGACCGTTGCGGGCGACGGTGAGGGTGACGGTGTCGCCGGGGCTGTGCGTGCCGATCGCGGCGGCCAGGTCGGTCGACTCCTTGACGTTGGTGTCGTCGACGGCGGTCACCTGATCGCCGGTCTTGAGGCCGGCGGTCGCGGCGGCGGAACCCGGCTCGACCTGCTGGATGACCGCACCGGCGGTGCCGTCGGTGGCGGCCTTCGAGCTCACGCCGAGGTAGGGCCGGTCCAGGCTGTCGCCGCCGGTGATCTTGTCGGCGATGGACTTGGCCTTGTCGATCGGGATGGCGAAGCCGATGCCGTTGTTCTCGCCCTTCTGGCTGTAGATCTGGGAGTTGATGCCGATGACCTCGCCGCGGCGGTTGGCGAGGGCGCCACCGGAGTTGCCCGGGTTGATGGGGGCGTCGGTCTGGATCATGCTGGCCACGCCACCGGCGCCGTTGTCGACGGGGCGGTTGACGGCGCTGACCACGCCGGCGGTGACGGTCTCGTCGAGGCCGAACGGGCTGCCGACGGCGACGGCGAGCTGGCCGACCTCAGCCGGCGTGGTGGCGAGGCGGGCGGCGGGCAGGTCACCGTCGGGGGTGACCTGCACGACGGCGATGTCGTTGGCGGTGTCGGCGCCGAGCACCGTGCCCTCGTAGGTCTTGCCGTCCTTGATCGTGACGCTCACGGTCTTGGCCGTGCCGACGACGTGGGCGTTGGTGAGGATGAGGCCCTTGCTGTCGAAGACCACACCGGAGCCGAGGCCCTCGGTGTTCTTGATCACCACGACGCTCGGGCCGAGGGCCTTGGCCACCGCGGTGACCGGCTCCTCGTCGTTGCCGCTGACGAGCGGCGTCGAGCTCTGGCTGACCGGGGTGGAGGTCGAGGCCGTCGAGGTGACGATCGGCTGGGTCGAGCGGTTCAGCACGTCGTGGGTGGCGTAGCCCGCACCGAGCAGACCGACGACCACCGCGGTCGCGAGTGCCACACGCGCCCCACCCCCTCGCTTCGTGGGAGGAGAGGAGAGAGGGGGTGGGGGCGGTGGCGTGGGCGCGCCGTACGCGTACCAGTCGTACGGCGCGGCCTGGGTGGGATCGGTGGCGTGATCGTGGGTGTGGGGTGCACCCCAGGCGACGCACGGATCGGCGTCGGTCACCGGCGGGGCGGCAGGGGGTTCGGTGTTCCAGGTGTTCCAGGTGTCGGACACGTCGCGTTTTCCTCGGGGTGGTCGTGCGCTGGCGGCTCCGTCGGCGCCAGCTGATGTGTCCGTTGTACGGGACCCCGAGTAAAAGACGTGTAAGCGCGCAACGTCCTCGAGAACGCCTCGTCGCCGCGACGACCGCGGGCGCAGTGGGAAGCCGCCGTCGGGGAATGCCGCCATCGTCTGCGGGCGTGCGCACCGGCGATCCGATCGATCAACCTGGGCTTCTTCCTCAAGCGAGGTGCGCGGCGAAAGCTCGGAGGTGATCGCGGTAGCGGTGCGCGAACGCGTCGGTGCTGGTGTCCGCGTCGCACACCAGATCCGCGACGTGGGGCAAGAGCACGGGATACAGCGCGGCGCCCATCAGGGACAGGAACAGCAGGTGCGGATCGAGGTCGGCCGGGAGCCGGCCTGCGGTCTGCTCGGCCGCCACCCATGCGACCCGGTCGCGGTACCGGGCGACTCGGTCCTCGTAGCCGGCCGATCGATCGTCGGCGCCCTCCTCCCCATCGCCCCTACCGCCCGGTTCGAGGGTCTCCCAGAGCAGGACCCGGATCCACTCGGGATCGTCGCCGGCCAGGTCGAAGAACGCCGGGAGCGCATCGGGCATCGGGCCCGGCGCCGTGGCGATCTCGCCACCGCCCTTGTTCCGCCGCCGGCTCATCACCGCGCGGTACAAGCCGAGCTTGCCGCCGAAGTGGTGCGAGATGAGCTGCTTGTTGAGCCCGGCGCGCCGGGCGATCGCCTCGACGCGGGCGCCAGCGAACCCCTTCGCCGAGAACTCGGTGAGCGCCGCGGACAGGATCCGTTCACGGCTGCGGGCAGGGTTCCGTTCGCGAGCTGCTATCATCCAGACGGATGATAGCAGAAGGCCCCCCACCCTCGGCCGATCGGTCCGCCGCCGCGACCGATGCCGGGCCGCTCACCGGGATCGACGTCGTCGATCCCCGTCGGTGGATCACCCTCACGATCCTGCTCACGTCGGTGCTGATCGCGGCCCTCGACAGCACCGTGCTGAACGTGGCCATCCCCACGATCCTGCGGGAGTTCGACACCACGCTGCCGAGCCTGCAGTGGGTCGTCACCGGGTACAGCCTCACGTTCGCCGCGCTCCTGATCATCGGCGGCCGCTTGAGCGACATCTTCGGCGCCCGCCGCATCTTCATCATCGGCGCCGCGCTCTTCGGCCTCGGTTCGCTGCTCGCGTCGCTCTCGACCGGCGTGGTCACCCTATTCATCGTCGAGGCGATCATCGAGGGCATCGGCGCGTCGCTGATGCTGCCCGCGACGATGGGCATCCTCTCGAGCACCTTCGTCGGCCGCGAGCGAGCCACCGCCTTCGCGACGTGGGGCGCGGTCATGGGCGCCGCGGTCGCCTTCGGTCCCCTGCTCGGCGGGTTCCTCACCACCAACTACTCGTGGCGCTGGGCGTTCCGCCTCAACGTGATGATCGTCCCGTTCGCGATCCTCGGGGCACTGGTGTTCATGCGGCGCAGCCAGACCTCCGAGCGCAAGGAACGCCTCGACGTGCCCGGGGCCCTGCTGATCTCGTCGGGCATGTTCCTGCTCGTCTTCGGCATCAGCGAGGGCAGTGCCTACGGCTGGTGGGCTCCCGAGCGGGCGTTCGAGGTGGCGGGCCTCACGATCTGGCCCGCCACCCTGCCGATCTCGATCGTGCCGGTGGCGTTCCTGCTCGCGGGATGCGCGCTCACCGGCTTCTACCGGGTGCAGCGCCGCAAGGAGCGCAACGACGAGCATCCGCTGTTCGAGTTCAGCAACCTGCAGCGCCGCGGCTTCCGCTACGGGATCCTGACGCTGATGCTGCTGGCGATGGGGCAGGTCGCCTTCCTGTTCGTCATGTCGGTGGTCCTCCAGGACGGCCGTCACCTCTCGGCGGTGGAGACCGGGTTGTGGCTCGTGCCATCGGGTGTCTTCATCGTCATCGGGTCCCAGGTCGGCAACTGGCTGACCCGGCGGATCGGCACGACCAACGTCGTGCGCGCCGGCCTGGTGATCCAAGCGCTCGGTCTCGCGGCGATCGCGATCGCGCTGTCGCCGTCGCTCACCTTCCTCGAGCTGCTCCCCGGCTTCGCGCTGTTCGGCACCGGCATCGGCTTCGCCGGGTCCCAGCTCAACAACGTCATCTTGTCCGAGGTGCCGCCCGAGCGATCGGGGGCAACCAGTGGCGCCAACACGACGGTGCGCATGATCGGCGCCGCGCTCGGCATCGCCGTGATCAGCACCTTGCTGAGCATGCAGACCATCCGCCAGGCGATCGATGTCATCACCGGCTCGGCCCTGCCCGATGGCCTCCGCGCCGACACGATCAGCCAGATCCAGGCGAGCGGCGTCAACTTCGTGCCCAGGGCCGGCCTCTCCCCCGCCGACGTGGCGACGTTGCGCGGCGCGCTCGATCAGGCGGTCGTCTCGGGCGCTCGCACGCCGCTCATCTTCGCCACGGTCGTGGTGTCGATCGGCGCCATCCTGTCGTTCCTCATCCCCCAGAGCGGCCCCCTCGGCAGCCGCCAAGCGCCACGGCCCGACGACGTGCAGCTGGCCGTCGACGAGTCCGAGCTCATGGCCGAATCGATGGCGACGCAGTGATCCCTCCGACATGGAGCCCAACCGGGAATTGAGGCGGTTCGTCGGCCCGGAGCCGACACCCGGTCTCGATTTCGGTGGGGCACACCTCCGGCGGCGGGTCAGGGCAGCGACTGGGGGGCGGGCGGCGCCGGGGCGGGGGCCGCGGGGAGCCAGACGGCGAACGCGGCGCCGCGGCCGGGTTCGGACACCAGCTTCACGGCGCCGCCGTGGGCTTCGGCGACCTGGCGGACGATCGTGAGCCCGAGGCCGCTGCGACCCTCCGCCCGACCCTCCTTCGGATCGCCCCGCCAGAAGCGCTGGAAGATGCGGTCCTGATCCTCGGGGGCGATGCCCGGGCCCTGGTCCTCGACGCTCATCCACACCCACGGGGCCTCGGCCCCGCCGCGGACCCGGATGGTCGTGCCCTCGGGCGAGAGGCGCACCGCGTTGGCCAGCAGGTTGGCGAGCGCCTGGCGCAGGGCGTGGCGGTCACCGTCCACCCAGAGCTCGGGGGTGGCCTGGTCGACGAGGGTGAGGCCCTTGGCTGCGGCCGGCGCCCGGAACTCCTCGGCCAGGTCGCTGACGAGCGCGGTGACATCGACCCGCTCGTGCTCCAGGGACAACGAGCCCCTGCGCGCGTACACCAGCAGGTCGTCCACCAGGCGGGTCATGCGGTCGCTGGATCGCTGCACCACCTCGAGGGTGTGGCGCAGGTCCTCGTCGCTCGCACCGGGATCAGCCAGGGTGACATCGAGGTTCGTGCGGATCACCGCCAAGGGGTTGCGCAGCTCGTGGGACGCCTCGTGGATGAACTCGCGCTGGCTCTCGAACGCATCGTCGATGCGGCCGAGCATGTCGTCGAACGTGTCGGCGAGCTCGCGCAGCTCGTCAGGCGGGCCGCCGAGGTTGATGCGGCGCGACAGATCGGTCGCCTGGATCTCCTTGGCGACGTTGGTGATCCGCTCGATCGGTCGCAGCACCATCCCCGCGAGGAACCACCCGACGACGAGGCTGACGATGAACAACGCGAGCAGCGCCGCGAGCGAGTAGGTGCGCAGGACCTCGAGGGACCGTTCGTTCACGATCTGCTCGAACGCCCGCCGGTCGTTGCGCACCGCCACCTGGCCCGACACGACGTCACCACCCGGAAGGACGAACGTGGCCGGGTGCCGGTCATAGAGGTCCGCGCTCGCGAGCGCCCGGCTCTCCCCCATGTAGATCACGCCGACCAGCACCGCCGCGATGCCGAACAGCACGATCGAGTACACGACGGTGAGGCGAAGGCGGATCGAACCCATCCACGTGGGCAGCATCGACGCCGCCCGCACCGGACGCGGGTGCTCGGGCCCGAGCCGGTCGGTCGACGACCTGGACGTGGCCGCGCCCGACCCTGCCGCGGGTGAACCGGACGCCGAGGCGGAGGCGGAGGCGTCAGCGACCTCGGTCATGCGCGATCAGGCCTCGTCGGCGGGAACAGCCCCGGGATCAGCCGTCGGATCCGCCGTGGGATCGCTGACCGCGTCGAGCGGCTGCTCGCGAAGGCGGTAGCCGCGGCCGATGACCGTCTCGATCAGTTGGGGTTCATCGGCGGTCACCAGCTTTCGTCGCAGGGTTCCCACCGTCACTCGTACCGTGTTGGTGAACGGATCGGCGTGCTCGTCCCACACGTGCTCCAGCAGCGTCTCCTGGGACAGGACCTGCCCGACGTTGGTCATGAAGTAACGCAGCAGGGCGAACTCCTTCGCCGTCAGGTCCAGCTCGCGCGGGCCCCGCTCGGCGTGGTGGCGCGAGGTGTCGAGCGAGATGTCGGCCACCTGCAGCACGGCGGTGGAAACCCCCGCGTCGCGACGCAGCAGCGAGCGCACCCGCGCGGACAGCTCCGGGAACGCGAACGGCTTGACGAGGTAGTCGTCGGCGCCGTCGTCCAGCCCGGCGACCCGGTCTTCGAGGGCATCGCGTGCGGTCAGCATCAGCACCCGGGGCTGGGCCTCGAGCGTCGTGTCGTTCCGGATCCGGCGACACACCTCGCGACCGTCGAGGCCGGGCATCGTGATGTCGAGGCAGATCAGGTCGTACGCATTGACGAGCGCCTTGTCGAGGGCTTCGTCCCCGTCGTGGGCCACATCGACGGCGTAGCCCTCCCGGCGGAGGCCCCGGGCCACGGCATCAGCCAGATCCACCTCGTCGTCGACCACGAGCACGCGCATGGCGAGACCGTACCGGTTCGGACGGAAACCGCAGGTAAAGCTGCGCGAACCCACCGGTCACCGGGACATCTCCGCCGTCGCCGCCGTAACCTGAGGAGGCCTTTATCGTGGCTTTCGGTCGATCGTGGTGCAGTCCCCACGATCGCCCACCCGACCCCTCCTCCCAGGAGACACCTGCATGCAGAGCGAGACCACCCCGCCCACGACCGCGCCGGCCCCCCCGCCGGACCCGGCCGCCCCTCCGGCGGTTCTCTCCGACAGCCTCGCGCTCGAGCAGGCGATGTTCGAGATCAAGAAGGTCATCGTCGGCCAGGACCGGGCCATCGAGCGCCTCATGGTCTGCCTGTTGTCCCGGGGCCACGTGCTCCTCGAAGGTGTCCCCGGTCTCGCCAAGACCCTCGCCGTCGAGACCCTGGCCAAGGTCGTGGGCGGGAGCTTCGCCCGCCTCCAGTTCACCCCCGACCTGCTGCCCGCCGACATCGTCGGCACCCGCATCTACCGGGGCTCGACCGAGAGCTTCGACATCGAGCTCGGGCCGATCTTCGTGAACTTCGTCCTCGCCGACGAGGTGAACCGGGCCCCCGCCAAGGTGCAGTCCGCCATGCTCGAGGTCATGGCCGAGCACCACGTCTCCATCGGCGGTCAGACCTTCGACGTGCCCGAGCCGTTCCTGGTGCTCGCCACGCAGAACCCGATCGAGTCCGAAGGCGT
>JBBQHT010000175.1:0-10498 GCA_038324235.1 Acidimicrobiales bacterium
CCCGATCCACCCGACTGGCTCGTCCCCGAGCCGTTCACCGACACCGACCTCGGTGTGTTGAAGACCGGCAAGGAGGCCCAGGTGTCGCTCGTCGAGCGCACCGGTGCCGCCGGCCGGTGTCTGCTCGCCCGCAAGCTCTACCTCCCGCGTGAAGTCGCCCAGAAGGGCGTTCTCGAGGCGATGGGTGTGCAGCGCTCGTCGCAGTTCCGCCACGACGTCACGTACCGGGAGGGCCGCCAGTTCCGCAAGAGCCGCGACCGCCGCGCGGTCGAGCGCATGTCCACCCACGGCAAGGCGTTGCTCCAGGAGCGCTGGACGAACCACGAGCATGACGTGATGGGGGTGTTGTGGCGTGCCGGCGTGCGTGTGCCGTACCCCGTGAGGTTCGCGGAGGACCGCTTCGACATGGAGTACGTGGGGGACCGGGCCGAGGCGGCGCCGACGCTCGCGCGCCTGCGCCCGCGCGGCCCGCTGCTCGTCGCCATCTGGCACCAACTCGTGCGCAACCTCGAGCTCGTCGTCGCCGCGGGCTTCGCGCACGGTGACCTCTCCGCCTACAACCTGTTGTGGTGGGACGACGAGCTGTGGATGATCGACTTCCCCCAGGCCGTCGACATCGCCGCCAACCCCATGGGTGTCGACTTCCTCCATCGCGACATCGCCAACATCACCGACTGGTTCGCCCGCCAGGGCCTCGAGCGCGATCCCGACCAGCTGTTCGCGCACCTGCTCGGCCAGATCGGATGGTGAGCAGGCCGACGGCGGTGGACCCGGGGCGCCTACGGTGTCGCCATGGCGACCCCCCGCGAAGACGTCGAGCTCCTGTCCCACGGCGCGCTGCTGCGCGGCTGGTTGTACCGAGGCGCCGGGGACGAGCCGCGCCCGGGCATCGTGATGGCTCACGGCATGACGGCGGTGCGCGAGATGTTCCTGGATCGCTACGCCGAGGACTTCGCCGCGGCCGGGTTCACGACGCTCGTGTACGACCACTTCGGCTTCGGGGCCAGTGACGGCGAGCCGCGGCAGTGGCCGTCGCCGACCGTGCAGCTCGAGGGGTACCGCGACGCCATCACCTGGCTCGCCGCCCAGCCGGCCGTGGACGCCGCGCGGATCGGCATCTGGGGGTCGAGCTTCTCGGGCGGTCACGTGGTGATCCTGGCCGCGGAGGACCTGCCCATCCGGGCCGCCGTGGCCCAGGTCCCGGCGTTCGGCACGGACGGACCGGACCTGTCGGCGGCGGCGCTGACCGCCATCACCGATGCGATGGCGGCGGCCGATGCCGAGGCGATGATGCCCGCGACCGCCGCGTCCCCCGACGGGCTCGGCCTCATGTTCGCCGACGGTGCCGACGCGTGGTTCACGCGCGTCGCGGCCGAGCGCGCGCCCAGCTGGCGCAACGTGTTGCGGATCAGCGGGATCACCGAGCCGTACCGACCGATCGATCACCTCGCGGGCGCCCGCGTGCCCCTGTTGCTGGTGGTCGCGCCCGCCGACACCCTCACCCCGCCGGGGCCGGGGATCGCCGCGGCGGCGGACGTCGCGAACGTCGAGGTGGTCGAGATCCCCGGTGGCCACTTCGACGCCTACGAAGCGGGCTTCGCCGCCAGCGCGCCGCCGGCGATCGACTGGTTCCGTCGTCACCTGTGACGCCTGCGAGGATGGCGGCGCGATCGTGATCGAAACCCCGATGGAGAGTCCCATGAGCACCCCGGCAGTCGCCGATCGGCCCGAACAGCTGACGCCCGAGTGGCTCACCGCGGCCCTGCGGTCCGAAGGTCACGACGTCACGGTCGTCGGCGTGGTGCACGCGCCGGTGGGCACGGGCCAGATGGGCGAGAGCTACCGGCTCGGCCTCACCTTCGAGGGTGACCCGGGTGCGCTGCCGGCGTCGCTCATCGCGAAGCTGCCCACACCCGACCTCGGCCTGCGGCCCATGGTCGGCGGCGCGTACCGTGCCGAGCTGTCGTTCTACCGGGACCTGGCCCCGGGGCTGCCCGTGCGCGTGCCCAAGACCTACTTCATGGCTGCGGCGGACGACCACACGTCGTTCGTGCTGCTCATGGAGGACCTCGCGCCCCGCCGCCAGGGTGACCAGATCCTCGGCTGCACCCCCGAGGCCGCGACCTTCGCGGTCCGCAACCTGGCCGGCCTGCACGCCGGCAGCTGGTGCGACCCGTCGATCCTCGACCTCGACTGGCTCACGGCGACCGACCAGGAGGGCGCGGCGATGCTCGGCGAGATCTTCGTCGGGGCGACCGACATCTTCCTCGACACGTTCGGCGAGCGCCTCGCCGCCGACGACATCGCGCTGCTGCGCGAGATCCCCCCGGTGGTCGCGGCCTGGGCGGTCGGTCGGGGCGAGCGCTTCTCGTTGATCCACGGCGACTACCGGCTGGACAACCTCATGTTCCCCGAGGCCGACAGCGCGGACGTGGTCGCCGTCGACTGGCAGACGCTCAGCATCGGGCTGCCGGCGCGCGACCTCGCGTTCGTGCTGGAGACCGGGATGGATCCGGGGCCCCGCCAGGCGCACGAGGCCGAGCTCGTCGCGGCGTACCACCAGGCGCTGGTCGACGGCGGGGTCGAGGACTACTCGTTCGACCTGTGCTTCGAGGACTACCGCTTCGGCGCGCTGCAGGGCCCGCTCATCACGGTGCTCGGCGCCGCCTACGGGGCGCGGACCGATCGCGGCGACGAGATGTTCCTCGCGATGGCCGCCCGCTCCTGCCAAGCCGTCCGCGACCTGCGCACACTCGATCTCGTCTGACCCACGGCGCCGACCAACGACCAACGGGGATCGGCGCGCCACAATGGGGCATGGGCACAGAGGACGATGAGGCCGAGGCGCCGCGCGACCCCACGCGTCGAGTCGTGCTGCGCGACGAGCACGATGGCGCGGATCACCGCTACCTGAGCGCGCACCTCGACGAGGCGGGCGACCTGCACATCGACGGGCAGGACCTGGGCCCCGGTACGGCGCCGGTGAGCAGCGATGGGGAGTACGAGTGGTTTCAGACCGTGCGGGCCGTGCACGTCGGTCCGCTGCTCGTGGCGCTGGGCCACGACCCGCGTGCTGACGTGCTCGAAGCGCTCGAGCGCACCTTCACGGGGCAGGGCTCGTACCAGTTGGAGGAGGTCCTGCGTTCGGGAGTGGTGCCGGTGGAACGGCAGGTGTGGAGCGGTTGAGCGGGGTGGCCCTGTTCCGGGGCCCATCGCGTTGTCGCTGTGACCGACGTCATGCGTCCTGGTGGGACCCGGGCGCCGAAGACCTCACGACCGATGTCGCCCTCACCTCGAGAGCGCCGTCGCACTCTGTCGAGACCCGTTCCCCGACCTCAGGACGTGCGCCATGACCTTCACGAACGCTTCCCGCCCCGTCACCCCGTACCGCTCGGCCATCGCCACCGAGCAGCAGGCGCGCTACCTGGCATGGAAGGAGCGGCTCATGCACCCCGACCAGCAGGTCGACGCGGTCGTGCCCGCCGATCCGACGCCGTCGCGCTGGTCGGTCGAGGCGTTGTTCGCCGACCAGGTTCTCGGCGGTCCTGGACTCGCCGGCTCCTGAGCGTCGTTGGCGCTCGAAGAACTCGCTCGCCGCTCGGCATCAGGTCACGACGCGGCGGGCGGGGGATAGGTCGCGCTCGCCGTGAACTGCCAGATGGCTGGCGGTCAGGCGCCGGCCTCCTCGAGGGCCCGGCGGACCAGGACCTTGACGAGGTGACGCCGGTACTCGGGCGTGGCGTTGATGTCGGTCTGCGGCTCGGTGCCCTCGTCGGCGTGGGCCGCGGCATCCGCCGCGGAGGCACCGTTGCGGAGCGCCTCGACCACGCCGGCGGCGAACAGCGGGGTGGATCCCATGTTGACCAGACCGACGCCGCTGCTGCCGTTGTTGTGCACGGCGGCGACGCCGACGATGGCCCAGTCCTGGGCCCGCCGGTTGAACTTCTGGAACGACCACCCGACGCCGGGGACCTTGGGCACGCGGATCTCGGTGAGCACCTCGGTGGGCGCGAGTGCGGACTCGAGGAACCCCACGAAGAAGTCCCGGGCGTCGATGACCCGGTCGCCTGACGGACCGCGCGCCACGAGGGATCCACCGAGGGCGAGCAGCACCGCCGGCAGATCCGAGGCGGGATCGGCGTGCGCGATGGACCCGCCGATGGTGCCGCGGTGGCGCACCTGCGGGTCTCCGACCTGTCCGGCCGCGTGGGCGAGGATCGGTACGTCGGTCTGGAGCAGCAACGAGTTCTGCACGTCGTGGTGGCGGGTGCGCGCCCCGATGGCGATGTGATCGCCGCCGTCGCGCACGAAGGACAGCTCGTCGAGGCGGTCGACGTCGATCAGCATCGCGGGCGTGGCGAGGCGCAGCTTCATCAACGGCAGCAGCGAGTGCCCGCCGGCAATGAGCTTGGCGTCGTCGCCGTGCTCGCCCAGCAGCGCGATCGCGTGGTCGACGGACTCGGCGACGGTGTAGTCGAACGCGGCGGGGATCATGACGCACCTCCCGGGGTGGCGGCGGTGGGACTGGCGCCCCCGGCGACGCGGGCCGCTTCGATCGCGGTCCACACCCGCAACGGCGACGCGGGCATCGCCATCTCGGTCACGCCCAGGTGCGACAGCGCGTCCACCACGGCGTTCATGACCGCCGGGGCGCTGCCGATCGTGCCCGCCTCGCCGATGCCCTTCACCCCGAGCGGGTTGGTCGGGCTCGGTGTGATGGTGTGCCCGGTCGTGATCGGCGGCACGTCACACGCAGCGGGCACCAGGTAGTCGGCGAGCGTGGATGTGAGCGGGTTGCCGTCGGCGTCGTAGATGGCTTCCTCGAACAGCGCCTGGGCGAGGCCCTGGATCACGCCGCCGTGCACCTGCCCGTCCACGATCGTCGGGTTGATCTGGTTGCCACAGTCGTCGACGGCGACGAACTTCACGACGTCGATCGCACCGGTCTCCTCGTCGATGTCGAGGACGCAAATGTGCGTGCCGAACGGCCAGGAGAAGTTGGGTGGGTCGTAGGTGACCTGGGCCTCGAGGTTGGGTTCGAGCCCGTCGGGCAGGTCGTGCGCGGTGAACGCCGCGAACGCAACCTGGGCGAGCGGCACCTGCGAGCTGGGTGTGCCCCGCACGCTGAACGTGCCGAGGTCGAACTCGAGGTCGAGTGGATCGCACTCCAGGATGTGCGCCGCGATCAGGCGGGCCTTGTCGATCACCTTGTCGATCGCCTGGTAGATCGCGATGCCGCCGACGGCGAGCGAGCGCGAGCCGTACGTGTCCATGCCGAGCGGCGCGAGCGCGGTGTCGGAGTGGAGCACGTCGACGTCGTCGGGATCCACCCCGAGTCGTTCGGCCACGATCATGGACCACGAGGTCTCATGGCCCTGCCCGTGGGGCGACGCGCCGGTGACGACCTGCACCTTGTTGGTCGGGAGGACGCGGACCGTGGCCGACTCCCAGCCGCCGGCGCTGTAGTTGAGCGAGGCGAGCACGCGGGACGGAGCCAGGCCGCACATCTCGAAGTAGGTCGAGATCCCGATGCCGAGGTGCCGCGTGGAACCCGCCGCCCGGCGCGCGGCCTGCTCAGCGCGGACTCCGTCGTAGTCGACCATGGCGAGGGCCTTGGTGAGCGCCCCGTCGTGGTCGCCCGAGTCGTAGACCAGCCCGGTGAACGCGGTGTAGGGGAACTGCTCCTTCTGGATGAAGTTGCGCCGGCGCAGCTCGACGGGATCGAGACCGGTGGCGACCGCGAGGCGATCCATCGCCCGTTCGATCGCGTAGGTGGCCTCGGGTCGGCCGGCGCCGCGGTAGGCATCGGTCGGCGTCAGCGTCGTGTAGACGCCCGTGCACGTGAACGAGTAGGCGAGGGGCAGGTCGTACACGCCGGCGTAGAGGAACGCCCCGAGCAACGGGATGCCCGGGGTGATGAGCTGCAGGTAGCCGCCCATGTCGGCGAGCAGGTTGACCCGCACCGCGAGCAGCTTGCCGTTCTCGTCGGCGGCCAGCTCGATGTCCTGGATCTGCCCGCGGCCCTGGATCGTGGCCTGCGCGTTCTCCGTGCGCTCCTCGACCCAGCGCACCGCCACGCGGTGTTTCTGCGCGAGGGCGGTGCACAGCAGTTCCTCGGCGTAGACGTCGAGCTTGGAGCCGAACCCCCCGCCGACGGAGGGCGCGATGACCCGGAGCTGCTGCTCGGGGATCCCGAGCGTGATCGCCGTCATGACCTTGAGCACGTGGGGGATCTGGGTGGCGCTGTAGAGCGTGATGTCCCCGCCGAAGGGTTGGGGCACCGCCGCGACGGCGCGAGGTTCCATCGCCATCGGGATGAGGCGCTGCTGGACGTAGCGCTCCTTGACCACGTGCGCCGCGCTGGCGAAGGCCGCCTCCACCTCGTCGAGGCCGACGTCGAGCTTCCAGGTGTACGACGTGTTGGTGCCCAGGTCCTCGTGCACGAGCACGCGATCCGACAGGGCATCTTCCAGGTCGACGACCGCCGGGAGCGGGTCGTAGTCGACGATGATCGACTCGAGCGCATCGCGCGCCGCTTCGTTGCTCGTCGCCAGCACCGCGGCCACGCCGTCGCCGACGTAGCAGACCTTGCCGATCGCGATCGGGTAGTGCGGCGAGTTCAACATGTCCTCGGTGACCGCCCACGCGCACGGCATGGGGGTCGCCCACAGATCGGCGAGGTCCTCGCCGGTGTAGGCGGCGACGACGCCCGGCAGGCCGAGGGCGCCGGACAGGTCGATGCTGGTGATCCGGGCGTGCGCGAGCGGGCTGCGCAGCACGGCGAGGTGCAACGCCCCGGGCAGGTCCAGGTCGTCGGTGAACTTGGCCTCGCCGCTGAGCAGGCGGGGATCCTCGCGGCGGACGCGGGGACGGCCGATGATGCGGTTGCCGTTGGCGTCGGGCTCGACCACGACCGGCGGCGTCTCGGTGGCGGTCATGCTGACACCTCCTGGCCCGAGCGGACCGTGACGTGCGGGATCGGCACCTGGGGCGCCTCGGCCGCGGTGAGCACCGCCTTCACGATGTTGTGGTAGCCGGTGCAGCGGCACAGGTTCCCTTCGAGACCCAGGCGCACCTCGGCATCGGTCGGGTGCGGGTTCTCCTGCAACAGCGACACCGCGGCCATGACCATGCCGGGGGTGCAGTAGCCGCACTGCAGGCCGTGCTCGGCCTGGAACGCCTGTTGCATCGGGTGCATCTCGTCCCCGTCGGCCAGTCCCTCGATCGTCGTGACCTCGCGACCGTTGGCCTGCACCGTGAGCATCGTGCAGGACTTCACCGACTGTCCGTCCACGATCACCGTGCAGGCCCCGCACGAGGACGTGTCGCAGCCGACGTTGGTGCCGGTCAGGCCCAGCTGGTGGCGCAGGTGGTGCACCAGCAGCGAGCGAGGCTCGACGTCGGACTCGTGGTCCACGCCGTTCACCGTGAGGCGTATGCGCACGGCCGTACCCCCTTCAGTTGTGAGCGGAGGTTCCCCCCGCCGCTCTGTTGTCAACGTACCGCGACGATCCGCGAGATGCCCTGGCGAGCGCAAGAAACGTGGGAGAGTTCCGCGGTGGAGGCAGAGGCCGATTCGACAGAAGGAAACGCGCCGGGGACGGGGCCACCCGCGCTGGACGGCTGGTGGCGCATCCCGGCATTGGGTGCGGGCGCCATCGTTGGCTTGATCGGGGCGGGCGCGGTGACGTGGGCGTCTGCTCGTTTTGGACGAGGAACGATCGGCAGCGGACTTCTCGCGTTTGCTGCTGTTGTCGGCGTCGTAGTGACCGTGGTGTTGATCGGCCGAGCCGTCGGCCCGAATCTGCGGCTCGGCCGGCTACTCGTTACGACCGGCGCGGCGCTTGCGGGCGCGGGGTTGGTCGTCGCAGCCGCGAACGGTTCTGTGTTGACGTACAAGGCTCAGCGAGCCGCGCCCGGATGGAACGTCGTCGCGGACCGCGCGCTCGCCGACGCCGATCCGACGCCTCGGCCCATGCCATGTGGTCCAGCGACGCTAGAAGAAGCGAACCTGTTCGGGTTCGGACCCGCGACGCAACGCTGCGTGACGGCCGTGGGGCGCTACAGACAGGTGAGCTGGCAAGAACCCACTAGACGAGATCGGCTCGGTCGGCCTCCTCTATCTCCCCGACCCAACCGCGCAACCTCCGCGTGACATGTGCGTCGCCCATCTCGATGGCCCGTGGTGGCAGCTCGCGGCAGCCACACCCGCCTGCCCAAACGGCTTCACCTTCAGGGGCACCTGACACCCCAACAACATGATCCGCCACACCCTCACGATGTTGCCGGTCGCGGCGCGAAGTTTAGCGGTCGCGCGAGCGGCACGGTGCGGTGGTCAGCCGCGAACTCATCCGGGTCCTTCCCGCAGAGCTCGGCCCCGCCAGCATCACCGGGGGGCACCGCCGGTCGACGGCGGCCGGCCACCCTCTCGAAGCGAACGCGTGTATCGCACCACGGCGAGCTCCACCCCCCACACGACCTCGGTACGGGTGGTGCCGTCACCGACCCAACCGCCGGCCTCGTAGAACGCCCGGGCCCGGGCGTTGTCGGGATGGGTCCAAAGTTCGACGTCGGCGTACCCGAATGCCCGCAACCGGTCGAGCCCGGCGTGCATGAGTGCTCGTCCGTGACCGCGCCCGATGACCGCGGGCTCGAGGTACAGGGTCGGCAGGAGCGCCCAGTCGGGCCCGAGCTCGTCATGGGCCACGAACGACCCGAAGCCGGCGATGGCTCCATCCACCTCCACCACGAGCACGCACCCCCTGACCTTCGGTTCGGCCAGCCACTGCTCCCACGCGCCGACCCGGTCCGCCGCGGTGAGGTTGTCGAGGTACTCGTCGGGGAGCAGCCCGCGGTAGGCGTGCTGCCACGAGCGGACATGGACACCGGCACAGGCCTCGACATCGCTCGAGGTCGCCTCCCGCACGCCGTCGTAGTTGTTACGCACCATTGTCCGATCATGACCGACGAGCGCCGCGCCGTGAGGCACATTTGCCGCTGCATCCTCTGCCGTTGCGGCCCGTGGGCATGATGGAGGAGATGGCGAAGCGTGTCGCGGGCGGGGCCGTCGTGACGTTCAAACCGCGGGGCAACTCGATGCGACCGATCGTGAATTCCGGTGATGCGGTGGTGGTCGCTCCCATCGGTGATGTCGCTTCGCTCGATATCGGAGATGTCGTGCTCGTACGAGTCTCGGGGTCCACCTATCTGCATCTCGTTGACGCCATCGACGTCGATCGACAGCGGGTGCGGATCGCGAACAACCGCGGCCGAGTCAATGGTTGGGCTCCCTTCCGGCCTATGGTCGGCGCGCTTCGATGAGGGTGCGCGCTGACGTCGTGCGGAAGGGCCCGTGCTCGGTGATGTGGTGATGGAGGGCGTACAGGCGCTGGCGGTAGCGGTCGATCGTGAAGTCAGGCACGGTCCACACGACGACTCGAAGGAAGTACACGACGGCGCCAATGTCGTGAAACGTGATGGCCGGATGCTCCACGCGCAGGTCGACGACGTCGAGTCCCGCGTGGCGCGCCGAGGTCCGTTCGCGCTCGGGGTCACGCACCGAGGAGCTCGGACGGGGACCGGTCAGGAACTCCGCGAGCTCACGAAGGCCGTGCGGTCCGACATGTTGCGCGAAGTAGGTGCCGTTGGGGGCGAGGACCCGTGCGATCTCGGACCACCAGACGCGAACCGGATGGCGGCTCGTGACGAGCTCGAACGCGGCGTCCGCGAACGGCAGGCCGGGGCGATCGTCGGCGGCGCCGATCACATGGATGCCGCTGCGTCGAAGCCGATCGTCTGCGATGACGATGTTCGGTCCGTAGCCCTCCGTTGCGACGGCGAGCGGCGGGACGGCTGGGAGATCGGCAAGCATCTGGCCTGTGCCGGCCTGGATATCGAGCATCGAGGCGACCGTACCGGCGCGTTCGCTGACCCGGTCGAAGTACCGCCAGCTCGGCCGTTCTTCGGTGGCACGGCCCTCCAGCCACCCGAAGTCCCAACCACCGACCGACGCAGAGGCGGCCTCCAGGATCAAGGCATCGGCATCGGCATCCACGGGTCCACGCTCTCACGCGCCGCAACACCAGCCCACCGGTTTCTGAAGCCGTCTCAAACACGTGCGTGAGAGAGCCGGCGTTACAGAGCGAGAAATGGCGCGTCCTGCGGGGAAGTTCGCTGGCCAGGTGCTCGACTTCTGCGCGAGCCCCGATTCGACGCAGCGAAAGCCCGCGTTCCGGACGCGGCCTCATCGCCAGATGTCGCGCCCATGAGCATTGACTCATGATGACTGATAGCTCATTCTTTGCCGGTGTGGGAGATCGAGGTGACCGACGAGTTCGTCGACCACCGGCCGATCACCCGACAGAGTCCCGTGGAGTGGTGGGGTTTCGAGGTGATGCTCGGTGTGCTCAGCCCGCGAGTTGGGGCTGGTCGAGTTCAGTGTCGCGCGGTTCGTTGAGTCGGGCCATGGAGCCTTCGGAGAGGTAGCGGCGGGCGATGG
>JBBQHT010000176.1:0-10456 GCA_038324235.1 Acidimicrobiales bacterium
GCGATCGCGCCGCCGTTCACGTTCACCTTGGTCATGTCGGCGTCGAACTCCTTCTGCCACGCCAGCACGACCGACGCGAACGCCTCGTTGATCTCCACGAGGTCGATGTCGGCCATCGTGAGCCCGGACTTGGCCAGGGCCGTGTGGGTGGCGGGGATGGGGCCGGTCAGCATCGTGATCGGATCGACCCCGTCCAGCGCGAAGGTGTGGAAGCGGGCGCGGGGCTTGAGGCCGAGCTCCTTGGCCTTGTCCTCGCTCATGATCAGGGCGGCGGAGGCGCCGTCGGTGATCTGGCTGGAGTTGCCCGCGGTGACCTTGCCGTCGGGCTTGAACGCCGGCTTCAGGTTGGCGAGGGTCTCGGCGGTGGTGCCGGGGCGGATGCCTTCGTCCGACGTGACCATCTCGTCGGACGGGATGAGGTCGCCGGTCTCCTTGTCGCGGGGCTTCGCCTTGACCACGATGATCTCGTTCTCGAAGCGGCCTTCCTCGGTGGCGCGCAGCGCGCGCTGCTGGCTCTCGGCGCTGAAGGCGTCGAGGTCCTCGCGGCTGAGGCCCCACTTGTCGGCGATCAGCTCGGCCGAGATGCCCTGGGGCACGAGGCCGCCCTGATCGGCGTAGCGCAGGCCCACGTTGGGACCGAAGGGGAAGCCGACGTCCTTGACCATGGCCGAGGCACCCATCGGCACCATCGACATGACCTCGACCCCGGCGGCGACGACGATGTCGTACGCGCCGGCCATGACGCCCTGGGCGCCGAAGTGGGCCGCCTGCTGGGACGACCCGCACTGGCGGTCGATCGTCGTGGCGGGGACCTCTTCAGGCCAGCCGGCGGCCAGCACGGCGTTGCGGCCGATGTTGAGCGACTGCGCGCCCACCTGCATGACACACCCCATGATCACGTCTTCGACGAGGGCGGGGTCCAGATCGTTGCGCTCGACGAGGGCACGGAGCACCTCGGCGGCGAGGTCAGCCGGGTGCCAGCCCGACAGCTTTCCGTTGCGCTTGCCGCCGGCCGTGCGAACGGCATCGACGATGACTGCGGTGGTCATGGTGTCTCCTCGAGAGTGTTGTCCTGGAACCCGTGACCCTTCGGCCCGCGGTTCGGTGCCCTGGGTACGGCTGACGCCCGGCAGGCCTTCGGGGCTCGAGGAGGACCCCCGTCCCCCGAAAGTTGACCGGTCGGTCAAGTCTGTCGGCTGCGGGGCGGAACGTCAACCTCGTCGCGGCGTGACGCCCGCCCCGGGCCGCCCCGCCCCGTGGTGGCCGCTGCGCCCGGCAGAACTGGATGGATGTCAGTAGGTTGTGGGCGCCGTCGCGGCAAGACCCACGCCGAGCGGCTCCGTTGCATCCGGGTCCGAACGAAGGGGGCCACCCAGATGGCGTTGACCAGCGAAGACATCCAGCAGCTCGTCGAGGGGCAGACGGTGCCGAGCGAGTTCGTCAAGAGCGTCGCCCGCTACGGCGACACGACGGCGATCCGGTGGCGCAACCCGGACGAGAGCTGGGGCGAGTGGACCTACCGCGACTACGCCGACCGCGTGGCTCGCGCCGCGGCCGGCCTGCAGGCGCTGGGTGTGCGGCCTGGCCAGCGCATCGTGTTGATGATGCGCAACATCCCCGAGTTCCACGTGATCGACATGGCTGCGTACTTCTGCGGGGCCACCCCGGTGTCCATCTACAACTCGTCGGCGCCCGAGCAGGTCGAGTACCTGGTGCAGCACAGCGAGGCCGTGCTCGGCATCGTCGAGGATCCCGGGTACCTCGAGCGCTTCCTCAAGGTCCGCACGGCGTTGCCGGACCTGAAGCAGCTCGGGATCATCCACGACCCCGACGGCATCGCCGGATCCGACATCTTCTCCTACGAGACGTTGCTGGGCCACGGCCCCCTCGACCTCGCGACGGCGGCGGCGAACTGCGAGCCCGACCAGCTCGCCACGATGATCTACACGTCGGGCACGACCGGTCCGCCCAAGGGCGTGATGCTCACGCACAACAACATCGCCTGGACCGTCGAGAGCCTGAAGCAGTGCATCCAGTACGAGGACTACGCCGGCAAGCGGCTGGTGTCGTACCTGCCGATGGCGCACATCGCCGAGCGGATGACCTCGCACTACCAGGGTGCGTTCGTGGGTTACGAGGTCACGACCTGCCCGGATCCCGGCCTGCTCGCGCCGTACCTCAAAGAGGTGCGCCCGAACGTCATGTTCGGCGTGCCCCGCGTGTGGGAGAAGATCCACGGCGGCGTGTCCGCGGCACTGGCTGCGGATCCGGAGAAGAAGCAGCAGTTCGACGACGGCGTCGCCGCCGCGATCCCGATGGTCGAGGCCATCGATTGGGGTCGCGCCACCGACGAGCAGATCTCGACGTACGAGTTCCTGGACGCGGTCGCGTTCAAGCCCATCCGTGAGCTGCTCGGCCTCGACCAGGTCGAGTTCGCCATCACGGGCGCGGCGCCCATCCCGGCCGACCTGCTCAACTGGTACCGCGCCATCGGCGTGCCGCTGTCGGAGATCTACGGCTTGTCCGAGACCAGTGGCCCGATGACCTGGACCGCTCGTCGCGTCAAGCCCGGCACCGTCGGGCCCGCGATCCCGGGCTGCGACGTGCGCCTGGCCGAGGATGGCGAGGTCATCTGCCGCGGCGGCAACGTGTTCCAGGGCTATCTGAACGAAGCGGAGAAGACCGCGGACGCGCTCGACGACGACGGCTGGTTCCACTCGGGTGACATCGGTGTGATCGACGACGACGGCTACGTCAAGATCGTGGATCGCAAGAAGGAGCTGATCATCACGGCGGGCGGCAAGAACATCTCGCCGGCGAACCTCGAAGCCGCGCTCAAGATGATCCCGCTGGTCGGCCAGGCCTGCGCGATCGGCGACCAGCGCCCGTTCGTCTCGGCGCTGGTGGTCCTGGATCCCGAGGTGGCTCCGGTGTGGGCCAAGCAGCAGGGGATCGAGTTCGACACGCTGGCGGATCTGGCCGAGAACCCCATCGTGGTCAACGCGGTCGACATGGGCCTCGAGGGCGTGATGGCCGAGTTCAACAACGCCGAACGCGTCAAGAAGGTCAAGGTGCTCGGCGAGGAGTGGCTGCCCGACAGCGACACGTTGACCCCCACCTCCAAGCTCAAGCGCCGGGGCATCCACGCCCGGTTCGCGGACGAGATCGAGGGCCTCTACGCTCGTTGAGGCGTCGCAGCACGACAGCCATTGGACCTGCCCGACGGGCACGGGATCGCCCACGGGCGGAGGAGACAACACGATGAGCGAGTTGCGGGTCGGGGCAGTCGTGCGCGGGGCGACGAGCGAGTTCGGCAAGGTCGACGCGCTGGTCATCGATCCGACGGCGCGGGCGGTGACCCACCTGGTGGTCGCCCATGAGCCGCTCGCCCGTCGCGTGTTGGTGCCGCTGGGGGCGGTCACCGAGGCGAGCTCGGACGTGGTGACCGTCGAGCTCACCGACGAGGCCTTCGAGGCGTGCGCCTTGTTCGACGAACCGGCGTACAACGAGCCGGCCGACGGCTTCGAGGCCCCGGCGGTGCCGTACGACCCGGGGGCGTACTTCCTCGAGCCGTTCGCGTCGCCGTTCGACGGATGGGCGTTGGCGGACCACGAACGCATCCCGAAGGGCGAGGTCACGATCCGTCGAGGAGACGAGGTCTATTCGAGCGACGCGATCAAGGTCGGTCACGTGGACGAGTTGCTCGTGGATCCGGCGGACGGGCACGTCACTCACGTCGTGCTGCGGGAAGGCCACGTGCTGCGTCACGACGACGACGTCGTCGTCCCCGTCGGCGGCGGGACCTTCGACGAGGGGCGGGTGGCGCTGGGTCTCGACCTCGCCGCGATCCACGACCTCGAGCGCATCCCGGTCAAGCGTCACGGCCACGTGAGGGGCGCGGACCTCCCGGCCGGCGAATCGGCGACCTGATCGCGGGACCGACGGATCACTCCGGCTTGGTGAAGCAGGACGTGAGGCCGTAGTTCGCCAGCTCCTCGTTGACCAGGCCGATCGGGTTCAGGTTGTTCGTGGGGTTGGCCTGGGCCGCGTCGAGGCTCGACTGCATCTGGGCGATGCCCTTGCTTATGGTCGCGGCATCCTCCGCCGGGGGCGTGAGGTTCTTGAGCTGGTTGATCGCGGTCTGGCCGATGGGGGTGATCTGACCGACGATGTTCTTGAGGTCGTCCTGGGTCTTGGTCGCGTCGTTGTTGTTGACCGGCGCCGTGCTCGCGATCTCGGTGATCTGCTTGTCGGCAGCCGCGCAGACGGGGTTGGCCTGCTCGACGAAGGCGGCCTTGGTCAGCTGCGGTGTCGGCGACGTGGGCCCGGGCAGGCCCTGATCGGCCTTGGAGCAACCCACCGCCGCGACGACGAGCACGGCCCCGATGACGACCCAGGTGTAACGCATGGCCAGAGGGTAGCGGTGCCGGTGGGTCAGCGGATGGCCCGGGCGATCCGCCGCTCGTCGCTCAGGCGGTTGCCGGAGAACCGCACCAGGAACCAGAACGTGGCCACGGCGCTCGCGGTCGCCAGGAGGACATCGATCGGCACGAACGAGCCGCTCACCGTGTCGCGCACCAGGAGCACCTGCCCGAGGATCGGGACGGCGTAGAGCCACGATCCGTCGATGGTGGGGGAGGTGAACGCGACGACCCCCACGACGACGAACAGCACCGACACCAGGTCGCCGAGGCTGACCGCGTCGTCGCTCCCGGTGCCGAGCGCGCCGGCCAGGCTCCCGAACCCGGTGGCCACGAGGGCGAGGAGGAAGGAGGACAGGAGCCCGGCGCCGAGCATCGCCGCGAGGGCTCCGGGCGTCTGGTGGTACGAACTGCCCGGGATCGCCGCGGTGAGTATCAGCAGGGCGACCGCCGCGAGGATCTGCACGCAGGCCAACGGGTAGGCCCCCAGCGCGATGCCGAACGCGATCGACGTCCGCTCCAGGGGGAGCACGAGCAGCGGCTCGATCGATCGCCGTTCGCGCGCGGCGCCGAGCACCGCGGCCACCGACGTGACGATGCCGATGCACAACAGGGCGGCGATCGGGGCGAGTTGGCGTGCGAGCACGATCCGGTTGAGCTGCGCGTCTCGGGGTAGTTCGATGACCGAGACCACGGGGCCGCCGCCGACGTCCGCACGCTCGCCCCGGCTCGCCGCGAGACGTTCGAGCTCGACCTCCTGCACGCGAACCGCCAGCGTGTTGAACGCCTCCTGGGACACGCTGGCGCTGGCCCGCGAGTAGAGCTTGAGCTCGACGGTCTCGCCCGCGTCGAGACGGCGGTCGGTCCCCTCGGGGAACGAGATGCCCGCCGAAGCCTGGGAGCGCGTGACGTCGGTGGACGGGTCGTCGGATGTCAGGAACACGAGTCGGGGGCTCTGGAGTTGCTCGATGGTGCGCGCCGCACCGTCGAGGTCGCCGCCCATCGCGATCTTGAACGAGCGGGAGTCGGCACGATCGGTCACCCGGTCGTTCGAGAGGCCGACGGCTCCGACCAGGACCGCGAACAGGGCGGCCGTGAGCAGCGTGGCGACCCAGCCGCCGGGCCGGCGGAGCAGATCCCGAAAGGTGACGGCGGCCATCAAGCGGACCTCGGCCACGCGGGTGGACGCGGTCCGGGCGACCGGTCGGGTCTGGGGATCAGGCACTGCGCATCACCATGCGCTCCGCGTCGAGTGACCGGCCGCCGAGCGCGCTGAACGCGAACGCACCCAGCAACGTCGACATCACCGCCACGGCGAACGCGATGACCGACCCCGAGCCGTTGAGGATCTCCCTCAGCATCCCGACCAAACCGGCGAAGGGCACGATGGCGATGGCGGTCGGGACGGTGCCGGCGCCCAGCGCCACCACCGTGGCGACGAGGGCCGCGACGATGACGGCCGCGCCCGTGGCCAACGAGACCTGTTCCTGGGTCCGCGCCGCGGTGCCGATCACCACTCCCACGGTGGTGGTCATCGCGAACAGGGCGACCATGGCGATCGCGGAGGCGAGGGCATGGCCGGCGACGTCCACGATGGTGCCGTCGCGTAGGTCGATGATGGCGCCGAAGGCGAGGACGGCGAGGACCACCGGCGCGGCGGTGACGAACCCGATCGTGAGCTCGCCGAGGCCTTTGGCGATGGCCAGGCTGCGTCGTGACACGGGCAAGAGCAACTGGGTGATCAGCAACCCGCGGGTGCGCCGGCTGACCAGGCGGTTGGCCGTGCCGGTGACCAAGAGCGCGGCCTGCAGGCAGATGAGCCCTGGGATCACCTGGGAGGTGAGGGTCCGGGTGCCGGTCGCGGTGCGCTCGACGTTGGTGACCTCGAGGCTGAACCCGCCGGGGGCCGGGGCCGCCGCGGTGCCCCCGGCCGCCGTGCCGGTCGAGGGCTCGGCCTGGAGCGCCTCGTTGACCCGGGTGCGAACGCGGGTGGTGTGGAGGTCGACGAAGGCCGACTGGATGATGACCGTGGCGGCGCGCGACCCGGGATCGACCGTGCTCTCGTAGAGGTCGATCGGTGCGGTCTCATCGAAGCGCGTGGTCAGCGTCTCGTCGAGGTGATCGGGCACGCGCATCCCGGCCTCCGCGCCGCTGAGCGTCGCCACCCGGGCGTCGGAGGCGGGGAAGAACACGAGGCGATCCGGCTTGAGGGCGTCGAGGGTGGTCTTGGCCCCTTCGTAGTCGCCCTCGACCGCGACGCGGTACGCCTGCGGGTGGTTGCGCTGATCGGCGCCGCGCAGCGCCAGCGTGATGCCGAGCACGCACACGAACAAGATGATCGGGGTCACGGTGCGCACGATGAGCTGGCGCCGGGAGCGCAGCCCGTCCAGCGTCTCGAGCGTGGCGATCGCCCGGATCTCGCGTCGGGCCCGCGCCTGGCCGCCGGTCACCGCGTGGGTCCGGCCAGGGTCGCCTCGCCGAGCAACCGCACGAACGCTTCGCGGAACGTCGCGGCGCCCGACTCGGCGATGAGCTCATCGGGGGTGGCATCGACGACGACCCGACCACCGGCGATGCCGACCACTCGGGTGGCGAGCCGCTCGGCCTGATCGAGGCGGTGGGTCGACAACAAGATGGTCTTGCCGCCCGTGACCTCGGACCGCTCGAGCAGGGCTTCGAGGCCGTCGGCGGCGACGACGTCGAGGCCGGAGGTGGGTTCGTCGAGGAGCAGGACGGGCGGGTCGTGCACCAGCGCTCGGCACAGCGAGACCTTCTGCCGGTTGCCCTTGGACAAGATGCCGGCCCGGGTGTCGAGCGCGTCGGTCAGGGCGAGGTACTCGGCCATCAGCTCGATGCGGGCCCGGGCGCGCTCGGTGCTGAGCCCGTAGGCGCGGGCGGCGAACACCAACTGCTCGCGGACGGTGAGTCGATCGTGGAGCCCGGGCTCCTCGGTGACCAGCCCGATCAGGCGGCGGGCGGCCATCGGGTCGGCCGCGATGTCGACCCCGTCGATGTGCACCGTGCCCTCGTCGGGGCGCAGGAGCGTGGCGAGCACCCGCATCGTGGTGGTCTTGCCCGCGCCGTTCGGGCCGAGCAGGCCGGTGACGGTCCCGCTCGGGGCGGTGAAGGTCACCTCGTCGAGGATCCGCGTGTCGCCGAAGCTCTTCACGATCCCGCGCACGTCGATCATCGCGGCAGTCTTCCAGTTCGGGGCCGCACGGGGACGGCGTCGCCGGCCGCGATTGCGGCCCCGACCGTCAATGCCGCGGGCGGGCGAGTCATTACAGTGCGAGTCCATGCCTGACACGAACGATGTGACCAAGCTCCAAGAGCAGATCTTCGAGCTCGTGAAGCAGAGCCAGGAAGCCCTGGTGGATGCCAGCCGGGCGTTCACCGATCGGGTCAGCGCCATGACACCCGGCGACTTCGAGCAACTCGACGACCTGATCGACAACGCCTTCGACATGACCGAGCGGGTGCTCAAGAGCCAGCGCGAGTTCGCGAAGAACGTGGTGAGCTCCGTGACGTCGCAGCTGCCGGGCATCGATCGGGGTGGGGACGAGTAGTCGTGGACGACGACGACCAGCATCCGGCGCGGATCGTGCGCCTCGCCGGAGGCCGCGGCCTCGGGTACTCCGAGTTCGGGGACCCGGCGGGCTTCCCCGTCATCAGTTGCCATGGGGGGCTCATCGGGCGGCTCGACGTCGTCGGTGCGGACGACGCGGCGCGGGCCGCGGGGATCTGGCTCATCTCGCCCGACCGGCCCGGCATCGGATCCTCGGACCCGGCGCCGGACCGCACCCTGCTCGACTGGCCGACCGACGTGGCCGCGTTGGCCGACCTGCTGGCGATCGACCGGTTCGGGGTCATGGGCTGGTCGATGGGCGGACAGTACGCCGCCGCGTGTGCGTTCGCGCTCGGCGACCGCATCTCGCGCGCGGCGATCATCGCGGGGTGCCCGCCGCTCGACGACGGCGCGCGTTTCGCCGAGCTCAACCGGATGGACACGGTGTTCACGAAGATGGCGAAGAGCTCGCCGTGGCTGGTCCGGCCGATCTTCGCCTCGATGGGTCACATCGCCCACCGCTTCCCGAAGCAGTGGACCAAGATCTCGTCCCGCTCGCTCGGGGCCGCCGACGCCGAGGTGCTCGCCCACGCGCCCGCCGCTGAGTACGCCGGCGCGACCGCCGAGGCGTTGCTCACGAGTGCCGGAATGGTCACCGAGTACCAGGTGTGGGTCCAGCCGTGGGGCTTCGCGCTCGAGGACATCACGATCGGCGTCGACGTGTGGCAGGGCGATGCCGACGAACTGGTGCCGGTGGCGTGGGCCGACGAGCTCAGCGGCCGCATCCCGCGTGCGACGCGCCACGATGTCGCCGGAGCCGGGCACTTCCTCGCGCACGATCACTACGGCGAGATCCTGGCCGCGCTCAAGCCCGATCGGGGCTGAGCGGGCGTGGTGGCGATGTCCGCCTCGCTCGCGGCCACGTTGGCGCGCAACGGCGTCGACGCGTTCACGCCGGACGGGGTGACGGTGCCGATGGCGTTGGCCCGCACGACCGAGCTCGGCGTCGGGGCGCATGCTGACGACCTCGAGTTCGCCATGCTCATGCCCATCGCCCACTGCCGTCACGACCTGCTCCGGTGGTTCACCGGTGTGACCTGCACCGACGGTGCCGGCAGCGCCCGGGCCGGCGTGTTCGCGGCCGTCAGCGACGCGGAGATGGTGGCCATCCGCCGTGAGGAGCAACGGGCCGCCGCCGCGATCGGCGCGTACGGTGCGGTCGTGCAGCTCGGCTACCCGAGTGCGGCGGTGCGGGTGGGCGGCGTGGGCGCGGCCGGACTGGTCGAGGATCTCGAGGCGATCCTGCGCGCGTCCGCGCCGACCACGGTGCACACGCACAACCTGGCGGACAAGCACGCGACGCACGTGGGGGTGGCCGTGGCGCTGCTCGACGCGATCCGCCGCCTGCCGCCCGAGGCCCGCCCGGCGCGGCTGCTCGGTGTCGAGGGCTGGCGCGATTTGGATTGGCTCGCCGATCACGAGAAGGTCCTGCTCGATACGACCGGCATGGACGACCTCGCAAGCGCGCTGGCGGCGTGCTTCCCGAGCCAGATCGTCGGGGGCAAGCGGTACGACCTCGCCGACGCCGGCCGCCGCCGCGCGAACGCCACGATGGGCGAGCCCCGCGCGGTGGATCAGATGGACAGCGCCACCGTGGCGATGGATCTCACCCCGCTCATCCGTGATGATCAGCTGGATCCGGTGGCGTTCGTGACGGCGGCGATCGACCGCTTCAAGGACGACGTTGCCGCAACGCTGCGCGCCGGGCGGCGCTGAGGTGCTCGTTCGGACGAGGGGCCGATGCGCGACACTGCGTCGGTGGGCGAACTCCGACCCGTCACCGATGGTCTCGTCATGATCCGGCCGCCCCGGGGTGATGACGCGTCGTCGCTGGCGGCGGGACACGACGACGATTCCCGCCGCTGGCTCGGCGCGGAAGTCCCCGAACCCGTCGCGTGCATCGAGGTCGCCGGCGGCATGGTGGGATGGGTCGACTACGACCAGGACCGCGACTGGCTCGGTCCGGGTGAGGTGAACGTCGGCTACCACGTGGCTGCGCCGGCGCGAGGCCGCGGGTTCGGGACCCGGGCCGTGCAACTGCTGATGCACCACCTCGCAACGGTGACCGACCACCGCCGCGCCACGCTGCTCGTCGACCCCGCCAACACGCGCTCCCTGGCGTTGGCGAGCCGCTGCGGCTTTGTCGCGGGCGCAGCCCGAGGCGGCCAACGGACGTTCCGGCGGTCCGTGCCTCCGTTGGTCTACCGGGACGCCACGGTTGCCATCCGCCGGATCGGCGTCGAGTACCTCGACGCCGATCTTGCCGCGAAGGACGACGAGCAGATCGAGTGGTTGTGGTTGCCCGGCCAGCGCGAGACGTGGGCCGCGATGACCGTCGGCGAACGCCGGGACCACGCCCGCCGCGACCTGCAGGCGAACCACGACGCCTTCGGCGGCGGCCCGAAGTGGA
>JBBQHT010000177.1:0-10408 GCA_038324235.1 Acidimicrobiales bacterium
TTCCTCGGCGCCGTGTGCTTCTTCTGGGCCGCCGCGCTGTTGCTTCCCCGCCGCCACCACGACCAGGCGCCCGACCCCGTCATCTCCGCCGAGTGATGACGGGGACCGGCACCGTCGCGGGGCGCGAGCGCTACGGCTTGACGGACCCGGGTGTGGATCCTGGGGTCGAGCCCGTCGTCGCCGTGGCCGGGGTGGTGCCGCTCGAGGAACCGTCAGGGTTCTCGAGCACGATCACCGCATAGGTGGTTTCGTTGCGGCCGACGACCGACACGCTCCCGGTGTATGTGCCGGAGAGCTTCATCTTGCCGACGTACGCGTTGCCGACGCCGAAGGACGACGCGTCCGACACGGTGAGGCTCGAGTTCGACCGGTAGAAGCTGAATGCGTCCGCAGCCGAGCCCTTCACCGTGTAGACGGCGACGAGCACCGTCTTGGAGGTGTTGCCGAGCGAACCGGAGCCCGCGGCGGTGGCATCGGAGGGCACCGGGAAGGTGGACGGCCAGTTGGGCGGCAGCTTCCCATCGAGGGACAGCGACACCTGACCGTCGGGCGTGTCGACCGCGAACGTCTTGTTCGCGCTCGGCGCCGTGGTGGTCGAGGTCGTGGTCGTCGTGGCCGGAGCTGAGCTGTCGGTGCTCGAGCACCCCACACCCAGCCCCACCACAGCCACGGCGCCCAGCACCAGCATTCGTCCCCGCATCAGGTCTCACTTTCGTCGAACAATCGGTGTCGTGAACCTAACCTGACGCCGCGGAACCGCCGCGTCATCCTCCGGATCGGGTGAGATCGGTCGCGTCGATCTCGTGTACCTCCCGGCCCGCGCGGCGACGGCCGATTCGGATGGGCGGGATCGACCGCCTCGTCCGAGCCCACCGACGTGTCGCCCACGTCATCGCCCCCGCCGGGACCCCGGGCGGGGTGAGCCGAAGTCACCTGAAGCGGTGGTGCGCCTCGCCCGCATCGATCACGTCGATTCGGGCGCAGATCGCCGATCTGGATCGCCAACTGGTCCAACTGCTGCCGGCGCCGGGGGACTCGGGCTGATGCGGGTGCCGGCACCGTCGTCGGCCGGCGCGTCGACGGTGGCCGACGACGGGCGATCGGTCCCCGCCCCGCGGCCGCGGCGCGCGTCCCGATCGGTCTCGGTCATGCGCCACCGCGTGGTCCGCCGCCAGAACAGGTACGTCCCAGCGCCGATCGGGATGGGCAGGAACCAGGTGGCGTAGCGGTAGAGCAGGATCGCGGTGACCATCGCCGTTCCCTGGTCATCGGAGAGGTTCGCGCCGAGCACGGCGAACAACGAGGCCTCGGCGACCCCGAGTCCGCCCGGGGTGGGCGCGATGAGCGACGCCAGCGATGCCGCACCGAAGGCGACGACGATACGGGCCCAGCTCGTCGTGGCGTTGTCGAAGCCCTCGAGGCGCACGGCCCCGCCGAGCACGAAGCACGCCGTGAGCTGGGACAGCAACATCGCCGCGGTCAGCGCGTGCCAGCGCGTCCGCAGCATGTCGACCAGCTGCGTGCGGAAGTCGAGCATGCGCTCGTCGAGGTCGTCGATCGGTGGCCGTCGGAAGAGCCTCAGCAACGGCGCGGCGAGCCGCCCCAGCACCGTGCCGAGCCGCGTGGCGAAGTGCTCGCTGCGCAGCACCAACCCCAGCAGCACGACACCGACACCGACGACCACGGCGACGGTGATGGACACCCATACGAGGCCTTGCCCGCTGGGCTCGCGGACCGACATCACCAGCAGCGCGATCGCCAGCAGGGAGTAGCGCACGAGGTTCGTCCAGATGCCCGTCGTGAGGAAGCTGGAGGTGATCCCGTCGAGGTCGAAGCCCCATGAGCGGAGCATCGCGAAGTTGAGGCCGGTCGCGATCGCCCCGCCCTCGGGCACCGTGTTGGACAGCGCGGCCGACGCCGTGTTCGTCACCGCCGCCTCGCGGAACCGCAAGCCGGGCAACGTGATGAGGATCGGCGGCAGGTTGGTCGCGAGGTTCGCCAGACCGAGCACGGTCATGATCACGATGTCGCGGGGCGTGATCAGCGCCAGGCTGTCCCCCGCCGAACCCACGCCGGCGACCTTGGTGTAGAGGAAGTAGAAGACCACGAGGACGACGCCGTAGGACAGCGCGCCCGAGATGATCTTGCCAAGCACGCCCTTGGGGCGGTCCTGGGGCAGGCCTTCCTCGTCGGGGAGACCGGTGTCATCCGGATCCGCGCGCCGACGGCGCCGCCGACGATCGTGAGACGGCTCGCGGCGTCCATCAACGGGATCCGCGTCGCTGGCCACGCGGTGACGATACTGCAACATCGTGGAGCCGGATGGCGGCGGCGAGCGCTCCGACCGCGCCGGCCCGAGGCACCGTCTCGCTTCTTTGATCCCGTGTGCGGCGCATGGCGGCGCGGCGGGTCAAGGTTCGAGGGGGGCGCCGGCCGGCGTCGCGGCGACCGGTGTTCCCGCCGGCGGTTCCGCGCCTGGCGCGGCGGTGAGCGCTGACGAACGGGCCCTGAGGCGGTCCCACGCCGCCGCGCCCACCACGCCGCATCCCACCAGGAGCGAGGGCTCGGCCGTGACCCGCAGCCGCTGGTTGCCCCAGGACAGCGCCACCGCGACCACCACGAGCACGATCGGGGCCACGAGGGGCCAGACGCGTCTCCGCCGGCGGCGCAGCACCACCAGCCCGGCGAGGCCCACGGGCAGCACGAACCAGATCTCGGCCGCCACGAGCGGCCGGGCGCGTCGCTCGCCCGCTTCGTACGCGGTCGGTCGCAACACGCTGAACGCCCGCAACTCGCGAGCGACGACGACGACCGGGAGACGGCCAGCGTGGGCCCGGGCGTAGGCCACGCCCCGCTCGCTCTGGATGCGGCCCCACTCCTGTTCCGTGGTCGCCGACGACCCCACACCGACGCGCTCGCCGCCGACGTCGATCGTCTGGTCGCACGACCACCCGCCCAGGTCAGAACCAGTGTAGGTGGCGTCGCAGTTGGCTCCGCCGACGACACCACCGTTGCCCTGGAGCACCGAGAACGAGCCGGCGACCGCGGTGTTGCGGATGCCCCACGGGACCAGCACGACCAGGCACGCCGCGGTCGCGGCCCCGAGGCACAGGAGCCGACGGGACCACGGCAGCGAGCGCGGGCCGAGCGTGCCCGGGAGCACGAGCAGCGCCAGCCACAGAACCCCCTCACCTCGCGTCAGGGCGGCGAGGCCGACCACGAAGCCGACGAGACCCCAACGCCGCGCAGTGGGCCGGTCCAGCGCTCGGTAGCCGAGCAGCAGCACCAAGACGGTGAGCGGCACCGCAAGCGCCTCGGACATGAGCGCGCCTTCGAGCACGATCCAGTGCAGGTACGCCGCAGCCAGCACCGCCGTCACGTAGCTGGCGCGCACCCCGGCCACGCGGCGCGCGAGGAGGCCGATCAGGAACACCCCCAACGCCCCGAGAAGCGCAGCCACGACCCGGTGGGCGCCGACGCTGTCGAAGCCGAGCACCGATGCGACGGCGAGCACGGCGCTGAAGCCCGGACCGAAGAACGCCGCCGGGCGGTACGTGCACTGGTCGAGGATCGGGCAGGTGATCGCGTAGCCATGTCCTTGGGCGATCGCGTTCGCGGCGGTGTGGTAGTAGGTCGCGTCCCACTCGATGTCGTGGTGCGAGGCCACCGCGCCGACGTAGGCCAACCGCAGTCCGAGTGCCACCAGCGCGATGAGCACCAGCACGGTGGTGCTCCGCCGATGGGCCCGGCGGGTGCCACCGTCGCCGTCCGGGGCCACTTCGCTGGTCGTGCTCGGTGCCGCAGGGTCGTCACCGTCGGCAAGGACGACCGCGTCGCCGGGACCCAAGTCGGCCGGGCCTGGCGCCCGGGCCCTGCCCTCGCCGGGGGTCGTCATCCGTTCTGGTCGCCGGTCAGGCCCCGCGGGCTCGCATTGTGGTGGGGGCACGCAGCGTGGCTTGCCCGACTCGATGGAGCTGGACCCCTTCGCGATGGGGCGACGGGGAGCTCGCCGCTCCGAGCAGCCCTGTCCGTGCGCCGGTGCAGCATGGAGGGATCTTATGCGGCGAGGCTGCGAGCGTTGAACGAGGTGCGGAAGCCCGCTGCTCCGCCCGACGACGCCTCTCCGGGCACGTCGGCCGAAGGATGAGCTCCACCAGCGCGACCGCTCGGTCGAGGCCGTCTACGCAGGGATGGTGGTTTCGCTGGGCGGGGAGAACGGGCCGATGCCAGCGTCAGTGCCGGCCTTCACCCTGAACGTGTACGGCGTGCCTGGGGTGAGCCCGGTGACGACGCAGGTGAGCTGGCTCGTGATGCACCACTGGTGGCCTGGCGTGGCGAGCGCCTCGTACCCGAAGACTGGCGCGCCCCCGTCGTCGATGGGTGGGGCCCAGCTCACGGTGACCGATCCGGGCCCCGGGACGATGGCGGTGATCTGGGGGGCGGTCGGCGCGTCGGCGGCCTGCAGCGTGAACGGTTCGGTGGTTCCCCACGGGGTGGTCACCTGCAGGTGGTGCGGGCCGCGGGCCAGCACGCCGTGGGTGATCGTGAGGTTGTTCGGGTCGCTGGCCTGGAACGCCACTGACGTGCCGTCGAGGGTGGCCGACAGCGCCGCACCGAGACCGGTTCCAACGACGGCCGCGGTGCCTGCGGCCGCGTTCACGACCGCATGCGCGTTTCCGCGCACCGCCGAGATCTCGGGCCGGAGGCTGGTGATGACGAGTTGGTCCTGGGCGGTAACGGTGAACACCCGGTCACCGGCCGGGTCGATGGCGAGACCGAACGGGATCGGGGCGTCCGCGAGAAGGTGGCTCGGGGTCCTGGTCCCGAGGCGGAACACCGACGTCCCGAAGGCCACGAGGCCGGATAGGGCGGGGCTGTACGCTCCCGCGCGGCAACACGTGACCGGGTAGGTGGTACCGGTAGGCAGCAGCGATGGCCGCGCGAACTCGGTGCCGTTCGTGTCGAAGACGAGACCGGGGGTCGGCGAGAACACCGCCGGTGAAAGCCCGGGCGACGAGGACCAACGCAACTGGGCGTTGAGCAGTCGCGGCGGGAAGGTGGTCGCGTCGTAGATCGCCATCGATGGCGGCGAGCTGCGGCTGGTGAACACGAGGAGCTCGTTCGGCTCACCGGGGACGCTGCCGAACTGGCTGTCATAGCCAGTGGGATCGTTGGGCTCATCGATCGTGATCCCCGTCAATGCGACGTCGCCGGTAACGGGATCGAGCGACGCCCAACCCACGAACTGGTCCGGGCCGTTCGTGAACCAGAGATGGCCGGCGGCGTAGCCGAGCGCTCCGTTGGTGGCGACCGTGGTCGGCCACGACCCTGTCCGCAGCAACGACGACGTGTCGAAGCGGACGATCCGGCGCGCGGCGGGCGCGTTGACGTACAGCGCCGTCCCGTCGAGAACGAGACCGTCTGCGCCGGGGAGCCCATCGATGGTGCCGATCACGTCACCGGAGCGGTCGACGACCACGACACCGTCGCCGACCGACACGAAGATGTGCCCAGTGGTCGGGTCCAGCAGTTCCCGTCGAAGGGTCTCCGCCGGGAGTGCCACCCGTGCCAGGATCACCCCATCCGCGATCGGCGCGGGTGCCAGCGCCAGGTCATGGGCGGCGGTCGTGTTGGGGATCAAGGTGAGGTTCGTGATCCGGCGGTCGGGGTATCGGCGGGCGGGGTCGTGCACGTCGAGGATGTACGCATCCCCGTACCCGATGCGATCGAACCGGTAGCGGCCATCGGTTCCAGTGGTCACCGTCGCTGCGGGTTGGCCGCCCCCGCTGAGCGTGGCCTCGATGCCGGAGACGGGCACGCCCCCATCGGCGGCGGTGCCGGTCAGCGATGCGCCGGTGTTGGCGAGGACGGTCACCATCGTGGCGGCGACGCCGAGTGGTGTGCGCACGACGAGCGGGTAGGTGCCGGGCGGCGTGGAGGGCGGGAACGCGGCATGGACGGCGGTGCTCGAGGCGACTGGTTCGCACCCGGCCGGACCACACGACTGCTCCGGCTCCAACACGAGCGGGGTGCCCCCCAAGCGGACCGAGGCGGCACCGCCGAGGCCGTCACCGCTCAGGTCGAGGCGGCCGGGGACACCGGTCACGAACGAGTGGGGTGTGACGGCGCTGATCGTCGGTTCGAGACGCACCACGTTGAGCGATGCCGGGCCGGCGCCGTCCGCGCTCGGCTGCACGTAGTACGCGAGCCGGCCATCGGGCGACAGCACGACGTCGGACGCCGACTGGTCGCCCGCGATCGCATCGGCCTGCGCTGTCACCGCCGAAGCGGCGAAGGAGGCGGTGAGACCGCCATAGGGTCCGCCGTAGAAGCCGACGAGCAGTCCGCCGGCGCGCGCCGTATACGCGACCGACACTGCCCCGACCGGGGTGTGGAACACCGGCCCAACGGCTTGCAGCGTCTGGGTATCGATGGCGCGTCCGCCGCTCTGTGTCGCGGTCGGGTAGAAGACGCGCCCATCGGGCGCGAACGCGACCGCGCCGCAGCAGGCCGCGGTGCTGCTCGCCAGCGTCCGGATCGGCGTCACCGTTGTCCGCAGCAGCCGGATGGTCTCACCGATGCCACTCGCGATGGCGAGGATCTCGTCGGTTCGGCCGGGCACCGCCTGAAGGATGTCGGCACCGACCGGCGAGAGGCGCTCCTGCACGGCGGCAGTGCTCGGGTCGAGCGTCGCCATCGCCGTGTTGGAAGAGGCCGGGTCCGACGCGGCCAAGAACCACAGGAGCGAACCGACCGCCGCGATCCCGCGCGGACAGGCACTGGGCGTCAGGGGTCGGCCGAGCGGGAAGGTGCGCACGACGCTCTGCGAGGGCAGGTCGACCTGCGCGATGGCGGCCTGGGCGCACTGGGTGACGTAGAGCTGATCCCCGCTCTGCGCCATGCCGGATGCGCCGGGCAGCGCGACCGTGGCGACCGCGCGTCCGGCGGGGTCGAACACGAGGAGCTCGTCGTCGCCGGTCACCAGCACGTCGCCCGTCGAGGGGTCGATGTGTATCGCGTCGACGCTGCTCAAGCGGAACGAGGTCGACCACGTCCGCGGTCGCGGCTGGCATCCCGAGGCAACCATCGCGAGCACGAGCACCGGCACCACGAGCATCCACCGCGCTCGAGGCCGTCGCCCGCTTCGGACGCCGAGGGCCATTACATCACCACCCCATCACGCATGGTGTCCAAAAGTAGCATCGTGGAGGCGGGCCGGGCCCGGCTCGTGCGGTAGATCGGGCGACGGTGGCTCGGTCGCCTAACAGGTCGCAGTCGGCCGGGTTGAGTCGGGTCAGCCTGGAGCGGCCAAGGCGGGGGCGAGCGGGACGCGAGGGTTGCCTCCGCCTCCGGGGGCCTCTGGTCCGTTGTTCGCCACGACGGCGAGGTGGGTGACGATCGCGGCAAGGTCGGTGGACCAGGGGTGCGAGAGGTCTTCCTGCACGAACGGCATGCTCCACTCACGCTGGAACTCGTCGATCACCCGGCCGAAAGGCCTCCATTCGATGGCGAGTGAATAGGAATCGAAGCCGGCGGAATCGACGACGTAGATGCCGTAGTCCTTCGCGGCCCGCGCGATGATCCGGGCCGGTTCGGTTTTCAGCGCGTCGAGATCGAAGTCGGGGGGTAGCGCCAGCAGTGAGCCCATTTCCAGGGCGGGCTCTTGGCCGGTGTAGGTGAGTGAGGCGTGGCCGTCGGCCGTGGTGGCCGGCCAGCGGAACCCGGGGCTCGACTCGGCGCGGTCGTAGTGGTAGTAGCGGGGTTGGATCACGATCTTCAGGGCGTGATGGATCGTGCCGTGCGGCACGAGCTCGCCAAGGCGGATGGTGCCGCCGAGGGCGGAGAGCCCGCTGCCGCCGTGGGCGCCGGCGACGCCGTCGCCATAGAGGTCGCCATCGTCGAAGCGGTAGTGGGTCGTGGCGGTCCCATTCGAGCAGCGGACCAGGGGCTGGCTCTGGTGGAGGGTGCGGCCGTCGGGGCGGAGGACGGTGGCGGCGTGGTCGTCGGTGGTGCCGAGCTTGGGTTCGGTCACGAACCCGGTCGGGATGGGCACACGGTCGATCACGACGTGACCCGGTTCCGGCACGCACCGATCGCGGGCGGGGTTCCAGTCGGCGTCGCTTTCGAGGAGGTCGACCATCGGCGCGTGTGGCTCGAGGACGATCACCTCCTCCTCGGCAAAGTTGCCGATCTGCGCGGAGGCAGCGATGTGCGCGGGGACGAGCTGCGCCTCACCGCCGATGGGCATGTTCCATATGGAGGTCGACGCGAATGGCCAGAGCCTCGGGTCGCGGACCGAGGACATGGAAGTGCTCGAGCGCATCGGCGAGGTCGTCCCCGTCGAGCCGTTGCTCGGTGACGTGCACGACGTCGCCAGGATGCAGGCCAGGAGTAGAAGCGGGCCCGCTGAGGCGGTGATGCCGTCCCCTCGAACCTTCGCAACGACTACTTCGCCCAAAACGTTGTCTGCGAACTCGCCGAGCATCACCGGCGTCTCAGGATGCTGATCGTCCACGATCACAACTCCCCGTCAACTCAGGCATGGTCCACTGCTCCTGGCACGGGACCGTAGCGCTACCCGGCTTTCTCGCCGAGCTCTACCGCGGACCTGGCCACAACCAGATCGTGGACTTCTGCCTCAGTCGCGAGACCTGGATCCGCGTGCGTGACACGGACTGGATCTTCGCCCGCTACGTCGGCGGTGTCCTGGCCGCCGCCGGCGCCGATTCCGCGCACCTGGCCGACGCTCACGTCGTGGCAGCGGCAGTCGAGGCCGGCGGTGGCGTCATCCCCACCGACGACGAAGACGATCTCTAGCGGTCCGAGCACCACCGAGCCGCCGCGGTGCGCTGCGGGGCGCAGGCGGACATCGCCACGCACCTCGCCGCCGAGGCGGCCCACGGCAACAACCTCGACGACACCACCCAGAACTGCCTCCGAGGGCGCCTCACCAGCATCGACGCTCACCAGCTCATCGACGTCCTGCTCGGCGACCAGAACGCCAGCACAGAGCTCGACCACACCAGCCGAGCCGCCTGCGCGAGCGGGAGCAGCGCCACCACCAACCCAGCCTGAAATCGCTGCCAGCGCTCTACTGGCCATCGGCGCTGTGGGCCGTGACCGCCGCCGCCGAGAACGACGGTCCTCATCGCCGGGGAAGGCCCGGGATCCCTCGTCGCACGATCCAATTGGTTGACATCGTTCACCGGCAGCCGAGCACCCGCACGTGTAGGGATGGATCGGCGTCGCAAGCGCTCAACGGAACGCGGCGCGGGCGCAGGCCAACGCGCGAGAACGCTCGGGCTCCTCGAGCGCACCGGCCCGGCTCAGACAGGTCGCGTGGTCGACCAGGCCGGCGTGGGCGAGAGCTCGGCAGTAGTCCTTGCCCTTCTCCCGACCCGCGACGGCCTTGGCGACCCACAGGTCGTTCGGCTCGAGATCGACGCGCCTCATGACACCTGTGCGAGTACGTCGAACGCGTCGGCAGCAGCCAAGGCGGCGACGCGCTCGGCGTCGCTGAGCAGACCGGCGAACGGTGTCATCTGCCGCAGGTCATGTCCGTGCGGGGTGGGATCGAGCAATGCGCTCCGGACCGCTCTCGATCCCCGTCCGAGGATCGTGCGCCACTCGCGGATCAGTTCACGGGCCGCGTTGTCCCCGACGACGATTTCGGACTGAGCCAGGTTGCGCTCCGCCAACCGGCAGGATCGGTCGAAGTCGCGCTCGATCACCGCCGCAGTCGCAGCGGCCACCGCCAAGCTGCGCCGTTCGCGTCGAGCTCGCTGTGGGGCCCCCCGACCTGCTGGCACGATGCGGACGTCGAGTCGGTGCCCGGTCGAGGCGGCCATTCGCGCGAGCGTCGACAGCCTCGGCTCCTTCGCGCCGCTCTCGTAGGCCGCCACCGTCGGCCCGGACGTACCCGCTGCATCGCCGAACGCGCGCTGGCTCAACCCACTCCCGCGGCGGAGTCGCCGCACCAGTTCGCCAACATCGTCGTGAGACTCAGATGCCATCCCATCAGAATGGCGGCTATCCGATCAGATAGCGACTGGATCCGAGCAAGCTCGGATCGTGGACCGACCTGTCCCCTCCTGGTCGAGAGGGTGTCAGCCGTCAAAGGTCGGGGGCTCGAGCTCGGCCGTGGTGCCGGACGAGAAGCGGTCGTCGCCGAACATCGTGGTGAGGAGGGGCGCCCTCGTAGCCCAGAAGCGGGAGGAGGCCAGACTGCTACTCGATGCGGAGGCCGGAGATCGCCCTGCTGATGACGAGCTCCTGGATCTGTTCGGTGCCTTCGAAGATGTCGTAGATCTTGGCGTCGCGGTGCCAGCGTTCGACGGGGTACTCGCGGGTGTAGCCGTAGCCGCCGAGGATCTGGATGGCGCGCTCGGTGACCCACACGGCGGTGCGG
>JBBQHT010000178.1:0-10368 GCA_038324235.1 Acidimicrobiales bacterium
CCTCGCGACGGCGTCGTGCTTCGATCGTGACGAGATCGACCGTGCTCGGCAGGCGTGGGGCGACCAGGTGTTCCACGAGGTGCTCCTCGCGCATCCGGCTCCCGGGCCGCTCGATCGCATCCGTCGCAGCTTCACCGCCACGGGGCCTGCTGCCCTTGGTCCTCCGGCCCCGGTCGGCCCCGGTCCCCTCGTCCCCGTCGGGGCCCCGCCGGTCGCGCCCTCCCCGGTCCGGGACCCGCCTGGTCCGCGGGGCTGATCACCACGCGAGGTCGCGCTTGAGGACCTTGCCGGTCGCGTTGCGGGGCAGGGCGTCGAGCACGCGGTAGTGGCGGGGGCACTTGTAGTCGGCCAGGCGGTCGCGGCAGAAGGCGTCGAGGGTGTCGAGCGCGCGCTCGTCGAACGTGACCCCGGCGCGGGGGACGACGAAGGCGGCGATGTCCTCGCCGAGCACGTCGTGGGGGATGCCGATGACGGCGGCCTCGAGCACGTCGGGGTGCTCGTACAGGACCGACTCGACATCGGTCGCGTACACGTTGTTGCCGCCGCGGATGATGACCTCCTTCATGCGTCCGGCGATGTACAGGTAGCCGTCCTCGTCGAGGTAGCCGATGTCGCCGGAGTGCAACCAGCCGTCGGCGGTCCAGGTGCGGGCCGTCGCGTCGGTGTCCCGGTAGTACTCGCGCTGGCGGCCCTGGGCCCGGATCAGGACCTCGCCCTTGTCGCCGGCATGTTGGTCCTCGCCGGTGGCGGGGTCGGTGATGCGAACCTCCATGGGCGGCAGCGGCCGACCCACCGAGCCGATGCGGGTGCGCACGTCCTTCTTGGTCATGGCGCAGTACGCCGGCCCGGCCTCGGTCATCCCGTACCCGTTGGTGACGACGGCGTCGGGGAGGCGGTCGCACAGCTTGAACAACGTCTCGGGGGCGAGGGGCGCGCTCCCGATCGACACGAGCGTGAGCGAGTTCAGCTCGGCAGTCGCCCAGCGGGGAGCGTGGATGAGCAGCTGCGCCATGGACGGCACCACGAAGCAGGCGGTCGGCCGGTGCTCCTCGACGTAGGTGAGCCAGCGGTCGGCGTCGAAGGTCGCCTGGAAGATGGCCCCCATCCCGAGCTTCATCGGGTTGTAGACGAACGAGATGCCGGCGAACGTGAACGGGGGCGAGCCGTGGATCCAGTAGTCGTTGGTCCAGGGGGCCTCTCGGTTGGGCAGCAGGGCCACGTTGTGGTGGCGCACGGCGACGCCTTTGGGCGTGCCGGTCGTGCCGGAGGTGTACATGATGTCGGCCAGGTCACCCACGTCGACGGGCACCTGGAAATCGTCCGCGTCGCCGTCGGTCAGGGCGGCGATGGGTGTCATGTCGGCACCTGGGTCGTCGACGCTGGCGATCCAGCCCAGGGTGGGCAGCCCGGCCCACACGTCGGTCAGGCTCTGGGCGACCGCGAGGTCGTGGCACGTGATCATCCCGCTGATCTCGGCGTGGCCCAGGATCGTCTGCAGCTCGCGCGAGCTGAGGCGGGTGTTCACCGGGACCGCGACGGCGCCGGCCTTGTGGATCGCGGCGTACGCGGTGATCCAGTCGAGGATGCGAGAGCTCGGCAGATCGATGGCGACGCGGTCACCGTGGTGGATGCCGTGGGCGACGAGGCCGCGGGCGAGTTGGTTGGACTCACGGTTCCAGGCGTCGAAGCTAAGGGCACGCCGGCCATCGAGGTCGTCGTAGGCGATCTCGTCGCCGTGCAGGCGCGCCATCGTGCGCAGCTGGTCGACGAGCAGCTCGCCCACGGTGCTACGACCCGAAGCCCATCTTGGGCAGGCCGGGGCGCCGTTCGCCGAACAGCTCGGTCTGGCGCGCGTCCAGCTGGTCGATCGTCCAGCGCCCGTCGGTCTCGATCGTCGAGTGCAGGTCCCACCCGGTCATCAGGTGCACCCGGTTCGCGAAGACGACGAACACCTGGCCCGAGATGGCCGCCGCCGCATCACCGGCCAGCCACGCCACGACCGGTGCGATGTTCTCCGGGGCCCACTCGTCGAACTGGCCGTCCTCGGCCTCGAGCCCGGCGAGGACCGTCTCGGTCATGCGGGTGCGCGCCCGCGGCGCGATCGCGTTCACGGTGACGCCGTACTTCTTGAGCTCGCGGCCGAGCACCACGGTCATCGACGCGATCCCCGCCTTGGCCGCGGCGTAGTTGATCTGGCCCGCCAGGCCGTAGAGGCCGGACTCGGATGCCGTGTTGACGATGCGACCGGCGACGCCCTCCTCGCCGTTCTTGGCTCGCTCGCGCCAGTGCGCACCGGCGAAGTGCGCGCAGTTGAAGTGGCCCTTCAGGTGGACGCGGAGCACGTCGTCCCAGTCCGCCTCGGCCAGCGAGAAGCTCATGCCGTCGCGCAGGATCCCGGCGTTGTTCACCAGGATGTCGAGCGAGCCCAGCTCGCCGACCACGAGATCGATCGCGCTCTGAGCGCCCTCCCACGTGGCGACATCGGCCGTGTGCGCGAGCGCCGTGCCGCCGGCTGCGGTGATCTCGTCCACGACCTCGCGGGCGGCATCCGCGTCGACGTCGTTGACGACGACCGCCGCGCCTTCGGCGGCGAGGAGCCGCGCCTCCGCTCGCCCGATGCCCCGGCCGGCGCCCGTGACGATCGCGTGCTTTCCCTCGAGCGTGCCCATGGATTCCCCCGTGCGTGCTGCGGCCGACGGAGAGTATCGGGTTCCTGACACTCGTGTCATCCGTTGGCTCGAGCTGGTCGAGCCCCGGCGGTCGCGCCGGTGGGCGCGCCGCAAGGTCGGTGGGCGCGGGGCCGGATCCGCGCAGCCGTCCGCGCGGATCGGCCCCGCCCGGCGCCGGGCCGTTCTACGCTGGCCGGATGGCAGATCCGACCGTGGGCGCGCTTCCGGCACCCGGCTGGTATCGCGACGACGACGGGTATGTGCGCTGGTGGAACGGGCAGCGCTGGGACGACCGGCCCCCGCCCCCGAACCCACCGGCATCGACCGGCGCGCCGTACGCCAACGCCTACCCGCCGAGCCGCGGGACCGGGTACGCCGCTGGCTTTGCCCCGGGCTACGGCGCCCCGTATGGGGCACCGGGCTACGGCGCAGCGTATGGAGCGCCGGGCTATGGCGCGCCGGGGCGGAGCGACGGGCGGACCCTGGCGATGCTGGCGCATCTCGGCGCGTTCGTCGGCGGGTTCATCGTGCCGCTGGTCATCTACCTGACGGCCGGGAAGGACGATGCGTTCGTGCGCCACCACGCCTCGGAGTCGCTGAACTTCCAGCTGACGTACCTGACGGTGTTCCTCGGCGGCTTCGTGATCGGCCTGGTCACGCTCGGCATCGGCTTCCTGGTGGTCTTCCCGTTGCTGCTCATCGTCGCGGTGGGCCACATCGTCTTCGCGATCATGGGCGCCGTGAAGGCCAATCAGGGAGAGTGGTGGCGGTACCCGGTCAACATCCGTTTCGTGAAGGGCGCGGTGTGATGCGCCCGTCGGCGGCGGGGCGGGAACCCCCGGGCGCGACCGCGCCGTCGGGTGGTGTGACCCAACCGACAACCGCGAAGTCTCGACCGAGCCCGGCTGAACCGGTAGGTTCTCGGGCGATCACAACGTTCGATCGACGAACGGCCTGCCCCTGGAGGGCCACATGAGCAACGCGGACAGCACTGATCAGGGCGCAGCCACCGGCGGCGGCCAGACCCAACCCGGCTGGTACCCGGATCCCACCAACGGCCAGTTGCGCTGGTGGGACGGCACGCAGTGGGGCCAGTTCCAGCAGGCGGGCGGCGCGCCCGCCCCGGTGCCGGGTGCCCCCGTCGATGCCGGCGCCTCGGCCACCTCGAGTGCCGCGATGGCCCACTACCTGGGTGCGGGCTTCCTGCTCCTCACGTGCTACCTCGGCTGGGTCGGCCCCCTCATCATCTACATGGGCCAGGGCCAGCGCGATGCGTTCGTGAAGGATCAGGCCGCCGAGGCGCTCAACTTCCAGCTCACGGTGCTCATCGCGCTCATCGTGTCCAGCTTCCTGGCGATCGTGATCATCGGGTTCGTCCTGCTGCCGATCATCTACCTCGGCGGCGTGATCATCGGGTTCCTGGGTGGCCAAGCCGCCAGCAAGGGCCAGGCGTACCGCTACCCGTTCTCGATCAAGTTCGTGAAGTAGCGCGTTCGTCACCCGGTCCACTCGCTGCCGTCACCCGGCAACGCGGCCACCGATCTGGCGAGAACCACCAGTGCGCCCCACGGTCTCCGTGGGGCGCACTCGCGCGTGGGTGTCACACGGCTAGGACTCGACGAGGCGGGTCGCCTTGTAGCCGCTGCGCGCCAACGAGTCACGCGCCACGATCTCGACCGTGGCGTCGATGCCCACCTGCTCGCGTATCGCCGCGGTGGCCCGGACCGCCAGGTCCATGCTGTCGCCCTCGACGTGCTCGACCCGCACGGTGAGCGGCAGGGCCGGATCGATCGGCTTCACGACCTCGTACTCCAAGCTGGGCTTGGTGAGCTGCTCGCCGAGCGAGCGCAGCGCCCGCTCGACCTCGCCCACCTGGAAGTAGCGGCCCTGCACGTCCAGGAAGTCCTTGAAGCGGCCGCCCCAGAAGCCCCGGACGGTCGTCTCGCCGCACGGGCACGGCGCGCGGCTGATGGCGGCGGCCTCTTCGAGGTCGTAGCGCAACAGGCCGTTGTCGCGATCGAGGGTGGTGACCACGAGGTTGCCCCACTCGTCGTCACCGACCTCCCGTCCCGTCTTCGGGTCGATCGCCTGGATGATCGCGAAGTCCTCGTGGATGTGCCCGCCCGGCGCCTCCCCGCACGGCCCGGACGAATACGCGTAGCACTCGAGCCCGGCGGTCATCATCGGCAGGCCCTTGTCGCCCACCCCGCGGAGCTCGAAGTCGGGCAGGCCGGTGCCGTCGTAGCCGAGCTTGGCCGCGACCTCGTTGAAGCGCCCCAACGAGAAGGCCACCATCGACACGTTCGGATGCACGCGGCGCCACATCTCGATGCCCTGCGCCGCGAGCTCGTCGGTGTCGGGCGGTGGGACCCACAGGTTCATCGCCCCGAAGTACTCGATGCTGCCCGAGAGCATGGCGCCACCGCCGTAGAGGTACGCCGGGTGCGCGTGCGTGACGATGTCGCCGGGGCGCCAGCCGTTGCGCCACCAGACCCGCGCGGCGGACTCGTACTCGATCCAGATGTCCTTGCGGGTGAACAGCGCAAGCGTCGGGGTGCCCGTCGTTCCCGTCGACTGCCCGATGCGCACGCAGTCCCTCGGGTCGGCGAACCGGTAGTCCCCGAACGGCGGCGCCGCAGCCTCGCTGTCGCGCAGGTCCTGCTTGACCGTCGTCGGGATCTGGTTGATGTCGGCGAGCGTCGTGATGTCGTGGGGTGAGGTGATGCCGGCCTCGGCCAGCTTGCGGGCGAACAGCGGCACGGGGGTCTCGAGCGCGCGTTGCACGAGGGCGCGCAGGCGGGTCAGCTGCAGGTCGGCCACCTGCTCGCGCGGCATGGTCTGCGCCGCGGGATCCCAGAAGGGCTGGCCGGGGTCACGTGGCTGCGGTCCGAGGTTCCCCTGGTACGTCGGCATCGTTCCTCCGGTTGGGTCGGTATCGAAGGGCAGGCAACGCGGACGACCCGGCAGCGCCACGATAGTGTCCGACTGTGACGCCGACGTCAGACCGGGACGCGGCTGGGGGACGGGTCGTGCCGGCCCGGGGTTCGGGCGCGGTGTGGGGCTCGCGGCCTCCGGGCTCGTGGTGGCAGAGGGAGGGTCGGCGTGGATCACGACGGGCAGGAGCACACCACCGGGACCGGCATCACTGTCGGGATCGACATCGGGACGACCTCGGTCAAGGCGGTCGCGGCGGACGCGTCGGGCCGGGTCCTGGCCCGGGCCCGGGTCGTGCACGGGATGGCCTCGCCGGCGCCTGATCAGATGGAGCACGACATCGATCGGGCGTGGCGGGCCAACGTGATCGAGGCCTACCGGCTGATCCGCGAGGAGCTGGCCGCGGCGGTCAACCGGGGCGAGCTGACCGACGCGACCGTGGCGGCGGTCGACGTCGCGGCGATGGTGCCCTCGCTCGGCGCGGTCGATGCCGACGGTCGGGCCGTCACCGCCGGGTTGCTCTACGGCGATGCTCGTGGCGGGGTCCCGACGGGGCAGAACCCGTCGGAGAACGGTGAGCTCCTCGGCTACGCCCGCTGGCTCGCGGCGGAGGCACCGGACGCGACGGGGTTCTGGCCGGCCCAGACCGTCGCGAACCACGCGCTGTGCGGCGTGCCGGCCCTCGACACGGTCACCGCGATGACCACGCTCCCGTTGTTCGACTACACCGGCTGGGACGCCGAGGTCGTCGCGTCGATCGGGGCGCGACCCGAGCAGTTCCCGACCATCGTGCCTGGCAGCACCCCGATCGGCCACACCGCGGACGGCGCGCTGATGGGGGCCGGCACCATCGACGCCTTCGCCGAGCAACTGGTCGCCGGGGCCGACGACGCCGGCGATGTGCTCGTGATCCTGGGCACCACCTTGATCATCTGGACGGTGATCCCGGCGTGGGTCGAGGTGCCCGGGGTGTGGACCGTGCCCCACACCGCCCCGGGACAGACCCTGATGGGCGGCGCCTCCAACGCCGGTGGCCTGTTCACCAACTGGGCGCTCGGCCTGCTGGGCCCGACCGCGTCCGGCGCCCCCGTCGACGGCGCGACCGAGAGCCTCGATCCGGCGCGGGTCCCGGTGTGGGAGCCCTACGTGCGGGGTGAGCGCACCCCGTGGCACGACCCCGCCCGCCGCGCCGTCCTGCACGATCTTGATCTCACCCATGGTCCGGCGGCGATCGCCCGGGCCGCGTACGAGGCGTCGGGCTTCGTCGTGCGCCACCACGTCGACCTCGCGATCGAGGGCGCGGGTTGCGTGCCCCGGCGCATCGTCGCGACCGGCGGCGGGGTGCGGGTGCGTCCCTGGGTCGCGGCGATCGCCGATGCGACCGGTCTCCCCGTCGATGTCGTCGCGGTGCCCGAAGGGGCCGCGCTCGGCGCGGCCTACCTGGCGCGGGTCACCGCCGGGTTGGAGCCTGATGCGAGCGGCGCGTCACGCTGGGCCCGAACGAGCCACCGCGTCGAGCCCGATCCGGCGTGGGTGGCGCCGACCGCGGCCCGCTACGCACGCTTCCGGGCCCTCATCGGGAGCTGACCACGGGCGCCGGCGCAGCCACCCGTCAACGCAGTGGCACCTGCCATGGGAGCCGACGAGCCCTCCGGTAAGGTCATCGCCCGTGCGCCGCCGGCTTCTCGCTCTGACCCTCGTCGCCTGCGTGCCGCTCGCGATCGCGGCGGCGTGCAGCCACACCCAGTCGATCGACGAGTGGGTCAGCAAGGCCGATGCCATCTGCCGGCAGGCCCAGACCAACGCCGACAGCGACCCCCCGCCCCAGAGCCCGCTGCCCGGAGATCGGCTCCGGCTGACCGCCACCCGCACCCGCGACGAGGTGGACGCCCTGCGCAAGCTGGACGAGCCTTCCGAGCAGAAGTCGGCGGTCGCGGAGTACTTCATCACGCTCGACCACCGCGACGAGGCGCTGCAGAACTTCGCCGAGGCCCTGGACAAGGCGCCGGCGCAGGGTCCCGCGCCGTCGCGAGCCGTGCTCGAGGACGTGACGACCCAGGCCTACACGCAGGCCGCGGCGCTCGGCCTCAACGACTGCAACGGGGGCGTGGACTTCGCTGCCGACACCACGACGACCACGCTCGTCGCCCCCCAGGACACGGCGCCGCCGTCGACCACGAGCGACGGCACCCCGACCGACAGCGAAGACGACACCCAGGACCAGCCGGGCTGACGGGGCCTGCGGCCTATGCAGGCGCGGCGAACTCGACGAGCAGGGTCGCCAACTCGAGCGGGCGGTCGCCCTGGACGCTGTGGCCCGCCTCTTCCACGACGACGACCTCGGCCGTGGGTTGGCGGCGCGAGAACTCGGCGATGTCGTCGTCGTCGACCACCCCCGACAGGCCGCCTTGCACCAGCAGGACCGGCGCCTCGATGGCCGACACCGCCTCCCACAGATCCGAGAAGCGGCCTTCGATGTCTTCGTAGCGCGACGCCGTCGGCCGGTCGTAGCGCCAGGTCCAGGTGCCGTCGGCCTGCTCGTGCGCGTTGTGCATGAGGCCCCGCACGAGCGAGGAACGCGACCGCGTCGGGTTGTAGGCCATCGTGCGCTCCAGCAACGCGTCGAAGGACTCGAAGGACTCGGGGCCACCGACGAACGCGATGATCGGCGCGGCCTTCTCCTGGTTGACGCCCGGCGTGATGTCGACGAGGACGAGGCGCTCGGCGAGGTCGGGCCGGCTGGCCAGCGTGGCGAGGGCGGTCAGCCCCCCGAGCGACATCCCCGCGAGCGTGCCGGTGGCGGGGGCGAGCTGGTCGATGGCGGCCGCGACGTCGCCGGCCATCGACTGGGGGCGGTAGTCCCCGCCGCCGCGCCAGGCCGAGTGCCCGTGGCCGGGGAGGTCGATGGCGACCAGCGGGCGGCCGAGCGCCAGGGCGACGGTGTCCCACGTGTGCGCGTTCTGCGCGCCGCCGTGCAGCAGCACCAGCTCGGCGGGCTCGTCGCCCCACACCAGTGCGCTGATCGCGTGCCCCGACGGCGTGTCGACCCAGGTGCGCCGCACCCGCGGCGGATCGGCGGGGTCGAACGGCAGGCCCGCCTCCGACGCGTTGTCGGGCAGGAGGGAGAACTCGTCGTAGCCGACGTCGCGCGGTTGGTCCTGGGTGTCGCCCATCATCGCCTTCTTGGTTGTCGCACCCTGGCCCGGTGTGCGCGTCAACGGGGCCCGAAGGGCGGTCCCCACCTACGGCCGAGACTCTAAGGGGCGCCGCCGAGAAAATCGACAGCGGCTCCAGTTCGTGGTGGCGCGTCACCGGGCGGGAGCTCAACCCCCGATCTCGACCGGGAGCGGGCGTCGGCGAGCGTGTAGAGCGCCGCCACGGTTCGGGCAGTCCACACCCGGCAGCCGCTCGCGGGGCCAGCGCTACACTGCCGCCCCACGGTCGAGGGGGGATCTCGGCGGGGATCGGGGATGACGATGACGATGGCCGACGAGACCGACTTCGACCCGATGGGCCAGTTCATGGGGAGCGAGGTCCGCGATCCGTACCCCGAGTTCGCGCGCCGGCGCCGCGAGCAGCCCGTCGGGGTCACGCAGGTCTTCGACATGGAGACCTTCGAGCTGCTTGACGCGGTGGCGCTCTACACCTTCGCCGATGTCGACCGCATGTTCCGGGACAACGAGACGTTCTCGTCGGCACCGATCCGCGAGCTGATGTCGCCGATCATGGGGCCCTACGTCATGGTCGGCCTCGACGAACCCGAGCACAAGCGCCACCGCAACCTCGTGAGCCAGGCGTTCCGCCAGAAGAGCCTCGCCCACTGGGAGACCGACTACGTCGAGTCGGCCATCAACGAGCTCATCGATGCGTTCGTGGACCGCGGCCACGCCGAGCTCGTCCGCGAGCTCACGTTCCGCTACCCGGTGCAGGTCATCGCCAAGATCCTGGGCATCCCACCCGAGGAGCACGACGAGTTCCACGGCCACGCCATCGCCATCGTGCAGATCGCCGACAACCCCGAGCGGGGGATCGCCGCATCGGTGGCCATGCGCGAGTACCTCCAGGGCATCGTGGATGCCCGCCGCGCGCATCCCGGCGACGACGTGATCAGCGACCTCGTCACGACCGAGGTCGACGGCGAGATGCTCGACGACGAGGAGATCTTCTCGTTCCTGCGCCTCCTGCTCCCTGCCGGCGCCGAGACGACCTACCGCGCCACGGGCAACCTGCTCTACGCGCTGCTGACCCACCCCGATCAACTCGCCGCCGTGCGGGACGATCGCTCGCTCATCCCGGCCGCCATCGAAGAGGCGATCCGCTGGGAGACCCCGCTGCTCATCACCTCACGGCGCGCGCTCGTCGACACCTCCTTCGGTGATGTCGAGGTGAAGGCCGGCACGCAGATCGTGCCCATGATCGGCTCGGCCAACCACGACGAGGCGCGGTGGGACGACGCCGAGACGTTCGACCTCTTCCGCACCCCCAAGCCCCACATCTCGTTCGCGACCGGCGTGCACATGTGCCTCGGCATGCACCTCGCCCGCATGGAGATGCGCTCGGCGCTCAACGTGGTGTTCGATCGCCTGCCGGGTCTGCGCCTCGATCCCGAGCGGGCCACCGTCGACGACGTGCACATCCACGGTGAGCAGTTCCGGTCGCCGACCAGCCTCCCCGTCCTCTGGGGCTGACGCCGCGCGTCATGGCCAGGCGCTCGTGACCGCTGCGTGAGTCCAACCAGGCCACGAGATCGGCCCGGCCGGCGCTC
>JBBQHT010000179.1:0-10346 GCA_038324235.1 Acidimicrobiales bacterium
GGTGGCGTCGACGTAGGCGACGCCACCGCTCACGTCGACCGAGCTGTCGGTGAAGCCCGCAGCGCTCGGTAGCGCGGCGGTGAACAACGGCTGGCAGACGGTCGGGTTCCCCGAGCAATTGGTCGTGCCGGCCTCGTCGAACACCGACATGGTCTGGGTGCCGGTGCGAGTGGTGACGTACACCTTGCCATGCGCGACGGCGGGGGTGGCCGAGGCCGAGCCCACCGGCGCCGTCCACTCGGGTTGGCACACGCGGGGCACACCCGTGCAGCCGACGACACCCCGGGCATCGAACGCCTCGAGGCGCTGGGTGTGCACGTCGATGACGAACAGGTGGCCGCGGTCCAGGTTCGGGCCCGTCTCGGACACCACGGCGGCGCTCCAGAGGGGCTGGCACACGGTGGGTGCTCCGGAGCACCCCTCGATGCCCTTCGCATCGAACGCTCGAAGGTCACCCGCCGAGTTGATGCCGGATGACGACTGAAACACCGTGCCCTGACCCACGAGCGGCTGCGACATGCCGGCGCCTGAAGCCCCGGGCGCGGCGGGCGCGGTCCACAACGGTTGGCAGACAACGGGGGTCCCCGCGCAGTTCGTGGATCCGAGGCTGAACGTCGACAGCCCGTTGGCCGAGGCGGCGTACACGAGGCCGTCCTTGGCCGTGACGCCGGTGCGGTTGAGCGCGCTCGACATCGGCATCGTCCATAGCTCGTGCAACGAGGACACGTTGCCCGGACCGATCGTCGTCTCGCCGGCCGCGTTGCCGTTGAGCGAGGCGTTGCCCATGTATTGGGTCCAGTTCTGGCAGCCCGTCAACGCGATCACGACGGCGGCCACCACCACGACTGCGCCGTACCCGCGTGTCCTCGACCGCCGGCTGTCCACGACTCCACCCTGCTTCATCACCGTCACCCTTCGCCAGCGGCACGTGCGCCGCGCCGGAACACACCGGTTGCGAAGGTAGCAGTGCGTCGTCATCGCGCCAGCGCGATGGCCCCGTCTCGCTCGATCGGTGAGTGGGTCAGCGGGGAGCGAGCGCCTCGAGGATCTCGTGCGCGCGGCTCATGGACTCGACGGGATCGGCGTCGGGCGAGCCGATCTGCGGGTCGAAGTTGAGGTCGATGAACGTCTCGGTGATGCCCTTGGCCGCGAGGTCCGCCAGGTCGCCGCGGATGTCGTCGAGCGAACCGGTGAGCGGGCCGCGCTCGTCGTCGCGCACCTTGACGACGCCGCGGCAGATGAAGCGCAGGGGCGCGGGATCACGGCCGGCCTGCTCGGCGGCGGTCTGCACGATCGCGATCGATTCGTCGATGCGGGACAGGTCGGCCTGGCTGCTGCTGATCCACCCCGATGCCAATCGGCCGGCGCGTCGCAACGCCGCGGGCGCCGCACCGCCGAGCAGCACCGGAGGATGCGGCGCCTGCACGGGCTTTGGGTCCACCCGCGAGCGAGGCACGCGGTAGAAGTCCCCCTCGTAGTCCACGACGTCATCTGTCCAGATCGCGCGGAGCGCGCCGAGGAAGTCCTCGGCCCGCGCGCCGCGTTGCTCGAGAGGGGTCCCGACCGCCGCGAACTCGTCGGGCGACCACCCGATGCCGAGGCCGGCGTCGACCCGACCGCCGGACAGGTGATCGATCGTGGTGAGCATCTTGGCCAGCAGGATCGGCGAGTAGTACGGCAGGTTCACCACGGCGACGCCGAGGCGAGCGGTGGTGGTCTGGCCCGCGAGGAACGCCAGCACGGCCAGCGGGTCGTGCACGCTGCGGTACTGCGGCGGGAGCACCGGGTTGTCCGTGTCGTCGACGGGCGAGAGCAGGCGTTGGAAGGTCCACAACGACGTGTAGCCGAGCTGCTCCGCCCGCCGCGCCAGCGCCGCTGTGTTCTGCGGTGTGGCCCAGGAGCCGGAGATGGGTACCGCGAAGCCGAGATCCATGGCCGGAGGCTACCGCCGCACGTGCGGCGCCGGACTCGGCGGCCCGATGGGACTCGGCACCCGGATCGACCGCGGCGCGACCCGATCAAACTGCGACCCGATCAGACGGCGATCGGATCAGACCGCGATCGGATCGGACCGCGTTCGGATCGGACCGCGTTCGGATCAGACTGCGTTCGGATCAGACCGCGATCGGATCCCGGTGGTTCACCTGCGCGGGACGGGCCTCGTCACTGGCGCCGGGTATGGCCCACGACGGGCCGGCGATCACCGGTGTCGGTTCGGGGGTGGCGTCGCTGGCGGGGACGGGGTCGAACGTCGCGACCGCCACGGAACGCAGCGGCGGGCGCGGCGCTCCGATCGTCGCCGCGGCCGTGATCTCGAGCGGCTCGACCATCGGGTCCTTCGACGCCTCCGGGCCCGAGCCGTCACTCCCGGCGCCGTCGGGGTCGGCGTCGACGGCGATCGTCAGCCGCGCCTGGCGGGCCTGCTCGCGGTTCTTCTTCGCCTTCTTGGCCTTCTTGATCTGGGCCTTCGTGCGGTTGGCGTGGGTGAAGTAGATGTTGGCGATGCGGTCGATCATCGCCTCGTCGAGCACGCGGGGCAGATCCGCGAACGCACAGATGGAGATGAGGATCTTGAGCACCGCACCGGGTAGGTACGGGCGGAGGTCGCCGTCACCCTGGTTGCGGCTCACCCACCGCAGGTGCTCGAACGCTTCGGGCTGCACCTCGACCTCCATGGCGCTCGCCACGCGCCGCAGCACCTCGTCGAACTGGGCGTCGTCGATCGTGGGGATCAGGATCTTGCTCTGGATGCGCCGGAAGAACGCCTCGTCGCCGAGGACCTCCGGGTTGAAGTTGGTCGAGAACACGATCTTCGCGTCGAAGGGCACCTCGAACTTCAGGCCGTAATCGAGTGACAGGTAGTCGATCTGGCGATCGAGCGGGACGATCCAGCGGTTCAGCAACTGCTCAGGAGTGAGCGCCTGGCGGCCGAAGTCGTCGATCACCAGGATCCCGTTGTTCGCCTGCATCTGCAGCGGGGCCAGGTACAGCCCGCTGTCGGCCTGGAACGCGAGGTCGAGCATGCTGCCCACGAGCTCGCCACCCACGATGATGCACGGCCGCGCGCACAGCATCCAGCGAGGGTCGAGGGTGGGCGGTTGGATCGCGGCGGGCCGATGGACCACCGGGTCGAAGACCGAGATGATCTGGCCGTCGACCTCGACCGCGTGCGGCACGAGCACCTGGTCGTGGTGGATCCGCAGCAACCGTTCGGCGATGCACGACTTGCCGGTCCCCGGCGGGCCGTACAGGAACATGGCACCACCCGCGATCGAGGCCGGCCCGAGCTCCCACAACAGATCGTCGTTGATGACGAGGTCGCCGAAGGACGCCCGTAGTGACTCGATGTCGACGACGGGGGAGGCGTGCTGGCGGCGCACCACCTCGGCGTAGAGGTCGAGCGGCACCGGCGCCGGACCGGTGTACCGACACATCTGCAGCCGGTCGGTGGCGTTGTGGCGGCCGGCCTCGGTCAGCGCCAGCAGGTAGTCGCGGCCCTCGAGGCCCTGCACCTCGAGGTAGCGCAGCTCACGCAGGTGCTCGACGACCGCGGTGATGAGCAGCGGGCTCAGCGCCAGCTTGCGGCTGAGGCGCAGGGTCGACGTGCGGCCCTCGGCCAGGGCCTGGCGCAGCACCAGATCGTCGACGAGCCCGGGTGGGAGCCCCAGCTCCTCGACCGACTTCGCCGGCCGGAGGTTGATGCCCTGCTGCTCGAGGCTGTCGTGCACGACCTGGGTGCTCCGTTCGTCTGGGTGGTTGCTCAGATGCGTGATCCGACGGGCGAGCGCCGGTTCTGTCGGCACTGGCGGCTGGCTGACGCGGTGAGGGCCGACAGCACGCGCGGCCGTGGGCGTCTCACTGATGAGGGGTTCGTCCGTCGCGAGCCGGGGCTTGAGGGCTGCCGGCTCCGCCAGTCCCGAACCCCACACGCAGGGGATAGGTGCGGTGGGCCGTACGGCCCCGCGCCTGGGTCGCCCGCCTCACTGCTGGCCCTCGTGAGTGGGACGGCGGCGGATCTTCGGGCACTATGGCGGCCATGACTGCAGAGGCCGACGCCGGTCCACCTCGGCCGCGGACCCGGCCCACGTCGCGGTCGCGGAACCCGCGGCGCCCCACCGGGGGTGGACCGGGCGCGACCGAGGTCGGCCGCATCCGGTGGGCCGACGACACGCCGATCAACAGCGACGATGCGCGGGGCCGGATCGTGAGCGCGGCGCTCGACTGCGTCCGGCGCTTCGGCGTGGACAAGACCGGCATGGACGACGTGGCCAAGGCCGCGGCGATCACCCGACCCACGGTCTACAAGTACTTCGGGTCGCGCAACGAGTTGATCATGGCGGTGTTCCTGCGGGTGCTCGACGAGCAGCTCGACCGGGGCCTGTCGGACTTCTTCGCCGGCGCGACGACGGTCGATCAGCTCCATGACGGCGTCGCCGACTCGTGCGTGTTCATGCTCGGGGTCCTGCGAGGGGACGAGGCGATCGAGGCGATCCTCTACGGGTCCCGGATCCCGGTGGAGGTGCTGCTGCGCGAGGCCGCGGGCATGCTCGTGGGGGTGATGCAGGCGGCGATCGGCGACGTCATCACGACCGCCATCGCCCACGATCTCACGGGGTTCGTCCGCTCGTTCGACCTGGAGCAGGCCGCCTCGTGGATCATCCGGCTGCTGTACGCCTTCCTCGTCTGGCCCGAGACGGATCCGGTGCAGGAGCGCGCCATGTTCCGCCTGTACCTGGCGCCGGCCTTCTTCCGCGACCCTCGCTGACCCGCTCCGGCAACGGGCCGCCGGTGCCGCGGTAACGCCGAGCAGGCGCCAGCGTCGTGGCCCGGCGGGTCCCGATGCGCCCTTTGGACGCAGGCCGTGGGCCTGGGCCTCGCGTGTGGTCTGGCGCGCGGCCGTCCTCCTCGTGGCGGTCCCGGATGCGTCCCATGTCACGTCTGATCGGGGGATCGGAGGGTTGACATCGGGGGCCGTCACTGGTACTTATCACTTTACAAAGAATGTTGTCTGTAAAGTACGGATCCGATCGAGCCCAGGTCGTGCGGGTCCCCTGACCAAGGAAGACCCGATGCCCCTCACATCGATGCCCCCCACCGCCCTCGCGCCACCACCCCGACCACCACGGCCGACCCGAACGAGTCGGTGGCGCCGATCCGCCGCCCGTCTGGCCACCGGCCTCGTCGCCGCGACGCTCGCCGCCACCGTCCCGGTGGCTGCCGTCAGCGCCGGTGCGGAGACGCCGCCCGTCGCGCCGATCAGAGCCGACGCGACGGACTGCGCCCCGGCGGGCTTCCCCCGTCCCGCCGGTGCGATCCCGCCCGGCTACATCTACTCGCCGACCTCGTTCTCCGGCACCGTGCAGGAACCCCAGCCCGACGACACCTTCGCCTCCACGAGTCCAGGGCACGCGGCGTTCGCGGGACGACTCCGCACCCGCATGGCCAACAACCGCGAAGAGCTCCTCGTGTGCGCCCACGTCGGCACCAACACGCCCGACGACGCGCTGACGCCGTTCGCGACCGACACCGGTCCGGCGCACCCCGCCACGATCGCCCCGCGGGTGCAGATCATCGATGCCGTGGGCGGCACCACCACCTACGGGCTGGACACGCCGGGGCTCACCGATGCCGCGCTGGCGCACTACGCCGGTTCGACCGACCCGCACGAAGCCGTGCTGCAGCTGTGGATCCCCTTCATGCCGACGATGGCGGCCCCGGGCTTCACCGTGCGCGCCGAGGTGCGCGGCACGTCTGCGCTCGCGGGTGGCGGGACCGGGCTGGTGACGGGCGCCGACGAGGCGTACGTGCACCTGGGCGGGGCCCCCGTGGCCCGCAACGCCGTGGTGGACCAGGCCGCGGGTCTCGCCCTCGACGACAGCGCCATCGCTGAACGGCCGAGCGATCCCGGCGCCGACGACCTGGCGAGCGTGCTCAAGCCGCTGCTCCCGCCGCTGCTCGCGGACGCAGTGGCGGCGCAGGCCCCGAGCGACATCGCCGACTCGTGGGACTGGAGCCCCGGGGTCGCCATCGGGACCAAGGCCAGCGGCCGGTTGGACTCCCTGTCGTTCACCGGCGGCCTGCAGAGCCTCGATGTGGTCGACTTCAACGCCAACGAGTCGCGGTTGCAGCTGCACATCACCGGGACGATGTTCCCCAAGCTCACCCTCAAGCCGCGCGCCGTCGGGTTCGTGAGCATCGTGAGCGGCTCGTGCGCCGTCACCGCGCAGGTGAGCGTGAGCCTCGATCTCGGGGTCACCCTCGACATCGATCCCACCGGCACGCGCCCGACCGTCCACGTGTCTGTGCTGTCGACGAGCGCAACGACGTCGAACGTCACCGCGGACGGCACGCTGTTCGCGCTCTACACCGTGATCCCCGGCCCGATGGACTGCTACGAGATCCACGACGACATCCAGAGTGGGCTGGCCAAGAAGATGGAGGAGCGCCTGCACGGCATGGAGCAGAACGCGGCCGTCCAGCAGCAGATCGCCGACAAGATCAACGTGTCGTCACCGCTGGACCTGGCCGACCTGGCCCACGGGCCGATCGCCAACCTGGGGGCGAGCGCGCGCTTCGGGATCGCCGGAGGGCGGTACGTGCCGACTGCGCCGGCGGGGCACGCCGGTGGGCAGATCCTGGTGTGGCACGAGGGTGTCGACGTGGCGGCCAGCATGGCGGTCACCGACCTGGGTGGCACGCGCTTCCCGTTCTCGTACCGTCCGGCCGCGACGTCCTCGGTCGTGGCGGCGACGCACACGCGCACCCGGCCCACTGGCTACACCAACCCGTACACGGGCACGGTCTCGACGACCGGGACCGTGAAGGCGGCACCGGTGAGCCCGCCACCGCCGACCACGCTACCGACCACGACGGCCACGACGGTGCCGACCAGGGCGACGACCGCGCCGATCGCCTCGGCACCGAGCACGAAGACCGCGACGCAGCCCACCGTGACGAGCGCTACCCGGACCGCCGGGGTCACGGGTCCCCTGGCGACGGCCTCGACCGGCTCGATCTCCGCCCCCGCGATCACGGGCACGGCGGCGACGGGGACTGCGTCGACGGGCACCGCGTCGACGGGGACTGCGTCGACGGGCACGTCGGGCACCGCGTCGACGGGCACCGCGTCCGGGGCCACCGCCGTCACCGGGATCGGCGGGCTCAACCGCATCGACCCCGGCACCCTGGTCTTGAATCCTGGTACCCCGCCCGTCACGGACTTCGACCTCGGGCTGATCGTCAACGGCGCGACCGTCAACCAGCTGAGCCGGGCGTTGACCGCCGGCACGGCCGACGGCACCGGCCTGCTCGACATCGACTTCGACGTGGCCGCCGATGCACAGGGCAACGGCGCCTCGCACGTGCGGATCCGCCCGTCGGTCCCGCCGCTGTACCTGCCGACCGCGCCCGCGGGCTGGCCGCTCAACGGGCCCGTCCGCTTCCTGGCCCCCTCGCTGCTGGTGACCCGCACCTCGGTGCCCTTCTCGGTCTCGGCCGACGTGGCCGTGGGGGCCGACGCCCAGATCGACGTCACGACCAACCACCTCGTCCCGCTCGGGGGCTCAGGGGTCGCGGTGCGGCTGCGGTTCCTGCACCTGGATCCGTCGATCAACACGTTGCCCGAACCCACCGCGCTGTCGCTGCAGGCCACACTGGACCAGGTGGCCCAGACCGTGCCGGACACGGTCGCGAGGATCCTGCAGGGCGTCGAGATCCCGGACCTGTCGACCTTCCTCGCCAACTCCGGCCAGCCCGGGATGGTCATCAGCCACCTCACGTTGGCGACCGTCGGCGGTGGCCACCTCGGCGTGTTCCTCAACGTGGATCCCAACCCGGCGAAGGTGACGTCGTCCACGACGTGGACAGCGGCCCTCGATGCCAAGCCCACGAAGTTCACGGTGACGATCAACCCGCAAGGGTTCCCCGGCAGCGGCGGGTACAACGTGGTCTGGACCGTGCGGGACGCCAACAGCGGGGCGGTCACGTACCAGTCCCCGGCCGCGGGCGAGTCGGTGCTGACCAAGACGTTCAACGCCTCGCTCCTCGGCGCGCACCTCGAGGACAGCTGCACCGGCGAGCGGACGATGGCGGTCAAGGTCACGGCCAGGGTCAGCCGCAACAACGTCACCAACTCGGGCACTGCAACCTCGACCAGCCCCGAGTGGTACGGCACGGCCAACACCCATCTGTGCGCCCCCGACACGCCGTGAGCGAAACGTCGCACCGACGCCGCTCGGTCATGAGGGGATGAGCGCCACCAGGCCGGGCGATCCGTCGCCCGGCCTGGTATCTTCCGTGGGTTGCCCGGTACTGCGCGCCGGTCCTCATTCGTTGTGCAACGGGGGGTCAGGGCATGCGGTCAGGGAACGAAGCGCGCGTCGCAGGCAGCGGCGGGGTGCGAGTGGTGGCATCGGATCGACGACGCGCCCGGCGGTCGATCCTGTCCGTGCTGGCCGGCCTGGCGCTGCTCGCCACGCTGGTCGTGACCGGCTCGGCCCCCGCCGGCGCGCTGCTCGCCGGCCCACCCCTGCAATGGGCGTCGGTCGACGACGGCACGGGTTCGGCCAACCAGGCGGTGTCCACTGGAACGGCCATCGCCGCCGCCACCGGCGACGTCTACACGACCGGCCTGTTGGCCGGGACCGTCGATTTCGGCGGCACGAGCGGTCCGATCACCACGCTCACGGCCAGCAACGGCTTCTTCCTCGAGAAGCGGTCGGCGAGCGGCGCGGCCCTCTGGGCGATGAAGATCGGCTACTCGCGCAACGACTCGACGATCCAGGCGATGCACCTCGCCGCGGCCGCGGACGGGTCGGTGCTCCTCGCGGGCTACACGATCGCTGTGCTGTCGTTCGTGCCGGTGTCAGGGCCCATCCGGTTCGTGGGCGCCAACAACACCGCCACGGGCTACGTCGTGAAGCTCACGCCCGACGGGCAGGTGGCGTGGGCCAAGACGTACGCGGATCTCTACGTCGCCGACGTCGCGGTCGCGTCCGATGGCGGAAGGATCGCGCTCACCGGTGGCGCGACGTCGACGACCACGTACCCGTCGACGCCGTCGCCCAGCGCGCTCTCGGGCAACGGAGGGTACGTATCTGCGCTCGACAGCACCGGGACGGCGCTGTGGACCAAGACGTACGCCGCGCCCTACTTCGTGCAGTACTCGTCTGTCGCCATCGACGGCACCGGTCTGATCCACCACGGGGCGAGTGGGGCCAACCTGTCCTTCGGCGATGGTCCGCCGCCGCTCTACGGCTTCTACAGCGGCGCCGTTTCCCTGTACTCGTCCACCGGGTCACGCCAATGGTCGATCGACACCGCCAATTGGCAGGTGGCCGCCGGACCCAACGGCGAGACGGCCGCAGAGGGTTCCGGCTCGCTCACGATGCTCGATGCGGCCGGGGTCCAGCAGTGGCAGACCGGTGCGGTCGTGAACAACACCACCTGGACCCGGCCCCGGTTCGCGAGCGATGGGCACGTGCTCGTCGGCCTGCAGAACCTCACGGGTGGCGCGCCGGTCATCGGTGTGCCACCGGACCAGGTGGCCATCGACGAGCCGGGCGCGTTGGTGTCCTACGACAGCGCTGGACACACCGACTGGATCTCCGGCGAGGGCGCTCGCATCGCGGGCATCGATGTGCTGGGCACGACGCTCGTCGCCGCCGGGGAGGCGACTGCGGGCCACGCCGTCGGTGTCGGTCCGACCTCGGTCGTGCTGGCGACGGCCGGCGCGTTCACCGGGAGCTACTCCACCATCGGCACCGGGTTCGTCACCGACCTCGCCCTCACGGCCACGGCGTCACCGCCGTCGATCGACCAGGGCGGCGACACCGTGCTCGACGAGGTGGTGCGCAACGTCGGTTCCGCTGACGCCCCGAACGTGACGGTCGCCGTCACGATCCCCGCAGGGCTCACGCTGCAGGGCACATCGGCGACGGTCGGCTCGTTCAGCGCCGGCACCTGGACGCTCCCCAGCCTCGCGGCGGGCGCCTCGGCGACGCTCTCGGTGACGCTCCGGGCCGACAGCCGGGCCGACTGCGGCACGCCGGTCGTGACCGCTCATGTCAGCTACGCGGGCGTCGACACGGTGCCGTTCAACGATGCGACGGCGACACCGGTGTCGGTCACCGGCGGGCCGGCTGGTCTCGGCGACGATCCGGCGTGGGTCTCGGCCGAGATGACGGCGAGTGACACGTCGAGCTATGAGGCCGGCCTCGCCGCCAATCCGTCAGGTCTCGTGGCCACCGCGACGAGCATCTGGTCCACGACCTACGCCGGGATCGGACCGAGCTCGGTGGCGGTCGTCCCGACGAGCACACATGCGTTCAGTCCCTTGCTCGTGGTCC
>JBBQHT010000180.1:0-10345 GCA_038324235.1 Acidimicrobiales bacterium
GATTGAGCAGGCGCGCTTCTTCCTGTGCCAAGACAACAACTCGGCGGGCCCGATCTGTAAACCGTTCGAACAAGGGGTGCCTCCCGACAGCGGGGATTTCGTGCCTGCCAGCATAACCCTGGGTCGGGCGTTTCGACGCCCGGGCCGGACGGTTCATTTCCCCACCGGGTTCCGGCCGCGCCCGAAGCCCCGACCGGACCGGGTCGACCACCGGGATGGCGTGTTGCCCGTCGGGATCGGTCGTCCACATTCGACCGGTCCGGTTGGGTGAAGCGGCCGCGGCTCCCCTATCGTCAACGTCGTGGCCACGGGCAATCCTCTCCTCGAACTGGAACCGGTCCCGGACGATCTGGTGCGGGTCGAGCGGGCGTTGCGGGACGCGGTTCGCACCGAAGATCCCTTCCTGACCGAGATCGCGAGCCATCTGATCCTGGCCGGCGGCAAGCGGGGCCGGCCGGCCTTCGCCATCGGCGCCGCCGCGACCAGCGTGCGGTCCATGGCCCCCGTGCCCGACGACGTGATCAAGGGCGCGGTGTCGGTCGAGCTGGTCCACCTCGGGTCGCTCTACCACGACGACGTCATGGACGAGGCCACCACGCGCCGCACAGTCGAGAGCGTCAACGCCAAGTGGGGCAACCTGCAGGCGATCCTCGCCGGCGACTTCCTCCTCGCTCGGGCTTCCGAGTTGGCCGCGTCGCTCGGCACTGAGGTCGCCGGGCTGCTCGCCGCCACCATCGGCCGGCTGTGCGAGGGCCAGATCCTCGAGCTCCAGCACACCTACAACGCCGGGCGTACCGAGGAGGTCTACCTGGCCTCCATCGCCGGCAAGACCGCGTCGCTCTACGCCACGGCCTGTCGCATCGGGGCGATCGTCGCTGGTCTCCCCCGCCCGCACATCGACGCACTCACCGACTTCGGCCTCAGCTACGGCATGGCGTTCCAGATCGTGGACGACGTGCTCGACATCGTGGCCACCGACGAGCAACTGGGCAAGCCGGCCGGGCACGACCTGGTCGAGGGCGTGTACACGCTGCCGGTGATCCGCACGCTCGGCGGCGCCGCGGGTGGCGATGCCGACGTCGAGCGGTTGCGGGCGCTGCTCGGTTCGCCGCTCACCGAGGACGAGATGCACGAAGCCCGAGCCATCGTGCGGACCTCGGGGGCCATCGCCTCCACCCTCGACCTGGCGCGCGACTACGTGCGCCGAGCCGACGATGTGCTGGCACCGCTCGGACCCAGCGAGGCCCGCAGTGGGCTGGTCGGCGCCGCCGAGCACCTGCTCACCTCGGTGGGCGACGTGGCCTCGGCGCTCTGATCCTCGCCGGCGCCGGGCGCGGGTAAGGTCCGCGCATGGCATCGAACGAGAAACCCGTCGTCACCATCCCCAATTCGGTCCCACCCGCGGATCTGGTCAAGAAGGACCTCAAGGTCGGTGAGGGCCCCGAAGCCACCGCCGGCCAGCAGGTATCGGTGCACTACGTCGGCGTCGCGTGGTCCAACGGCCAGCAGTTCGACGCGTCGTGGGACCGCAACGACCCGTTCGAGTTCAAGCTCGGTGGCGGCCAGGTCATCGGTGGCTGGGACCAGGGCGTCGCCGGCATGAAGGTCGGAGGCCGCCGCGAGCTGACCATCCCGCCGCACCTCGGCTACGGCGCCCGTGGCGCCGGTGGGGCGATCGGCCCGAACGAGACCCTCGTTTTCGTGGTCGACCTGCTCGGCGTGCGCTGACCCACCCCTCGTCCCTTTCGCTCCGGCTCGCCGGGCGAGGCCCCTGTAGGGGCCGGCGTCAGGCAGCCTGGGCGGGGGCCGTCAGGTGGCCGTGCATCGCTTCGTCGTAGGTCATCCAGTGGCCCTGCTCGAAGTCGTAGAGCTTGCACTGGCGCGTGTTGCGCACGTAGTCGCGGTAGCGCAGCTTCTCGTCGTGGACCACCTCGGGGAACTCGGCCTTGATGGCCTCGCCGGCGAGGGTGAGGTTGTACATCGGGATGCGCACGTCCACGTGGTGCGGGATGTGGATCATGATGAAGTGGAAGAAGAAGTTGAGTCCCGGCGCGACCCGCAGGATCGTGGTGCCCTCCATCTGCCCGCGGAACTTGGTCCAGTCGCGCCGTCCCCACCAGCGGATGGTGGGCTGGATGTGGTGCACGTGGACGATCGAGCCGATCACGTAGCAGAACGCCAGGAACGGGATCACGAGCATCTTCACCGGCAGCCACACCGCACCGACGACCGTGCCGTAGCGGGCGTAGCCCGCCGCCGCCGCGAGGCCGCACGTGCCCACGATCCAGGCGAAGATGATCCATCGATCGCGGCGGATGGCCTTGGCCCAACGGGCCGGCGGCTTGCCGACCATCATCTTGTGCCACCAGATCTCTCGGGTGTAGTACGCGCCGGCCCCGAGCCAGGACCACTCGAGCTTGTGGCGGAGCCTCCCGAAGCTGCTCATCTCGGCGAACTGCGCAGCGGTGTAGGGGTGCCAGACGAAGTCCATGCCCTGGCGCACGGTGTACTTGTGGTGGACCCGGTTGTGCCCGAGGACCCAGCCCTCGTAGACGTGCCACGACGGCAACATCGCGAGGTGGCCGATGATCGAGTTGAGCCGGCGGCTCTTGAACAAGGCCTCGTGGGCGGCGTCGTGGCCGATGATGAACAGGCCGGAGATCACGAGCGACGACAGGACCCACAAGGCGATGACCGCGATCGGGTTGTCGAAGAGGAACAGCCCGACGAGCACGGCCACGTAGACCACGAGATCCCGACCGAAGTAGGCCAGACCCTTCCACGTGGGGTTGTCGTACGCTTCGGACGGGATGACCCGGATGACGGGGAGCAGCGACCCCGGCTTGTCCCGGGTGTCGCCGTCGGCCTCGGCAACGGGCACCTCGCGGGCATTCGCAGACGCGTCGATCACAGACACAGATGTCATCCTCATGCGGAGCGGGACGGCCCCCGGATCAGGGGACGGCGGTTCCCCGCAAGCCTACCTACTGGTCGGTAGGCTGACAAGGGACCTCGATCCGGGCTTCGGTCACACGCACAGCACTACGGTGCGGCGATGGCGAACGGCCGCTCCCCGATCCGCATGGCGTTGCCGTTCCTGACGGCAAAGCCGCGAGAGGAGATCGAGCTCGAGCGGGGGTTGCTCACCGGCGTGGCGGCGTTCCGCTGGGCCACGTGGGTGTGGATGGCCGTCGTGCTCGGGCTCGACGTCACCCACTCCTCCTCCTTGGCCCACGCCGAGGTCGGGATCGCCCTCGTCGCCCTCGCGCTCGTCTGGACCGGGGCGGCGAGCGTGCTGATCCGCGTCGGCCCTTCGATGCTCCTCGACCGCTGGGCCCTCGCGATCGAGTTCGCGATCGCGGCCGCGCTGGTCCTGTGCGACTGGTACGTCTACGGCGGTGGCAGCGATCACTCCCAGTCGCTCGGTTCGGCCTGGCCACTGGCAGTCATCCTCACCGTGGGCATCGCGTACGACGGTCGCGCCGGTGCCGTGGCCGGTGTGGTGATGGGCCTCGTGCGCCTGGGCGGCCAGGCCGTGTTCTACGCCGGCTTCCTCGACCACGGGGACAACCAGATCGCCGCCACGGGCACCATCGTCTTCTACGCGTTGGCGGGCGGCGTGGCCGGCTTCGTCACGGTCCGCCTGCGCGGCGCCGAGCGCGAGATCGCGATCGCCCGGGCCCGCGAAGAGGTCGGCGCCACCTTGCACGACGGCGTGCTCCAGACCCTGGCGATCGTGCAGCGGCGCGCCAACGACCCTGACCTGGTCAGCCTGGCCCGCGAGCAGGAGCACGAGCTGCGCCAGTACCTCTTCAGCCCGAAGCCAGACCCGCGTCGCCTGTTCCGGCCGAACACCACCGATCTCGGCTCGGCCCTGCGCGCCGTGGCCGCAGATGCCGAGCGCCGCCACGGCATCCGCACCCAGGTCGTGCTGACCGAGGACGTCCCGTTGGTGCTCGAGGACATCGCCACGGCGTTGGGCGGCGCGGTCGGCGAGGCGTTGACCAACGCCTCCAAGCACGGCGACGCCGCCGCCGCCACCGTGTTCGTGGAACCCCGAGATGACCAGCTGCTGTTCTGCTCCGTGAAGGACACCGGGTCCGGCTTCGACCCCGCGAGAGCGACCGAGGGCATCGGCATCAGCCGATCCATCCGCGGGCGCATCCGCGAAGTCGGCGGTGAGGTCGAGATCGACGGGCGCCCGGGGCGGGGCACCGAGGTGCGCATCACGATCCCCACCGGATGACCGAGCCGGCCGGAGCGGTGAGGCGCGGGCCCGCCGAAATTCGCCCGTGGCGACGTCCGGGTCGGCCTAGCGTCCCCCGGTGAACAAACCGCGCAGCAACCTTCGCGACGTACTCGCCCTCTGCGGCTGGCTCGTCATCGCGTACTGGGGCGGGCTGTCGTACTTCCACTCGCCCACGGCCGTACGGACGGAACCGACGCCATTCCGCGCCGAGGACCTCATCACCTACTACCAGGTGTCCGGTGGCCTGCTCCTCGTGATCGCTGTGTCCTTCGCCGCGGCTGCCATCGCTCGGCTCGTCCAGCGCGTTGGGCCGTTGGCGCCACCCGCGGTCAGCCTCGCTATCGCGATCGGCCTGATCCTGGCGTTCGTCCTGTTCGTGCTCTGGGCCCGGGTGATCACCGACCGGCAGGGCATGCTGGCCGGCGTGCTGCTGCAGGCGCCCTACTTCATGGCCGCGGTCGGCATCATGTTCAGCCGCCGCCGCCGACTCGAGTCGTGACGTTCCCGGCTAGGGGCAGGCCGATGCGGCGCAGGACCCGTGCCAGGATGGGGCCATGAGCAACCTCAGCGCGGTGCGCGTCGTGTTGTGCGACGACCACCCGATCTGGCGCAGCGGGGTCCGGGCGGATCTGGGCGAGAACTTCCACGTGGTGGGCGAAGCCGGCGACGCGTACGAAGCGATCGAGGTCATCACCAAGACGTCGCCCGACCTCGTCGTGTGCGACCTGCACATGCCCAACGGGGGTGGCATCAAGGTCGCCAAGACCTGCGGGGAACGGACCAAGATCGTCATGCTCACCGTCTCCGAAGCCGAGCGCGATCTGCTCGATGCGGTCGCGGCCGGAGCGGTCGGCTACCTGGTCAAGTCGACCCCGCCCGAGGAGCTGCGCCAGGGGTTGTGGCGAGCGGCCCAGGGCGAACCGGTGTTCACGCCTTCCTTGGCCGCGCTGGTGCTCGGCGAGTTCCGCCGCATGGCCAAGGCCTCGGGCCCCGTGCAGCCGCTGTCCGAACGCGAGCGCGAGGTCCTGCAATACGTCGCACGCGGCCACACGTACAAGGAGATCGGCGAGGAGCTCTTCATCGCCGACAAGACGGTCGAGAACCACGTGCGCAACATCTTGGGCAAGCTGCACCTGAACCGGAAGCAGGAGCTGATCCGCTACGCCCTCGACCACGGCATCGAGTGACGGCGCACAACCCCGGGTAGCACGCGTCGACGGGCCGCCACGTTCTTCCTGACTGAAGGAAAACCTGCGGATTTCTGCAGGTCTGTGCTTGAGGTCGGGCCCACCGCAGCCGAAGGAACCTTGTCGGTGAGCGCGCCCCGGTGATCCGGTGCGCCGTCTGTCCCGCGTGGGCTCGCCGACGACCTTTGCGCCATCGCGGCGGCTGGTTCCGGCCTTCCCCGATCGGCCTGCTCGTCGTTTGCGTCCGGTCGCGCCGCGCTCGGACGGCTGCCTTCCTGTCGCGCCGCGCCCCGACGGCTGCGCCGCACCGGGCCCGCCGGCGGGCCTGACGGCCCATCACCGCCGGCCAACGCCGGTTCCCACGGTCCCAGCCGGTTGCCACCGCGTCACCGAACAGAGAGATCCTGATGCCCTGCGCTCCAACGCCATCCCGTCCCCGATCCGCCCGCTCCGCCCCGGGGCGCGGTCACGCTCGCGCCGGTGTGCTCACCGGGGTGGCGCTGGCCGTGACCCTGGCGTTGTTGGGGGCCAGCTGCGGCACCGGCACCTCGGATCAGGGCAGCTCGAAGGACACGGTCGCCCTGAACGAGAAGCACTCGACCCTGGAGTCGGAGGACGACCCGGTCGTCGGCGGCAAGCTGGTGGTGGCGGTTCCGGCGGAGACGAACGGTTGGAACCCGACGATCAACCAGTGGGCGGACGCCGGCAGCATCGAAGGTCCGTCGATGATCGAACCGCTTCTCATGAAGGACGCTGACGGCAACCCCGAACCGTGGCTCGCCGAGAAGTGGGACCACAACGCGGACTTCACGCAGTGGGACATCACGGTGCGCGAAGGGGTGACGTTCCACAACGGCCAGCCCCTCGACGCCGCCGCGGTGAAGAAGAGCCTCGAAGCGACCTACCAGGGTGGGCTCACGTCGATCGCCCTCGCCTCGCAGTACGACCACGTCGAGATCACCGGACCGCGTTCGGTGAAGGTGTTCCTCCAGCACCCGTGGGCGCAGTACCCCTCCTCGCTCAACACGGCGTGGATGATGGCCCCCGAGATGCTCGACCGACCCGACAAGGGCACCGTGAACCCGATCGGCACCGGCCCGTTCGTGTTCGAGGAGTGGGTCCAGAACCGGTACCTGCGCGCCAAGAAGTTCCCGAACTACTGGCGCAAGGACAAGGCGGGCCGCCAGCTGCCGTACCTCGACGAGATCGAGTTCCGGCCGATCATCGACGACGACACGAAGGCCAAGGCGCTCCAGGCCGGCGACGTGGATGTCGCGCTCACGACCTCGGCGCAGATCGCGACCCGCCTGCAGGACGACTTCACGGTGCTGCGGGACTACACGAGCGAGCGCACGCTGATCATGCTGCAGACCTCCGAAGCCGAGCAGAACGCCCCCAACCCGTTCACGAACATCCATGCGCGCCAGGCGATCGCCTACGCGACCGACCGTCGGTCGATCGCCGATCTGGTGGGCGAGAACGTGGAGGTCACGACCCAGGGCTACCGGCCCGACTCCAAGTGGGGGCTACCCGAGAGCGAGACCGGCTATCCGGGGTTCGACCAGGCCAAGGCCCGCGAGGAGATCGAGGCCTACAAGCGGGACACCGGCCGATCGGATCTCTCCTTCACCCTCATCGGGCTGACGAACCTCGAAGACACGACCCTCATGCAGGCCCTCCAGGCGCAGTGGCGCGAGGTCGGCATCACGGCGACCCTCGACAACATGGATCAGGTCAAGTACATCTCGATCCTCATCCTCGGGACGTGGCAGGCCGCGTGGTTCCGCTGGTACGGCTACACGAACCCGGATTCGAACTACGCCTACAACTCGTCGGAGAACGCCAACCCGATCGGCAAGCTGTCGATCAACTTCACCCATTTCCACTCCGACACGATGGACAAGAACTTGCAGATCGGCCGCCAAACCGACGACTTCGCCACCCGCAGGAAGGCGAATGAAGCCGTGATCAAGGAGGCGAACGAGCAAGCGATCAACATCTGGCTGTTCGACACTCCGTACGGTCTGATCGCCAAGAAGTCGCTGCACGGTCTCAACGGTTTTCGCACCCATCCCTTCGGGAACTACCAAGCAAAACCCTGGTGGGGCGAGGCCTGGGTCGACAAATGACCTCGAACCCGCTGGCGATTGAACAGACCGGCAGTCATGTCGTAATCGTTCCTCAACCTGCTTTCCGTCCGGGTGCCATGAGTTACTGCTGTTCACCTGCTTGAATCGGCGAGTTGTCGGCCGACGGAGTCCGATGACAGGGGGAAATGGCGGCGTCGGCAGCCCACCCGTTTGCCAATCGGTCCCGCGCCAGTTTGCGGGCTGCCGATCGGGATGGGACACCGGCCCGCTCTCGTTCACGATCGACGGCGGGACCGTCGGGAGCAGGGGTAGGTACGCGATGAGCGTGAAGCACCAACGGCCACACGGCCGATCCACGAGCGTGGTGGCCATGGCGGTGGCCACCTTCGTCTGCCTCGGCCTGCTGGCCGCGGGCTGCGGTGGGAGCACGAGCGGCTCGGCCACCGCCACCCCCAACGGCACGCCGAAGCTGAACGAGGTGGGCGCCGCGCTCGAGCCCGACGACGATCCCACCCGAGGGGGCAAGCTCGTCGTGGCCGTGCCGGCCGAGACCAACGGCTGGAACCCCAGCGTGAACCAGTGGGCCGATGCTGGCAGCCTCGTCGGGTCGTCGTTCCTCGAGCCGCTGTTGCTGATGGACGGCAACGGCGTGTCCCAGCCCTACCTGCTCGACACGTGGACGCACAACGCGGACTTCACGCAGTGGGACCTCACGCTGCACCCGGGCATCAAGTTCCAGAACGGGCAGGAGCTCGACTCGAAGGCCCTGCAACAGAACATCGTCGCGACCTACAGCACGGGCCTCACCAAGGTCGCGCTCGGCCCGCTGTACGACCACGTGGAGATCACCGGCCCGCTGTCGGTCAAGGTGTTCCTCAAGATCAAGTGGGCGCAATATCCGGCCACGCTCAACACGCACTGGATGATGGCCCCCGAGATGCTCGAGAGCGCCGACCTGGGCGTCGTCCATCCCATCGGCACCGGCCCGTTCACCTTCGACGAGTGGCAGCAAGGGCGGTACCTGCGGGCCAAGAAGAACCCCACCTACTGGCGCAAGGACAAGTCCGGCCGCCAGTTGCCCTTCCTCGACGAGATCGAGTTCCGCCCGGTGGTGGACGAGGATTCCAAGCAGAAGGCGCTTCAGGCCAACGACGTGGACATCGCCGAGACCACCTCGGCGCAGCTCGCCACGAACCTCGAGGACGACTTCACCGTCCTGCGGGACTACACCAGCGAGCGCACCTTCGTGATGCTCAACACGGTCGAGGCCGAGCAGAACAAGCCGAACCCGTTCACCAACATCCACGCCCGCAAGGCGCTGGCCTACGCCACAGATCGCAAGGCCATCGCCGAACTCGTCGGCGAGAACGTCCAGATCACGACGCAGGGGTACCGGCCCGACTCGCAGTGGGGCATCCCCGAGGACCAGGCCGGCTACTACGCCTTCGATCAGGCCAAGGCCAAGGAAGAGGTCGAGGCGTACAAGAAGGACACCGGCAAGTCCGAACTCGCCTTCACGCTCACCGGGTTGACCAACCTCGACGACACCAAGTTGATGCAGGCGCTGCAGGCCCAGTGGCAGGAAGTCGGCATCAACTCGAAGCTCGATGCGGTCGACCAGGTGAAGTACATCTCGCTCATCGCCCTCGGGCTCTACCAGGCCGGCTGGTTCCGCTGGTACGGCTACGCCAACCCGGACTCGAACTACGTCTTCCACGCGTCGGAGGACGTGGCGCCCATCGGGCAGCTGTCGATCAACTTCACCCACTTCAGCACGCCGGAGATGGACAAGGACCTGCTCACCACCCGAGAGCAGGAGGACCCCGCCGTTCGCAAAGCGGCGAACGACAAGGTGATCCAGGAGATCAACAAGGCGGCGGTCAACATCTGGTTGTACGACACGCCGTACGCCATCGTCGCGGCGAAGAAGGTGCGCGGGCTCAACGGCTTCCGCACCACGCCGTTCGGCAACTTCGGCCCCAAGCCCTGGTGGGGCGACGTGTGGATCCAGAAGTGAGTCAGCGCGTCGACTGAACGGGCACGCGGCTGGCCCGGCATTGCGACCTTTGGCGGATCCCCCAGTCACCCCTGGGGGATCCGCCTGATTCTCGCCGGGCGCCCCCGCCGTCATCGTCGGGGGCATGACGACACCCTGGTCACCACCTCCGCCCGTCCCGCCCTCCACCCCGGGCTCGCCATGGGTGACCGGTCCGCCCCTCGAGGGGCCCGCGGACCCGATGCCTGGCGGGGACCGGTCTCGGACCGGTGCGGTGTGGGTCACCGCGATGGGCGCGTTCCTGCTGTTCGCGGCTGCGGCCGTGTTCGTGGCGGTGCAGTGGCACCAGATCCCCAACGAGCTGCGACTCGGGATCCTCGGTGGCCTGACGGGAGCGTTCCTGCTCGCCGGACGCCGCCTGCGTCCGCTGCTGCCGGCCACCGGGGCGGTGATCTACCACCTCGGGGCGTTCCTGATCCCGGTGAACGTCGCGGCGGTGGCCCTGCACCTCGAGGTCCCGTGGCAGCAGTTCCTGCTGCTCGAGGGCGCGAGCGCAACGGCGGCGTGGTTCGGCCTCAACCAGATCGAGCACTCCAAGGTGCTCGGCTGGGCGTCGGTCGCCAGCGTGGTGGTCACCGCCGCCGGCATCGCCGCGGTCGCCGGCTGGCCGGCGGCGCTGCTGCTGGCGATCGCGGCGCTCGCAGCTGAGGCACGCGGTCGGCACCGGGCGGCTGCGACCTGGGCGGCCGTGGCGGGTCTGGCGCCGGGTCTGGCCCTCACCGAGCACGCACTGCCCCTCGGCACCGACGTCCTCACCTCGCTC
>JBBQHT010000181.1:0-10295 GCA_038324235.1 Acidimicrobiales bacterium
CTCAACGGTCCCGGGCCGTTCACGATCTTCGCGCCGAGCAACGACGCCTTCGCCAAGATCGACAAGGGCACCCTCGACAAGCTCCTCGCCGACCCCAAGGGTGACCTCACCAAGATCCTCACCTACCACGTCATCGCCGGCAAGAAGATGAACGCCGACGAGCTCGCCAAGGCCGGCATGGTCAAGACCGTCAACGGCGGCGAGGTCAGCATCGCCAAGGCCGGCGACACCATCAACGTCAACGGTCAGACCGCCGTCGTCTGCGGCAACGTCCAGACCGCCAACGCCACCGTGCAGATCATCGACACCGTGCTCATGCCCAAGGGCTGAGCGCCGCGCTGAGCAGCGCAACCGTTCAACGGGAAGGTGGCCCGGGACCTCGGTCCCGGGCCACCGGCGCGCCCGGGGCCACGGTGGCGGGCACCGACCTCGGCCGGCGTGAAGACCAGCTCGGTCGGCGAGCACCGGTCGACGGCTACCGGGTCGACCGATGGGCGACTCAGCGAGCCGCCGGTCGGCCAGTCGACGAGTCCGGCCAGTCGGCGGGTCCGGCCAGTCCGGCCCGTCCGGCGCGATGGCACCGGGTTTCGTCAGGCGCCGAGGCGCGCGATGTAGATGTCGCGGATGCCCATGGGATCGAGCGTCGTGCCGCCCGGGAAGGTCATCGCCGCGATGTAGAGGCCCACCGCTGTGACGGCACCGTCAGGGGCGACGGCCACACCCAACCCCACATCGCCGCCCGACCCACCCGCACCGCTCACCCAGGTGAGCGCTCCAGTTGAGTCGTAGCGAGCCACGAACACATCGGTGCCCCCGGCGCCTGTGAGCGTGGTGGCCGCGACGCCCGATCCGAATCCCGAGGGACCGACGAAGGATCCGGTGACGACCGGGGCCCCGGCGTTGTCGAGGGTCACGACGCTGGCGAGATCGCCACCGCTCCCACCGGCCGAGGCCACCCAGGCCAGATCGCCCGAGGGCGAGTAGCGAGCGAGGAACGCATCGGTACCGCCGGCGGCGGTGCGGTTGGTGGTGCCGAGCCCCGTGCCGAAGGTCGCGGTACCGGAGTACGAGCCGCTGACGTACTCGGTGCCATCGCTGCCCACCGCCACGCCGAGCGCGTTGTCGGGGCCCGTCCCGCCCTGCGCGCGGGCCCGCAGGAGCGAGCCGTTCGAACCCCACGTGCCCACGAACGCATCCGTGCCACCGGCACTCGTCAGCTTCACGCCCCAGCCCCAGAAACCCGATCCGGTGAAGGGCCCGACGACGTGCACCCCACCCGTGGTGTCGACCGCGATCGCGGCGCCGTACTCGTTGCCGGTGCCGCCGGCCTTCACGACCCACGCCAAGCCGCCGGCCGGGCCGTACCGGGCGACGAACACGTCGGTGCCACCCACACTGGTGATGGTCCGCGCCGCGGCACCGGATCCGAACGTGGCGGTCGCGGCGAACTGGCCGGTGATGTACGGGTTGCCCGCGGTGTCGAGGGCGACGCCGTAGGCGACGTCGCTGCCGGTGCCGCCGGCCTTCACGACCCACTGCAACGCGCCGGTGGCGGCGTCATAGCGGGCGAGGAAGACGTCGGCCACCTCCGCCGGCGACGAGGTGAGGGTGACCGCGGCACCGGCGGTGCCGAAGGTCGCGGTGCGGGTGAACGAGCCGGCGACGTACACGTGGCCCGACGCGTCCACCGCGACGTCACGCCCCTCGTCGTAGCCGGTGCCGCCGGCCTTGACGACCCACGCGAGGGTGCCGTCGGGTGCGTAGCGCGCGACGTAGGTGTCACGGGATCCGCCCGCCGCGTGCAACGTGACGGCTGCGACGCCCGAACCCCAGGTCGACGTGCCGCCGAACTTGCCGGTCACGAAGAGGTTGCCGCCGCCGTCGGTGGTGACCGCCGAGGCGTTGTCGTCGCCAGCCCCCCCGGCCCGTTGGGCCCAAGCCACGGGCGGGGCGGGATCGGCGGGCGCGGGGGGAGCGACCGCGACCGTGGCGGCGAGCACCGCGAGGGCGACGACCGCCGCGACCGACGCAGGGACGAGCGGGAAGCAGCGGGTGGCCGGGCGCATGCGGCGAGGGTACCAACCCGCTGCCGCACGGGATGGGCCGACGCACCGGCCCGGAGCGGCGCAGGGAGCGGGGCCGCTCACCCCGGGACGCGCGGATCGAGCACCACGGTGGGGCCCGCCCTCGGCCCGATGCTGCGCTGGGGGCGATCCACGTGGGATCCTCCTCCACCAGCACCAGCACCAGCAGCAACGCCAGCGCCGGCACCGCGACCCACTCGTGCCGAGCGTCGTCGATCAGGAAGAGAGCCATTCGTGTCCGACCATCCCCAGCAGACAGGCGCACCGTCCGGCGGGCGTCACGGCGCTCGGGCGCGCGTCGTCGTCGCCGGGATGGGCGACACCGGTGTGCTGGTCGCCACGCGCCTCGCCCGCACGTGCGACGTCGTCGGCATCTCGACCCGCCCCGCGCTCGTGAGCGGGCAGGAGCTCGGCAACCGGCTGACCGACCCGGAGCGCTGGCGCCGCAGCTACCTCATCCCCTATCGACGGTTTCGCCGGCTCGACCGCGTCCGCACGCTCCACGGACGGATCACCTCGGTCGATCTCGACGGCGCCGAGGTGCACGTCGAACAGGCCGACGGCGCCGCCGTCGTGGAGCCCTACGACGTACTCGTGATCGCGACGGGCGCCTCGAACGGGTTCTGGCGCCACGACCGGGTCGAGGACCTGCGGACGATCGATGCCGAGCTCGCCGCAGTCGTGGCCCAGCTCGACGCCGCCGCCACCATCGCCGTGCTCGGCGGCGGGGCCACGGGTGTCAGCGTCGCCGACAACCTCGCTCGCCGGGGCGGCACCGAGGTCCACCTGTTCCACAGCGGCGACGAGCCGCTGCCGGGCTACCACCCGAAGGTCCGGCGCTGGATCACCGGCGAGCTCCGCCGCGACGGCGTCGAGGTCCACCCGGGCCATCGGTCGATCGTGCCCGATGGGTTCGCCGGCGATCGCCTGACCACCGAACCTGTGTCCTGGTCCACCGGTCAGCCCCCGTTCGCGGCCGACCTCACCTTGTGGGCTCTGGGCGGTGTTCGTCCCCACACCGCGTTCCTGCCCGCCGAGGTGCTCGACGACGACGGCTTCGTCCGGGTCGACGAGCACCTGGCGGTGCCCGGTCACCCGAACGTCTTCGCGGTGGGCGACGTGGCGGCCAGTGACCCGCACCGCAGCTCCGCCCGCAACTGGGGCTACCGGGTCGTGGTCGCGAACGTGAGGCACCTGGTGGACGGTCGAGGCAAGCGCCCCAAGCGCTACCACGCGCCTGAGTATCGGTGGGGGTCGATCCTCGGTCTCCAAGACGACGGCATGGTCGTCGTGCAACCGAACGGGAAGCGGTTCAAGGTGCCGGCCTGGGTGGCCGAGCCGCTGTTGTTCCGCGTGTTCGTCGCGCGGTTCCTCTACGGCGGGCTCCGGCCTTCCGCCCGCGACCGCACCTGATCGGCGAGGTCGGGGCTGATCGCCGCCTCCTGCCCGCGACCCAGCTCGCGGCAGGCGTCCGCAGTTGCGTCGTCGTACGGGAACCACGTCTCGATGCGGAGGTGCTCCACGGCCACGTTCTGGGGCACCTGGAAGGCCGTGATCATGGTCAAGAAGCGCAGGTCCACGTCCTCGCGACGAAGGTGCAGGACCAGCGCCGGGTCCGATGGCACCTGGAGATCCACCTGCCGCCAGTCGGGATCGACGGTCGACATCTCGAGCAGCTCGTCGAGCAGGGCTTGCATCTCGCCGTGATCGGGATCGGCGAGCACCTCGCGTTGGATGCGCCAGAGCAGCTGGCGGCCGACCTCGTCGAAGTTGGCGAGCATCGGCTGCGCGCCCTGCGGGTCGAACGTGAGCCGAGCCAGGTTCAACTCGAGCGCGGCGATGTCGGTCGGTTCGAGGTGGCCCGTCGGCGCGCCGGCGCCCAGCATCGCCCCGAACACACCGAGCGCCCCCCGGTTCAGATCCAGCACCCGGTACGTGCGATCCAGCACGACCAGCGGGAAGGGCTCGTGGTGCGCCTTGAGCAGCGCCAGCGCCTCGATCACCGCGGCGGGCAGCGCGTCGGCGGACTCGTCGTAGAGGGGATCGTGACCGGCCGCCCGGAGCATCGCGTTGACCTGTCGGAGGGGCACCGCGAGCGAGCTCGCCAGCTGCACCACCATCTCCGGGCTCGGACGGGAACGACCGGTCTCCAGGAAGCTCACATGGCGAGCGGACACGTCGGCGGTCAACGCCAGGTCGAGCTGGCTGAGCCCGCGCTGACGCCGCCAGTGCCGCAGCAGCGCCGGGAACAGCCCCGCGCGGTGATCGGGATGGGACACCGGTCTCCTGAAGGGTCGTCGGATGCATGCGGCGTGCCGGGCGTGATCGGCCGCCGCCCCGTCACCGTAGAGCGGTCTTGTGCCGGTGGCACTTACCTCTGCTGTTCGTTGCGACGGCCGCGATCCGAAGCGCATGGTGACTCACACGCCCCGCGACGCACGGTCCGACGCCCCACCCGCCGCTCCTGGAGGATCCGATGCCCACGCTCACCGCCGCGACTGCCGCCGACCTGTTCCGCCGCGCCCCCGACCGGTTCCTCGATGTCGGGGCGGGCGAGGTGGCGTACCGCAAGGTCGGGAGCGGACCCGACGTGCTGTTCGTCCACGGCTGGCCCGTCAGCGGGGCGACGTTCCGCCTGCTCCTGCCCCACCTCACCGACCACGTCACCTGCCACCTGATCGACCTGCCCGGGAGCGGCTCGAGCCGTTTCAGTGCCGACACGCCGCTGTCGGTCGAGCAGCACATCACCAGCGTCCGACGCGTCATGGACATGCTCGACTTCGAGCGGGTCGCGGTGGTCGGCCACGACAGTGGCGGGATGATCGCCCGGCACGCGGTCGCGGGCGATCCGCGCGTGTCGGCCATGGGTCTCATCGACACCGAACAGCCCGGTGGTCTGAGCTGGCGGTTCAAGCTGTTCCTCGCGGCGCGGGGCCTGCCCGGCTTCGGCGGCGCCCTCGGCTGGGTGGCCGGCCGTCATCGGCTGCGCCGCAACCCGTTCGTGCTCGGCGACGCGTTCGCCGACGCGGACCTGCTCGACGGGGAGTTCGATGAGTTCTTCCTGCGGCCGCTGCACGACATCCCCGAGCGCCGCCGAGCCGCGGTCCGCGTCCTGCGCAGCTTCGACCCGCAGCATGTGCACGACCTCGCGGCGGTGCACCAACGGATCACGGTCCCGGTGCAGCTCGTCTGGGGTGAGCACGATGTGTTCTTCCCGCTCGCATGGGCCGAGGAGATGGTGGCCACGTTCCCCGATGCCCACCTCGCGGTCATCGAGGGGGCCGGCCTGTTCGCCCACGAGGAGCGCCCGGCCGAGGTCGCCCACGCCCTGCTCCCGGTGCTCACCGGCACGGACGCCGACGGGGGTCGATGACCATGACCAACGAGTCGAAGGAGCTGCACATGACCGACGATGAGCAAGGGCGACTGGAGGTCGTGGAAACCTTCTTGGAGGCGTTCGTCGCGATGGACTTCGACCGGGCCCTCGAGCTTCTGGCCGACGACGTCGAGTACACCAACATCCCGTTGCTGACCGTGCGAGGCCATGCCGGCGTGCGCGAGGTCCTCGAACCGTTCTTCGCGCCGATCCACGAGAACGAGTTCTTGATCCTGCGCCGGGCCGCCACGGGCGCGGTCGTGTTCCTCGAGCGGTTGGATCGCCACCGCCTCGATCACGGTTGGCGCGAGCTGCCGGTCAACAGCGTCTTCGAGGTGCACGACGGCAAGATCACCCTCTGGCGTGACTACTTCGACCTCATGGCTGCCGCGAAGATCCACGACGCCAGTGGCGTATGAGCGCTCCCACGGGCTTGACGCCGGGCCACCTGTCGCGGCGCTCGGGAGGAAGCGCTGAGCGTCGCGCCTCGCCGAGTGCGTGCAGATTCGGCTTGAATGAGCCTGGGTCGATCTGCTTCGGAGCCGCATCGGGCAGGTGTCGTGGCGGACCAGCTCGGGCGGGAGGCGCGGCGTGACGACATCCACGGTACCGATCCAGCGCCTGCCGGGACCGAGCGGCCTGCGGAGGAACCTCCGCATGATCAATCGCTTGTTGAACGAACCGACGGTGGCGCTCGAGGAGTGCGCCGCGGCCTACGGGCCGACGTTCCGCCTGAGCATCGGGCCGTTGCGCCTGGTCGTGGTCGGCGACCCCGAGCACCTCGGCGACGTGTTCGGGCAACCGAGCGCCTCCTACAAGTGGGGCTACGCGCTGAACGTGCTCGGGTTCATCGTCGGTCCGACCTCGCTGCTCGTATCTGACGGCGAAGACCACCGTCGCCGACGCGCCGCGGTGCAGCCTGCGTTCGCCCGCCGACGGCTCGACGCGTGGATCCCGATGATCATCGCCGAGGCCGATCGCATGATCGACGACCACCTGCAACCGGCGCTGGGCGGTGGCGAACCGATCGACGTGTACCCCCTCGGCAAGGACCTCGTCCTGGCGATCACCGTGAAGGCGTTCTTCGGCAACGGTCTCGAGGACCGCACCGCGGAGATCGGTGCCATCTTCGACGAGCTTCAGTCCTATCTGGAGCTTCCGGGGCCGCGGCAGCTACCGCACCGCATCCCGTTCACCCGCCGATCCCGCGCCCGGACCGCTCGTCACGCGTTCGATCGCCTCGTCGACGACGAGGTGGCCCGACGCCAGATCCGCGTGGCCGATCGCACGGTCACGGCCGCCGATGAGGCCGGGGATCTCCTCGATGTGTTCATCGGTCCCACCGACAACCCGATGACGACCGAGGAAATCCACGACCAGGTCAACTCCTTGATCGGCGCGGGCTACAACACGACGGCGGCCACGCTGGCCTGGACCATCCAGCGGTCGCTCACGACGCCGGGCGTGTGGGAACGTCTCCACGACGAGGCCGCCGACGCCCTCGCGGACGACGTGGCAGTGGGGCCCGACACGCTGGGGACGCTCCCGTACACGGCGGCCGTGGTCCACGAGGCCCTTCGGCTGCACCCCGCCGGCTCGTTCGCCCCGCGCCAGACCGTGACCAGCGTCCGCGTCGGGGATCACCTCATCCCGAAGCGGGCCATGGTGCTCTGGTCGCCCTACCTCGCCGGCCGCGATCCCGATGTCTGGCCCGACGCGCTGGCGTTCCGCCCCGAGCGCCACCTCGATCCGCTCCCCGAGGCCGTCGCCCTCATGGACGCGGCGTGGGTGCCGTTCGGGAAGGGCCCGCGGCGTTGCCTGGGCTTCGCCCTCGCGCAGATGGAGCTCACGCTCATCCTCGCCCGGCTCGCGCAGCGGGCACCGATGCGAGCGGTGAACCACGCCACCCCCGCACCACACGGCCTGGTCGTGCTCCGCCCGACCGGCGGCGTCCTCGTCGCCCGACCGCAACCGGGACCGTCCTGACGTCCACACGTCCCAACCCCATCGGTTGGCCCACCCTGGAAGATGCCCGCACCCCGTCCAGGCCTGACCCCCCGCCTGACGTGCGGTGGCGGGTTAGAGCCGGTCGTGGCGCTGGCGATCTGGCTCGTCGTGCGCCCGACGTCGGTCGGCCTGAGGCTCGTCAGGTCAGCGCGGTGCCATGCCTGGCATCCCCGCCATCTGGGTCAGCGACGCATCGACCGTGCCGGAGAAGCACTTGATCGACGACGTCGAATCGGCGGCGTCCAGCAAGACGTAGTGGTAGATGCCCTCGGGGAACTCCGGGGTGGCGCTGGTGATGCCGTTGCACGCATCGAGCGAAGCTGCGGTGATCTTGTTCCCGTCGACGTCTCGGTCCCCGTAGATCGCAAAGCCGTCGAAGGCGATGCCGATGAGGTGCGACGGCCCCGTGGCGGTGTCCACCGTGGCGGTCACGCAGGTGGGCAGGCCGTGGTAGTGGTACTGACCCATCGGCGTCGGGTGGCCGCTGCAGGAATCCAGGAACGCCACGTCTTGCCCGGCGCTGCCGGTGACCGTGAAGTTGGACGCCGTCGCCACGGTGTTGCCATCCCCTTCGTACGGGTTGAAGAGCGCGGCTCCCGAGATCATCACCCCGATCGTGCCCAGGCTCGTGCTCGTCGTCGTGGCGGCTTTGGTGGGGTTGGTCGGGATCTTGAAGTCGTAGCTCTGGGCCACCGTGGGGTCGGCTCCCGCGTGCGCCGTGGCCGCCGTCGGCACCCGCACCCCCGTGTCCGGCAGTGCGTACTCGCTCTGACGTTCGTGGTTCGGGATCCCGTTCGACCGGTACTCGACGTAGCCGTCGCCGTAGGTCACCGTGACGCCTGGCGACCAGGTGGCCTGCTCGAGCCCCGCCCTGGTCGACGAGGTTCCCGCCACCGTCGAGCCAGGGGTCGCGGCCGACGCGGTGGTGGTCGAGCCCGGCGACGCGGTCGAGCCCGGCGACGCCGTCGAGGTCGGTGACGCGGTCGAGCCCGGAGACGCGGTCGACGCCGTCGAACTGCTCCCACATCCGGCGGCGATGGTCAGGAGCGCGCCGGCGACGACGGTCGTCTGCACGAGACGGTGAGGACGGACAGGCATGGTGGACCCTTTCACGGTGGTGCAACCGCGGTGCGCGGCGCCCCAGGACCGTAAGGGCCGTCCCTGGGAATTCCCTTGGACCGCGCAGGGACCACGCTGGGACAACGGCACGACGCCCGCCGCCGCCGAGCCGAGGTGTCAGACCTTCACGCGATACAGCACGTGCACCGTGCCGTTGCCGAAGCGGCGCTCGTCGATGAGCTCGAGGTCCATGCGGAGATCGGTCGGGAAGGCAGGCTTGCCGGCGCCGATCGCCACCGGGGAGACCACCACGCTGACCTCGTCCACGACACCGGCGCGCAGGGCATGGGCCGCGAGCTCGGGGCCACCCACCAGCAGGTCGGCCGACGACGCTTCCTTCAAGGCCCTCACCTCGTCGGCATCGAACGCCGACACGATCCTCGAGCGCTTCGTGACCGGGTCGGTGAGGGTGGTGGAGTACACGACCTTGTCCGAGTCCTGCCAGGCGGCGGCGAAGTCAGCCAGCACCACGGACTCCTCGTAGAACGACGGGTCCGTCTCCCACACGGCCATCGTCTCGTACATGCGGCGCCCGAGCAGCTGGGTACCGATGCCGCGCATCATGTCGTTGTAGAACACGTGCACGTCCTCGTCAGGCTCCGACCAGTCGAACGAGCCGGTGGCGTCCTCCGTGTAGCCGTCCAGCGACGTGTTCGTTGCGTAGATGAGCTTCCCCATTGCGTTCCTCCAAGTGGCTTGGCGTTGGCCGTCTGGACACGGGCATCGAGCATGGCGATTGAAACACTGGACCGGTGAACCACGCCACCCCCGCACCGCTTGGCCTGGGCGTGCTCAGACCAAGCGGAGGAGTCCTCGTCAAACGAAAGCTGCTCGCCGCGAGACGTTCCTCTTCACCCAGGCCAGCGCGCAGATCACCAGCGACCTACCCATCTGGTCACGCGTTGATCGACACCACCATGCGCAGCTCCAGCGACATGCGCACCACGCGTCGGCGGGCCGCGCTTGACGCCTCCAACCACCGCGGCGCTCCCCCACCGCACACGGCGCCGGGATCCTCGATCACCTCGTCCATCAGCGAGACCATCGCGCTGATGGCGGCGCGGAGGGCGGGCGGCGCGTCCGCGGGGACCGCGACGGGGAGCGCTGCGGAAATCGCTTCGGTGACCGCGTCGGCATCACTGGCTCGCATTCCGGACTCGGCCATCTCCAACGCGCGGTAGCAGCGTTCCGCGATGTCCTCGCCCGGGAGGGTGCACGCGCTGTGGGGGGTGCTGAGGGTGTCGAACACATACGCACGTCGGTGATCCATCTCGGATCGCAGGTACCAGCGCTGCCCGGGATCGTGGAGGAAGGTCCAGATGTCGTTGACCACCATGTCTCCGTCGCGCTCGAGGAACGCCTGTGTGCCGAGCCCATACCGGAGCTGGTGACGTCGTCGATCGACACTGCGCCCGTCGGCGAGCACGAGGGGCTGGGTGATCTGCTGCAGCGGGATCCACAGGTTGACGAGCATGAGCCCGGCGTCGTGGTTGTGCCCGTCGGGTGAGTCGTGACGCAGCAACGACGGTGCTCGACCATCCATCAACTGCGCCAGCGGCGTACCGAACACGTCCTGGTCGGCATGGACCGAGGTGGCGGCGCCGTGATCGTTCATACCTGTCGAGCGGGGACCCACGACGGCCATCCCGTTCGGCCCCGACGTGCGCATGATGAACCCTTCGTCGGCCAGGTGCAGCACCTCGATGGTC
>JBBQHT010000182.1:0-10294 GCA_038324235.1 Acidimicrobiales bacterium
CGCGACCCGCCTTTGGGGTGGGTATGCACGTAGGGGAGTCGTTCCGGGCACCGCAGCGGCATTCCTGGCTTCACGCGGCCACCGAGTACTCCGAAGGGCGAAATGCGCGTGGGGTTAAGGTACAAGTCCCCCCTCCGACACGAAATAGATGCAACAACAAGTATCTCGCTTGGTGGGCGAGTCGGGTGCGGTGAGCCCTTGTTGGCGGGGGTGACGTGGAGCCTTGAGGGGCCCTCGTCGTGTTCGTGTCGCAGGTTCGGCGGTGGCTCTGCGATGTTCCCTTCTCTATACATACCCACCCCAAACTGGGTGGCGGTCGCCGAGATTCTTGTATAATAACGGCGAGGGTCGGGGCGCGGTGTCGTCCGTGTGCTGACCGTGACGCTCTGCGCGATCGGTTCCTGCGGCGGTGGCCGGACCGGAGTTGTGCAGCAGCCTGCTGCACAACTGTGGTCGAGTTCGACGGCGTGGCGAGGCGAGGGGGTTAGCTGCTGGCGCCGCCGTCGCAGACGCAGAACTCGTTGCCTTCGGGGTCGGCCATGAGGATCCAGTTGGTGTTGTGTTCGTGGATCGGGTCGGGGGCGACGCGTCGGGCGCCGAGGGCTTCGAGGCGGGCGGCTTCGGCTTCGGTGTCGAGGGCGTCGATGTCGAGGTGCATGCGGTTCTTGACGGTCTTGGGTTCGGGGACGAGCTGCAGTAGTAGCTTCGGGCCGGGCCGCCCGTTGGGGAGCAGCACGATGTAGGCGCCGGCGCGGCCGACGTCCACGTAGTCGAGCGCGGCGGCCCAGAACTCGGCGAGGTGTGCCGGGTCCTGGCAGTCGAGTACGAGGCCGAAGGTGGTTGGGTTGTCGTTCATCGTGGTCGTGTACCTCGCTGGCGGTGTGGGGTTCAGCGTTCTCGTTCGATGGTCATGACGGTGAAGGCTCCGCAGTGGGGTGCGATCGTGCGGCCGATGAGCTCGGCGATCGGCCCCCAGGTGGCGAGCAGGGGCAGCGCGGCCGGGGGGTAGAGCTGGTGGCGGATCGTGACCGGGCCGTGGGGTGTTCCGAGGTGGTGGAGCTCGGCGGGGGAGAGGAATCGGGCGGTGTCCCAGGGCGGCTCGTTGAAGCGGTTTCGGTTGGCGACGCCCCATGGGCTGTGGCGGTTGAGGGCGCCGACGACGACACGCCCGCCGGGTCGGGTGATGCGGGCGAGCTCGGCGATGAGGGTGGGCGGGTCGGTGGCGAATTCGCAGACAGTGGTGGCGATGGCGATGTCCACCGAGGCACTTCGGACGGGGAGACGCTGGCCATCAGCGCGGAGCAGCGACGCGTGTGTGCGGCGGGCGGCGACGGTGAGCATGGCGGGGTCGGTGTCGAGGGCGAGGACCGTGGCGCCGAGGGTTTCGAGGTGGGTGGTGAGTCGTCCGGTGCCGCAGCCGACATCGGCGACGACGCGGTGGTCGATGTTGCCGGCGGCGTCGATGAGTGCGTCGCGTTCGACGGCGAAGGCGTAGGCACCCCATGGTTCGTTGAACCACCGGTCATAGCGTTCCGCGTCCCCGGTCCACCCCAAGGGGTCGGCGAGACCAGGGTCGATCGACGCGGTTGCCGGTTCGTCGGTCATGGGTGGGGCCGAGGCAGGACGGGGACGGCGGTTCGGGCTTGTTGCTCGCAGGTGGGTTCGGCGCAGCAGAACCAGGTTTCGGTCAGCCGGGGCCGTCCTTCTCGCCGTGCGGCGGTGGGAGCGGGCAGCGGGCGTCCCGCGGCGCGGCTGATGGTCGCGGTGATCTCGTCGAACGTGTTGTTGGGGTCGGTGCCGGAGGCGGTGTCGTGGTCGACGATTTCGGTGAGCCGGTGATGGAGGTCGTCGATCCGGGGGTCAGCCGCGGTCCAACGCCACCCGAGGCGCTGGGGGTCGTAACCGTCGAGGTGGGGGGCGAGGGCGGGGTGGTCGAGCAGGAGGGAGCCGTCGGGGATCAGGAGACGGAGGGTCCACTGCACGGAATCGATGCTCGCGGTGAGGTCTTGCGTGATGACGAACGCGGCGAGGTCGGCGAGTCCGTCGAGGGTGGTCCAGGGGGTGAACGGCAACAGGGTGGGGCGGGGCTCGATCCCAGCACGGCGGAGGACAGCGACGGCGTCGGCAGCCTCGCGGGCGTTGTGTCGTTTGTCGAGGATGGTGAGGATCGTGTCGTCGACGCATTCGACGGCGGTCGTGACGAAGAGGCAGCCGAGCGAGGCGACCTCATCCCAGAAGGGGGCGTGGCGCAGGATGTGTTCGACCTTGGTGGTGATGTCGAAGGTGAGGTCGGGGTGGCGGTGGTGCAGGGCCCGGGCGATCCGTAGCCAGTGCTGGGGGGCGCTGAGGACGTCGGGGTCGGCGAAGCTGATGTGGCGGGCACCGAGGTCGACGGCTTGGGCGATGTCGGCGAGCACCGTGTCGGCAGCGACGATGCGGGTGCGGCCGTCGTACACGGCAGGCACAGGGCAGTGGCGACACCGGGAGCTGCACCCATGACTGGTCTCGACCGCCGCGGCGAGCCGCTCCTCGCCGTCGAGGGCGAGACGGGCGTAGCGGTCCAGCGGCGGGAGGGGCCGGCGGGCGGGCACCTCGGTGTGTTCGCGGTGCCAGTAGGTCACCGTGGTGTCGGCGTCGCCGTCGACCCAGTCGCACAGCGCGGTCTCGTATTCGCCGGTGATGACCCGGTCGGCGAGAGGGCCGAGGGTGTGGTGGCGGGCGACCGCGGCGTAGAGCCCGTAGAAGCAGATCGGGAGGCCGGGTCGGCGGGCGCGGATGATTTCGGCGATGCCGGTCGCGAGCCGCAGCGCGGTGTGCATCGGGACGGAGATCGCGACGGCGTCGATCCGATCAACGAGCGTGGGATCCCACGGGTCGATCGCGGTGTCGATGCAGGCCACGTCATGTCCTCGCCGGGTGAGCGCGGCGGCGGGCGAGGCGACGTGGATCGGCTGGTGGCCGAGTTCGTAGGTGGAGATCAGCAGGACGCGCATGAGGGCTGGTTCGCTCGTACGGGTGTCGGGGCGGGAGACTGGGGCGTGCGGTTGTTGCTGGTGTCGCCGTCGGGTTCGTACCGGGTCGCTGCCTTTCTCGACGCCGCCGAGGCGGTGGGCGCCGAGGTGGTCGTGGCCACCGATGTGGTGTCGGCGATCCCCGGCTCGTCGGTGTACGCACCGTTCGACGACCCGGACGCGGCCGCCCGACAACTGGTCGACCAGGCCGGTCCGGTGGACGGGGTGGTGGGCACCGACGGCGCGGCGGTGGCGGTCGCGGCCGCGGTCGGCCACCGGCTTGGGTTGATCGCGAACCCGGTCTCGGCGATCGCGGTGGCGGGTGACAAGTGGGCGCAGCGATGCGCCGGGGCCACCGCCGGCGTGCCCCAGCCCGAATGTGGTCTCGTGACCGGTGATGATGGTGACGGCTGGACGGCGTTCCCGGTGGTGGTGAAGCCCTTGGACCGCTCGGCCAGCCAGGGGGTCGTCCGGGTCGATGACGCCGGGGCGATTGGCGAGGCCGTGCGACGGGTGCGCGAGATCGTGGGGGTTGGGGCGCCGTTGGTGGTGGAGCGGTACGTTCCTGGGTTCGAGGTCGCGGTGGAGGGTCTCGTGTCCGCCGGGCGGCTCGAGGTGCTGGCGGTGTTCGATAAGCCCGATACGCCCGAGGGCCCCACGTTCCCCGAGACGCTCTTGATCAGCCCAGCCCGGCTGGCCCCCGAGGTCGCCGCTCGTGTGGTTGACGTGGCGACCAGCGCCGTCGCGGCGGTGGGTCTGGTGGAGGGTCCGGTGCACGTGGAGTGCAAGGTCGACGGGGACGATGTGTGGTTCCTGGAGCTGGCTGCCCGCACGATCGGTGGGTTGTGCAGCCAGGCGTTGGACCTGGGTGGCGTCAGCCTCGAGGAGCTGGTGGTCCGCCACGCGCTCGGACTTCCGGTGCCGGCGCGCGGTCCGAGCGGCGCCACGGGGGTGTTGATGCTCCCCGTGGAGCGGTCGGGTCGGTTGGTGGCGGTCCGCGGTGTGGAACAGGCCCGTGCGGTGGACGGCGTGGCCGGGGTGACCATCTCGATCGGCGCCGGCCAGGAGGTGCTGGCGTTGCCGGCCGGTGATCGGTATCTGGGGTTCGTGTTCGCCCGGGCTGCGACCGCCGACGTGGTGGAGGTGGCGTTGCGGCGGGCGTGGGCCGCGCTGGACGTTGAGATCACCGTTTCGTAGCGGCGAAGTGAGGGCGCTGGCCGGAGGCGTGGTCGGTGTCGTCGATGACGGCGACCACGCCGGGGACGTGGCGGCGCAGGACGGCTTCGATGCCCTGGCGGACCGTGACCTGGGCGAGCGCGCAGCCCTGGCAGCCGCCGTGGAGTCGGATGCGGATGATCCCGTCGGTGTCGTCCACCAGCTCGATGCGTCCGTCGTGGGTGGCGACCATCGGGTTGAGGACCTCGTCGATAACGCCGCCCGCCGTGGTGGCCGCGACAGCGGGGAGGTCAAGCTCGCCGCGCAACGGCTCGACCGCGCCCGGCGAACCGACGGCGACGATGTGTTCGTCACGGCGAACGAGGTCGCCGCCGCGGGCGACGACGGTGCGGCGCAGCGCGTCGAACGCGTCGGTCGACGGGACGGATGCGGCGTCGCCCACGATCCCGTGATCGAGCGCCTGGTCGAGATCGGCGATGAGGTCGTCGGGGTCTTCGAGCCCGATCGAGAAGCGCAAGAGGTCGGCGGGGACCGGTGTGGACGGTCCCTCTGCCAGCGCTCGATGTTCGACGAGGCTCTCGGTGCCGCCGAGCGACGTGGCCCGCACGAACATCTCCAGCCGGGCCGCGGTCGCCGCGGCGGCGGCTTGTCCGCCGCGGATGCGCATGGACAGCATCCCGCTGAACCCGCCGTCCATCTGGCGCAATGCGATGTCGTGGCCGGGATGACTGGCGAGCCCCGGGTACAGCACGACCTCGACGCGGGCGTCGTGTTCGAAGCGTTGCGCGATCGCGAGGGCGGTGGCCGAGCTCTGGCGCACCCGCGGGAACAGGGTCCGCATGCCGCGCAGGAGCAGCCACGCGTCGAACCCGCTGGGTACGGCGCCGTTGCTGCGCCGCCAGGCCCGGATGCGCTGGACGAAGGGGTCGTTGACCGCGGCGACCACGGCGCCGGCCAGGACGTCGCCGTGGCCGTTGAGGTACTTGGTGGCCGAGTGCACGACGAGGTCGGCGCCGTGTTCGATCGGGCGGGTGTGCACCGGGGTGGCGACGGTGCTGTCGGCCACCAGGCGGGCGCCGGCGTCATGGGCTATGCGGGCCGTGGCGGCCAGGTCGGTGACCGCCCAGGTCGGGTTGGCGGGCGTCTCCACCCACACGACGCGGGTCCGGCCCAACTCCACCGCTCGGCCCAGTGCATCGAGGTCGCTCGGGTCGACGTAGGTGACGGTGATGCCCCACGTCAGCGCGAACTCGCTGATCCACTTCCGCAACGCCCAGTACATGACCTGGGGGGCCACCACGTGATCGCCCGGTGTCAGTGCGCAGAACACCGAGGTGGCCGCCGCCATGCCCGACGAGAACAGCATCGCCGCGGCGCCGCCTTCGAGCTCGGCCAACAACTTCTCGGGCGGCTCGTAGCCCGGGTTGTCGGCCCGGGTGTACTCGAACCCGGCCGGGTAGCTGCCGTCGGCGGCGCGTTCGAACGTGGTCGACATCTGCACCGGCGGCACGAGGGCCCCGGTGGCCGGGTCGACGAAGCCGGCCGCCTGCGCGGCTCGAGACTCGGGCTTCATCGCGTGGTCCTGGTCATGGTCAGAAGGTGACGGTCTTGTCGGCCCACAGCACCCAGTCGGTGAGCTCCTCCAGCGTGGCGCGGCGGGCGGGGGCGGTCAGTTGCTCGTCGGTGATCGCCCGGGCGTCCATGCAGGTGGAGCAGCAGCCGATCTCGGCGTCGAGGTGGCCCGCGGCGGTGATCATGCGGTCGAGGTGGTAGTACCCGTCGGGCACCTTCTGGCCGGCGACCGCGCAGGTGACGCCGTCGCCGATGAGGAACACCTTCACCTCGGTGTCGTCGCGCTTGGCCAGGGTGCCGGCGAGTCGTAGGCCGTTGTAGCTGTGTTCGTCGCCGTAGGCGGGCCCTTGGCAGATGACGAGGACGTTCACGCGGTGCGCTCCCGGGGTTGGCTTTCGGTGGGGTGCTCGGCGCGGGCCCATTCGGGGTAGCCGGTGTCGAGCCGGCGGGCCTTGAACCCCTTATCGCGCAGGAGGCGCACAGCGTCGTCGGCGTACACGCAGTAGGGGCCGCGGCAGTAGGCGATGACCTCGCGGCTGCGGGGGAGCGCGTCGAGGGCGTCGTCGAGCTCGTCGATCGGGATGGAGCGGGCGCCGGCGATGTGACCCGCCGCGTACTCGAGGGTCGGCCGCACGTCGATGACGACGGCGCGGCCGCGGTCGAGGCGGTCGGCGAGCTCGTCGGCGGTGACCTCGTGGATCTGGTCGCGGGCGCCGAGGTAGGCGTCGGTGAGGACGTCGATGTCGGCGACGTGGGTGGCGGCGACGTCGCGGAGGGCGGCCCACAGCTCGGCGACGCGGTCGCTGGTGAGCCGGTAGATGACGCGTTGGCCGTCGCGCCGCGATTGCAGGAGCCCGGCGTCGGCGAGGGCGCGGAGGTGGTGGGAGGTGTTGGCGACGCTCTGGTCGATCTCGGCGGCGACCTGTTCGACCGATCGCTCGCCCTGGGCGAGGAGGTCGACGATCTCGGCGCGGCGTCCGCTGCCGAGGGCCTTGGCCACCGAGGCGAAGGCGTCGTAGAGGTCGTCCTTCGCCTTCCGGCCGGGGTTCGTGGACATATGTTCAAACTATCACTTGAACATCGGCGATGTCACCCCTATGCTCAAAGGATCGTTTGAACATCTGTGGAGGTGGATCGTGGCCGTGGACATCACCAGCTTCGTGAACGAGGGGCTCGGCCACTCGTCGTACGTGGTCGACCTCGGCGACGGCACGGCGTTGGTGATCGACCCGGCCCGGCTCCCGATCGCCCAGCGGGAGCACGTGGCGGCGGCGGGGCTGGTGGTGGCGTACACGGCGGACACCCATACTCATGCCGACTACATCTCGGGCAGCCCCGACCTCGCCGCCGGCGGGGCCGTCTTCCTGGCGCCCGCCGCCGCCCACCTCGATCGCACCTACCAGGGACTGGCCGACGGCGACGTGGTGCAGGTGGGCCGATACCGGCTCGAGGCCATCGCCACGCCCGGCCACACGCCCGACCACCTCGCCTACCTGCTCGCCGACGAGACCGGACCGGTGGCGCTGTTCAGTGGCGGGTCGCTGATGGTGGGGACGGTCGGGCGCACCGACCTGCTCGGAGACGAGCGCCGCGAGGCGCTGGCCCACGACCTGTACCAGGCCCTCCGCGACCGGATCCTCACCCTCCCCGACGACGTGCCCGTCTACCCGACGCACGGGGCGGGCTCGTTCTGCTCGGCGCCGGGCGGCGGGGACCGCACCACCACCATCGACCGCGAACGAACCACCGACCCGCTGCTGTCCATGGACGAGGACGACTTCGTCACGAACCTGCTCGCCGGATTTGGATCGTTCCCCGACTACTTCCGACGCCTCCCCTCGATCAACCAGCACGGCCTCCCGCTCTACGACACCGTCCCGGCACTCACCCGGCTGACCGTCGACGACGTGAGCCGCCTGGTCGCCGACGGCGCGGCGGTGGTCGACGCCCGCACGATCACCGCCTTCGCTGCCGGCCACATCCCGGGTTCGCTGTCGATCGAGCTGCGCCCCGTCCTGGCCTCCTGGCTCGGCTGGCTCACCGACCCTGACCAGATGCTCGTGTTCGTCCTCGACGACGACCAGGATGAGGCCGACCTCGTCCGCCAGGCCCTGACCATCGGCCACGACACCCTCGCCGGCCGCCTCGCCGGCGGCATCGACGTCTGGGTCGCCGCCGGCCTACCGGTCGATACGACCGAGCTGATCGAACCCGACGCCATCGACCGGCCGCTGCTCGACATCCGCCAGGACAACGAGTACTCGGCTGGTCACGTTCCCGGCGCGGCCCATATCGAACTCGGTGCCCTCCCCGATGCGACCGTGTCGGCCGGGCCGGTCGCGACGATGTGCGGCAAGTCCGAGCGGGCGATGACCGCGGCGAGCGTCCTGCAGCGGGCGGGCCACCCCGAGGTCGCGGTGCTGCGCGGCGGCTTCACCGGCTGGTCGGCCATCGAGGGTCACACCCCGGCCGTCGGCCCATGACCGCGGCGACGAAGTCGACCGGCGCGGCGCGGCCGATCCGGCTCGGCCTGCGCGAGAACCTGCCGCAGTTCCTGCTGCTCGTCGGCGTGAACGCGCTCGTCGGCGGGATGCTCGGCCAGGAACGCACCGTCCTGCCTCTGCTCGCGGAGCAGGTCTTCGGGCTCGCGGCCTTGTCCAGCGCGCTGACCTTCATCGTCGCGTTCGGCGCGGTGAAAGCGGCGACGAACTTCTTTGCCGGCACGCTCTCGGACCGCTTCGGGCGCAAACCGGTCCTCATAGCCGGCTGGCTCTTTGCCCTCCCCGTCCCGCTGTTGTTGATGTGGGCACCGTCGTGGGGATGGATCATCTTCGCCAACGTCCTGCTGGGGATCAACCAAGGCCTCACGTGGTCCACGACGGTCATCATGAAGATCGACCTCGTCGGCCCGGCCAAGCGCGGCCTCGCTATGGGCTTCAACGAGGCCGCCGGTTACGGCGCGCTCGCCCTCACTGCCCTCGCCACCGGGTTCATCGCCGCCAACCATGGCCTGCGCCCCGCCCCCTTCTTCCTCGGCGTCGCCTACGCCGGGCTCGGCCTCGCCCTCTCCGGGGTGTTCGTCCGCGAGACCCATGGCCACGCCAAGCACGAAGCCGCTACCCACATTGTCGGCGCCGACGGGCTCAGCGGGGATCTCTCGACCGGCGAGATCTTCACCCTCACTTCGTTCAAGGAGAAGGCCCTGTCGTCCTGCTCGCAGGCGGGGATGGTCAACAACCTCAATGATGGCCTCGCCTGGGGCCTGTTCCCCCTCTACTTCGCGGCCGCCGGCCTCTCGGTGGCTCGCATCGGAATCCTGGCCGCGCTGTACCCGGCGGTGTGGGGTCTCGGTCAGCTCGTCACCGGCGCCCTGTCCGATCGGATCGGCCGTAAGTGGCTCATCGCCGGCGGCATGTTCACTCAAGCCTGCGCCATCGCGATGATCGGCGCGACGACCGGGTTCTGGATCTGGGCGGCCAGTGCCATGCTGCTCGGGGCCGGCACCGCGATGGTGTATCCGACGCTGCTCGCCGCCATCGGCGATGTCGCCCACCCGACCTGGCGGGCCCGCTCGGTCGGCGTCTACCGCCTGTGGCGCGATGGCGGCTTCGCCGTCGGCGCGCTCTTGGCCGGCATCGTCGCCGACCTCCTCGGCCTGTCCGCCGCGATCTACACCGTCGCCGCCATCACCGCCGCCTCCGGCGCCGTGGTCGCGGTACGGATGTATGAGACCCACCCCCGAGGCATTGCGGTGGCACCGGTGCCCGCCGACGTCGACCTTGAGGAATGATCGTGGCACCGAGCGTCGCCCCGCAGGCGCGTCGGTGCACCTCGGCGGCTCGCCGTCGTGCTCGGGGTTCGATCGTCGACGAGCTCAGCCGGGGCGGGTGGCGGTGATGATCCAGATGGCTCCGCCCAGCCGGACACCTGATGCATCTCGGTGGGCGACGAGCAGGTCCCGGACGTCGGTGATGGCGGCGTCTCGGGCCGCTCCTTCGAGGATGGTTTCGAGGAGGGCTCGTCCGGGTCCGCTGTCGGCCAGGTAGTCGACGGCTTCATCGACGGTCTCGCCGAGGGTGAAGGTCACCTCCGTGGGGGCGAGGTCGATGTCGGTGAACCCAGCGGACTCGAGGGTGGCGGTGACGCGGTCGGGGTCCGACTGGGCGAACATCCCCGGTTCATCGGCCGTGTCGGCGGGCAGGTCGGTGTGGTTCAACAGCACGGCGCCGGGCGCGATGAGCCACTCGTTGGCCACGAGCGGCTGCCAGGTCGCGAGGCATAGCCGCCCACGTGGTCGCAGCGCAGTGGCGATGTTGGTGAACGCGGCGGCGGGGTCCGAGAAGAACATCGTGCCGAAGCGGCTAATGACCAGATCGGCCGACGCCGGTTCGAGGACGTGGGTCTGCGCGTCGGCGTGCACGAACTCAGCGTTGATGACGCCGGCCTCATTGGCGCGCTGACGGGCGAGGTCGAGCATCGGTGCCGAGATGTCGACCCCGATCACCGACCCGGCATCGCCGACCACGCCGGCCGCC
>JBBQHT010000183.1:0-10186 GCA_038324235.1 Acidimicrobiales bacterium
CGCCTCTTGCTCATGGACACCGACGTCGAGCTTGTCGAGCTCGGCCTTGAGCTGATCGTCGGTGGCGCTCAGCTCGTCGAGCTGGTCCCCGACCGCTTGGCGGCGCTGCTCGGTCTGCTGGCGCTGGCTCTCGGGATCATCGCCGGCCTGGGCCCCCGCCGGCACGACACCGACGACCACGGTGGTCAGGGCGAGCAGGGCCACGAGCCAGGATCGAGCCCGGACCCGGGAACTAGGGCCGTGACCGGCAACATTGTGAGGGGAGTGGCGGATCATGGTTCGTCGCTCGCCAGGACGCAGGACGAAGGCCCACTTGGTTGGGCGACGAGGACGACGACGCCGCGAGCGGCGAAGCTGTGCGTCACCACCCCCGCAAACGTTGCCGGTTGCGGGACTAGCTCCTACTCGACGGGACCGCGTCCAGCGATGCGCGGACCCGACGCCGGGGGGACACCACTGGTCCTCAGAGCCTGGGTCGCGCATGGGTACGGGCACCTCGATCGGAACGGTTCCGCCCGCAGGGGTCAGAGCGTAACAAATGTCACGCGCTCTGCATAGGTCTTCACCCACAGCGCGTGTCGGCCGATCGATCGACCCGACGGTCGCCGGTGAACCACCCGGGACGACCGTCACGTCGGACGTGGTCATCGAGGGGCGATCAGGAGCTGCGCGACGAAGGCGGCGAGGATCGCCACCCCGCACACCAGGGCCCAGATGATCAGCTTGCGGGTGCTCATGAGGGGCGCATCCTACAAGTACGATCACGCCGGCCGCAGCCCCGTCCCGGCCCGCACGGAGAGCACTGATGACCGCAGCCGATCCGCGAGCCGGGGCGCAGGGCGCACCCCCCGCCCCGACCCTGCCGACCGACGAACCCGCACCCACCCGGCTCGCCGTCGTGGGGCAGGGCTACGTGGGGCTCCCGTTGGCCATCCGAGCGGTGGAACAGGGTTTCGCAGTGGTCGGCTTCGACGTCGACGCGACCCGCGTCGCCGCGATCGCCGCCGGCCGCTCCCCCATCGAGGACATCGACGACGCACGCCTCGCCCGCGCCCTCGCCACCGGACGCTTCCAGCCGACGACCGCGACCGCCGACCTGGCAGGCTACGACGTTGCGGTGCTGTCGGTCCCGACGCCGCTCCACGAGGGTTCGCCCGACCTGTCCTACATCGAAGCGGCCGCCCGTTCGGTCGGCGCGCACCTCCGCCCCGGCGCCACGGTGATCCTCGAGTCGACGACCTACCCCGGCACGACCGAGGAGCTCGTCGCGCCCCTACTCGAAGCCGCGTCGGGGCTCACCGCCGGACAGGACTTCTCGCTCGGCTACAGCCCCGAGCGCATCGATCCGGGCAACACCACGTGGACCTTCGAGCGCACACCCAAGGTCGTGTCCGGCATCGACACCGCCTCGCTCCTCACCGTGCAGGGCTTCTACGACCGCCTGGTCGACCGCACCGTCGCGGTGTCGTCGCCCAAGGAAGCGGAGCTGACCAAGCTGCTCGAGAACACCTTCCGTCACGTGAACATCGCGCTCGTCAACGAGCTGGCGGTGTTCGCCCACGATCTCGGCATCGACATCTGGGAGGCCATCGACGCCGCGTCGACCAAGCCGTTCGGCTACCTCCGGTTCACGCCCGGGCCGGGGGTCGGCGGCCATTGCCTGCCCATCGACCCGTCCTACCTGTCCTGGCGCGTCCGACGCAGCCTCGGCGAGACCTTCCGGTTCGTCGAGCTCGCGAACGATGTCAACGACCACATGCCGAACTACGTGGTCCGCCGGTTGATGGAGAACCTCAACGAACGCGGCCTGGCCGTTCGCGGCCAGCGCATCCTGCTGCTCGGCCTCTCGTACAAGCGCAACACGGGCGACGCCCGAGAATCACCGTCGCACCCGATCGCCCGGCGTCTGCTCGAGCTCGGTGCCATCCTCGTCGCGGCGGACCCGCATGTCGCGGACGCCCACGTGCCCCCCGGCGTCACCCGGGTCGAGGCGACCGCGGAGGAGCTGGCGGCCGCCGCCCTGGTGGTCGTGCTGGTCGACCACGACGAGTTCGACCTCGAGCTGGTTGCGACCGCCGCGTCGCATGTGTTCGACACGCGGCGCTGCGTCGTGGGTCCCGCCGTCGAGTACCTCTGACCGTTCGGGCCGGGCCGGGCCGGGCCGGAGCGCAGCGCAGCGCAGCGCCAGCGCAACGCAGCGCAGACCCCCAAGATCTGCAATTGGATCTGATGCGGCCCACCGCGCCTACCGACAGAACCTGGACCCCAGAATCTGCACGGATCTGATGCTGCCCCACCGCGCCCACAACCGACAGAACCCAAAGGGGGGACGCGAAACGGGGTGGCCCGAAGGCCACCCCGTCATCGGTAGTCAGTTGCTGGCGAGCCAGCTCAGCCCATGAGGGCGCTGGCCCGAGCGGTGGCGCCGCCCGAGACCGTGAGCACGTCCGCATTGAAGCCCAGCAGCTTGTAGTTGTACCACTGGGAGATGTGGGCGTGACTCGGGTCGACGAACTGGACGTTGTAGTTGCCGTCCGGCACGCCGTTGAACTGGTAGTAGCCACCAGCACCCGTGATCGTCGTGGCGTAGAAGCCCGAGCCGACCAGGTACAGCGACACCTTGATACCGGGCAGGCCGGCCGTGGTGGTCTGGGCCCGACCCGTCACCTTGCCGGCCGGGGCGGCCACGAGGGCCTGATCGGCGGTCACGACATCACTGGCCGACGCGATGGTGAGCACGTCACCGGTCTTGTAGGTCTGCTTGTCGTGGTACCAGGTGCGCTGGTGGGCGCCGGTGCCGTCGAAGAACCGGACCTGGTAGTTGCCGTCCGGCACGCCAGCGAACTGGTAGTGACCGGTGCCGTCGGTGGTCGTCGTGCCCTGGATCACCCACGCAGGGTTCGCCTTCATGAGCGTGACCGTCACACCCGACAGCGGGTTGGTCGACGTGGCGTCGGTGACCGTGCCCCCGATGCCGGGGACCGCGGCTGCGGCGCTGACCGTCAGCGACGCCGTTGCGCTCGCCGTGCGGGCGAACCCGTCGGTGATCGTGTAGCCGAAGCTGTCCGGACCTGAGTACCCCGCCGTCGGCGAGTAGGTGTACGAGCCGTCAGCGTTGACCGTGACCGAACCGTGAGCCGGCGTGGTGTTCCCGGTGACCGTGATCCCCGAGCCCGAGTCGTTGCCGAGCACGCCCGGCGCAGTGCCGACCAGATCGGTGTTGAACGGGGTCGAGCCGAGCGTGTCGTCGGTGGCCGTGGGGGCCGCCGGCAACGCCACATCGAGCGTCACGGTTGCCGAGGCGGTCTGGGACGCACCGTCGGTGATCGTGTAGCCGAAGCTGTCAGCACCCGTGTAGCCAGCGTTGGGGGAGTAGGTGAACGAGCCGTCCGCGTTGACCGTGACCAGGCCGTGGGCCGGCGACGTGTTGCCCGTCACCGTGATGGCCACGCCAGTGTCGTTGCCGAGCACACCGGGCGCCGAGACGATCAGCGGGGTGTTGAACGGCGTCGAACCGACGGCGTCATCGTTGGCCACGGGCGCACTGGGCGCTCCGACGGACAGCGACACGGTCGCCGTGGAGGTGCGGCTCAGGCTGTCGGTGATCGTGTAGTCGAACGAATCGCTCCCGTTGTACCCCGAGGCCGGGGTGTAGGTGAACGAGCCGTCACCTGCGGTCGACACCGAACCGTGACCAGGGGTCGTGTGGCCGGTGACCGACAGGCCGGTGCCCTTGTCGTTGGCGAGCACACCAGGCGCACCCACCACGAGGGGCGTCTCGAACGGCGTCGTGCCGACCGAGTCCGCCACCGCGACGGCCGCACCGGGGGTGAACACCGTGCTCGACGTGAAGGCGAGCTGCACGGCACTGGCGCCCGACGCCGCGGGAGTCCCGAAGCTCGAGTCAATCGTGACGCACAACGCCGCACTGCTGTCGGCGATCGTGTACGTCGCACCGCTCACCGAGGTGCCCGCCGCCGTGGCGAGGGTCACGCTCGACGCGCTGGCGAACGTCTTGACGTTCGCCGTGAGGTTCGTTCCACCGGGGCCAGCCCCGAGGACGGTGACCGAACGACCGACGTCAGCGGCCTTGAACGACGCCGACGAGTCGGTCAACACGGCCGAACCCGAGGTCATCGTCGCCGCTCCGGCGTGGGTCACGACACCGACGGGCGCCATCGCGCCGATCGCAAAGGTGTTGCTCGAGATCGTCACCGATCCGTTGCTCGTGTTGTACGCCACCGGCGCCATGGGGATGGAGCCTGCGTTCGTCGGGTTCGTCGGATCCGAGCTCAGATCCATCGAGATCTGCGCCGCGCAGTCGATCTTGAAGAAGGACTGCTGCACCTCGAGCTGCCAGTTGACGTGCAGGTTGGCCACACCCGTCGCCGGGTCGATGGTGCCGGTCGCCGCGCTCGTGGCGGCAGGCACGACGGTGATGACACCGTTGGCGGCCGACGCGTACACGTACTGCTTCGGGAAGACGAGGCTGGCGGCCGGGACGGTGAAGTTGCCGTCCTTGTCCACCGAGCCGGTGGCGGTGATGTAGGCACGGGCCTGGTTGCCGGCCTGGATCTCACTGTCGTCCTGCGCTGCGGTGAAGCCACCGCCGGCGTTGCACTGGGCATCGATCGGCGTGGCCGGCACGACACCGTGGCTCGCGCCACCGTCGAAGTCGATGTTGGTGTCCTGCTGCTTGAGCGGATCGTCGACGGCCGTGTCGTCATTCGTGCCGTTGTTGCACGCCGCGGGCGTGGCCGTCGACGGCAGCGTGGTGTTCTTGCCGGCCAGGTTCAACAACCCGCCGCCATTGGCGACGAGGGTGGCCGAACCAGGATTCTGGATGACATCGCCCGCACCGGCCGATGCCGGATTGGCGACGAGCGCCGTGCCCACCAAGGCGGCCGGCAGCGCGATCGCAGCCACCCACCTTGCGCGCACGCGCCTCGTTCCCGTATTTCTGACGCCCAACGGTTTCTCCCCCGGTCGGATGGCTGTAGGTGATGAAAACGGTCGCGGGGCGCAGCTCCCGTGACCGATGTCTCCTCTGTTGATACCACATCCGGTGAACGGCCGTCACGTCATGTATTGCCGAGGAGGGTTCCGGCGAGCCGACGCCGAACAGGTTCCCGGAGTCGAGATCGGGCGCCGAGACGTCGGTCGGCCCACCTGCGCTCGGGCTCGGCGCCGGCGGACCATGACCCGAAACAGCCGGCGGGGTGGCCCTGAGGCCACCCCGCATGCAGTTCCTCACCAGTTGCTTGCGGCTGGATCAGCCGAGCAGCGCGCTCGCCGGGAAGGTGTTCCCCCCGGAGATGGTGATCTTGTTCGCATTGAAGAACAGCAGCTTGTAGCTGTACCACTGCGACAGGTAGTGGTGGCTGCCGTCCACGAACTGGACGTAGTAGTCGCCGTCGGGCACGCCCTGGAACAGGTAGTACCCGTCTGCACCGGTGACGGTCGTGGCGAAGAAGCCGTCAGTCGCGGTGTAGAGGGAGACCTGGATCCCGGGGATGCCGGCGGTCGTCGTCTGCGCCCGGCCGGTAATCCGTCCGGCGGGGGCGGCGGCCAGCGCCTGGTCGGCGGTGACCACGTCGGACGCCGAGGCGATGGTGAGCACGTCACCCGACTTGTAGGTCAGCTTGTCGTGGTACCAGGTGCGCTGGTGGGCGCCGGTGCCGTCAAAGAACCGGACCTGGTAGTTGCCGTCCGGGACGCCCGTGAACTGGTACGTGCCCGAGGCGTCGGTGGTGGTCGTTCCCTGGATCACCCACGAAGGGTTCGCCTTCATGAGCGTCACAGTGATGCCGGCCAGCGGGTTGCTGGATGTGGCGTCGGTGACGGTGCCACCGATGCCCGGGACTGCGGCCGCGGGGCTCACCGACAGCGACACCGTGGCACTCGCGGTGCGGGCGAAGCCGTCGGTGATCGTGTAGCCGAAGCTGTCCGGACCCGAGTACCCCGCCGTCGGGGTGTAGGTGTAGGAGCCGTCGCCGCCGACCGTGACCGAGCCGTGGGCCGGGTTCGTGTTGGCGGTTACCGAGATGCCGGTGCCGGTGTCGTTGCCGAGCACACCGGGCGCCGGAGCGACGAGCGGCGTGTTGAACGGCGTCGAGCCGGCCGCATCATCGTTGGCCACCGGAGCCGCAGGCTGCGACACGGTCAGGGTCACGGTCGCCGATGCCGTCTGCGCGGCGCTGTCGGTGATCGTGTACCCGAAGCTGTCCGGACCGGCGTAGCCGGTGGTCGGCGTGTACGTGAACGAACCGTCCGCGTTCACCGTCACCGCACCGTGAGCCGGGCTGGTGTTGGCCGTCACGGTGATGGCTGCACCCGTGTCGTTGCCGAGCACGCCAGGCGCGGGAAGCACCAGCGGCGTGTTGAACGGCGTCGAACCGGCGTTGTCATCGTTGGCCACCGGAGCCGACGGGCCACCGACGGTGAGGCTCACCGTGGCGCTCGAGGTGCGCCCGAGGCTGTCGGTGATCGTGTAGCCGAAGCTGTCCGCTCCCGAGTACCCCGAGGTGGGCGTGTAGGTGTACGAGCCGTCACCGGCGATGGACACCGTGCCGTGGGTGGCGGTGGTGTTCCCCGTGACCGCCAGGCCCGTGCCCTTGTCGTTGGCCAGCACGCCAGGGGCCGCCACGACCAACGGCGTGTTGAACCCCGTGGAGCCGGCGTCGGCCACCGCGACTGCTGCGCCCGGGGTGAACACCGTGGAGGAGTTCACCGAGAGCTGGATGGCGTTGAGGCCCGACGTCGCCGGCACTCCGAAGCTGCCGGCGACGGTGTCACACAGCGCCTGGGAGCTGTTGGCCAGCGTCCAGGTCGCCGGGTTCACCGTGGTGCCGGCCGCAGCGGTCAGCACGACCGTCGTGGCATTGGTGAAGGTCTTGATGGTGGTGACCAGCGTGGCTCCACCAGCGCCCGCACCCGGGATCGTGACCGCACGACCGACGTCACCGGCGACGAACGGGCCGGACGAATCGGTGAAGGTCGTCGATGCGGCCGTGGTCGCACCCGTCGTGCGGGTGACGGCGCCAACCGGCGTCATCGCCCCCACGGCGAAGGTGTTGCTCGACACCGTGACCGCACCGGTCGTGGTGTTGTACGCCACCGGCGCCACCGGGATCGTGCCCGAGTTGGCGGGATCGGCCGGATCGGAGCTGGTGTCCATCGAGATCTGCGACGCGCAGTCGATCTTGAAGAACGACTGGACGACCTCGAGCTGCCAGTTCACATGCAGGTTGGACTTGCCCGTCGCCGGGTTCAACGTGCCGGTCGCCGCGCTGGTCGGGGCCGGGATCACATCGATCACGCCGGCCGCAGCCGCCGCGTACACGTAGAGCTTCGGGAAGGTGATGCCGGCTTGCGGGATCGAGATGTTCCCGTCCTTGTCGATCGAGCCCGACAGCTTGATGTAGTCGCGGGCCTGAAAGCCGCCCTTGACCTCGCTGTCATCGGCCGATGCCGGGTTGGTGGCCGCCGGCACGCCGGCGTTGCACTGCGCATCCACCGGCGTCGCGGGCACCACGCCGTGGCTCGCGCCGCCATCGAAGTCGATGTTCGTGTCCTGCTGCTTGGTCGGATCATCGACCGCAACGTCATCGTTGACGCCGTTGTTGCAAGCCACCGGGGTGGCGGTCGACGGCAGCGAGAACGCCTTGCCGGCGAGGTTGAGGAACCCACCGCCATTGGCGGTCAGCGTGGCAGACCCTGGATTCTGGATGACGTCGCCCGGGCCGGCCGAAGCCGACGACGCGACGAGCGCCGATCCCACTAGTGCGGCTGGCAGCGCGATGGCTGCCACCCATCGCGCGCGTACGCGTCGCGTTCCCGACATTCTTACGCCCAACGGTTCACTCCCCCGGTTCAGGTGCAGGTGGTTCCGCACTCAGGTGTGTGCAAGTGCGCAGAACACATATGAAATGTGTCTCACTTAGATACCACGGCCGGTGAGCAAGCGTCCATGACCAAAACCGGGACCAAAGCTGAAAATAGTCAAGAATACGGGGATATTTCACACGGCGTGACTATTCCACCACGCTGTGAGGAGTTTTCCGGGTGGATCGGGAAACCACTCTCCGTGAGAGTCCCCGACACCGCCCGCTGACATCGTCAGGTGCACGAGAAGGTGACGACCACCGACAAGGGTTGCCCGAGGGAGTCACCCGCGGGAAACGGTGCGGTCGGTTGCAGCCCGTTCACGGTGAGCGATCCTGACGCCTCGGCCCCCAGGGAGAACGTCGCCGTGGTCCCGGGGCCGACGGTCCAGGTCTGCGCCGTCGAGGCCCCGCCGTCGGTGGGTTGGCCCGCGAAGGAGGCGGTGATGCTCATGGGCGTCGTCGCCAGGTCGAAGTCCCCGGGGCCGCGGACCCCGGCGGGCAGGTTCATGGTGACACTGATCGCCTGCTGCTCGGTGTCGTCGACGCCGCTGAACGAGTAGACGAGTCCGCTGGTGCCGGCCGGCCGGCCGCCGCAGGGTCCCGATGCGCCACCGGGGAGGACGATCTTGCCGTCCGCGTTCCCGGTGATGCCACCGCTGAAGGTCGCCGACCCAGTCGTCGTGCCGGGCAGTGGCGCGCTGGTGGTCGACGTCGTCGCGCCGCGTGCCTTGGTGGTCGTCGTCTTGGAGGTCACCTTCTCGGGACCTTTCTGGGACACGATGGACGCGCCGCCGCTCGACCCGAAGCTGCCGAAGCCACCCGTGACGTCGCTCGTCGTCTTGGTCACGGCCACGACGATGCCGATCGGCAGCACCACGGTCATCAGGATCATGAAGATGATCCAGAACGCCACCCACGCCCGACCGAACCCGGTCGACACCTTGGGCGCCGCAGGCGGCGGAAGGGCCCGGACGAGCTTCCAGCCGCCCCGGGCGCCGCCGACCGCGACCCGGCAGTACTTGCACGCGCCGTTCTCGTCGAGGCTCAACGGCGCCCCGCAGCTGGGGCACTCGGGCGGCAGCTGCTGCTGGCCCGTGACCGCTGGCCGTTGGAAGGTCCAGTCCTCGACGAGGTCGTTCTTCTTGCGAGCGGTCGTCTTCGCCGCGATCCGCACGGTCACCGAATCCCAGGACGCGTCCCGATGGGCGTCGTAGATCGTCGCGTGCTCGATGGTGGCGACCACCGGCACCTTGCCCTTCGCGGCGCTGAAGGTCTGCCACATGTTCTGGCTGAGCACCGGTCGCACGTCCTCGAGCCGGCCCGCCGTCCGGGCCTGCATCACCCGGGAGAAGGTGCCCTGGGCGAAGGTGAGGAACTCCTCGCCGTTGAAGCTGGCATCGATCGCGTGGATCGTCGAGACGCCGGCAGCCATGCCGCCCGTCCAGCTCATCCCCCCGAACGTGATCTGGATCTGCGGGTAGCCGAACTGGCCGTAGGACATCGCCACGCCTCGGGTGCTGTGGGCCCACCTCCGCGCGGGCCGGTAGAACCAGCATGAACGACCCGACGGCGATCGACCTGAGTAGCAGGTACTCAAAGCGTTGGGCCCGGCGGCCCGGTCATCGGGGATGGATCAGACCGGTGCCCCCACGCAGACGGCCCGGCCGTGGAGGCCGGGCCGATCGCCGATCAGTCTGCTGCGCTTCGCGGTGCGGTGCCGGGATCCGGCACCAGGGTCACTTGGGCTGCATGCGGATGCCGCCATCCACGCGGATGTCGACGGCGTTCATGTAGCTGTTGGTGATGAGCTCGAGCGCAAGGGTCGCGAACTCGGCCGAGGTGCCCAGGCGCTTCGGGAACAGCACGCCCTTCTGGAGGTTCTCCTTGAACGCCTCGGAGGCTTCGCCCTCACCGTAGATGGGGGTGTCGATGAGCCCAGGAGCGATCGTGTTGACCCGGATGCCGACAGCGCTCAGGTCGCGGGCGACCGGCAGGGTCATGCCCACGACGCCGCCCTTGGACGCGGAGTACGACGCCTGGCCGATCTGGCCGTCGTAGGCGGCGACGGATGCCGTGTTGACGATCGCGCCGCGCTCGTTGTCCGCGAACGGCTCGTTCTGGCTCATGGCCGTAGCGGCGAGGCGGATGCAGTTGAAGGTACCGACGAGGTTGATGTCGATGACCTTCTTGAACACGTCGAGGTCGTGCGCCGAGGCATACTGGCCGTCCTTGCCGATCGTGCGCGTGGCCCAACCGACGCCGGCGCAGTTGACGAGCACGCGCAGCGGGCCCATCTCCTT
>JBBQHT010000184.1:0-9916 GCA_038324235.1 Acidimicrobiales bacterium
GATCAGGTTGGCGATCGTGTCGTCGATCGGCGTGCCCACGAAGATGATGTTCTCCTTGAGCAGCTTCGAGTAGAGGTCGTACCCGCGCTCGCCCCGGTTGGTCTGTTCGATGACCGTGGGGACCAGGTAGTTGCGGATGGGGTCGATCACTCGTCGTCCTCGTTCTTGTCGGGCTCTGCGGCCTCTGCGGCTTCTTCGACTTCGTCCGAGGCCGCATCGACGACGGCATCCACCGCGTCTTGCGCCTCGTCGGCATCGCCGGCTTCGAGTTCGAGCGAGGCCCGATCGATGGCTTTGCCATCCTCGTCGACGATCTCGACCCGCTCCAGGAGCCAGTCGAACGCCTTGCGCTTCTTGATATCGGAGCGTACCGCGGGGACCTGCTCCGCGCGCTCGAACTGCTTGCGAACTTCCTTGGCTTTCAGGTTCAAACGCTCGGCCACCTGGGCGAACTCGGCCTCGAGATCTTCGTCGCTGCACTCGATGCCTTCGGCCTCCGCGACGGCCCGCAGCGCAAGGTCGACCTTGACCGCGGTGGTGGCGGTTTCGCGCAGTTCGGCGACGACCTCCTCGGCGGACTTGCCCGACATCTGGACCCACGTGTCGAGGTCCAGGCCCTGGGCCTGGAGCCGCATCGCGAGGTCGTTGAGGCGCTCGGACACCTCGGTGTTGATGAGGGCGTCGGGGATCTCCTCCTCGACCAGTTCGGCGAGCACCTCGCCCGTCTTCTCACGCATGGCCATCTGCGCCTGGACCTTCTTGACGCTGGCCATGCGCTCACGCAGGTCGGCCTTGAGCTCGGCGAGGGTCTCGAACTCGGAGGCCTCGCTGGCGAAGGCGTCATCGAGGTCGGGGAGCACCTTCTCCTTGACCTCTTTGACCGTGATGGCGAGCTGCAGGCCCGCCGCGGTCTCGTCCTCGTCGCCCTCGTCTTCGGTGTCGGCGTCCTCGCCGTCGGTCGCGGCGGCGGGCGTGGCGCCGGGGAACGCCGCGTCGAACTCGAGCTCGGCCCCGGCGACGGCGTCGATCAGGTGCTCGTCGACCTCGGGCAGGATGCCCCCGGAGCCGACCTCGTAGAGGTAGTCCTCCGCTTGGAGCTGGGCGATGGGCTCGCCGTCCTGGCTGCCGCTGACGTCGATGGTGACCAGATCGCCTTCCACCGCGGGTCGTTCGACGGTGACCAGCTCGCTGAACTGGTTGCGGAGCCGGTCGAGCTGGGCGTCGAGATCCTCGTCGCTCGGCTCGGGCGACTCGATCGTGACACGCAGGCTGCCGTAGCCGGGCACCTGGACGACAGGGCGGATCTCGACGACGGCGTCGAACACGACGTTGCCGGACTCTTCGCCGTCGGTGATCTCGATCTGCGGCGCGGCGATGACGTCGACGTCGTGCTCCTTCACCGCCTCGATGTAGAAGTCCGGGATCGCATCGTTGAGCGCCTGGCTGCGCCCGACCTCGGACCCGAGGCGGGCCTCGAGCACCTTGCGGGGGGCCTTGCCGGGACGGAAACCGGGGATGCGGACCTCGCGGGCCAGCTTGCGGAACGCAGCATCGATCGCCTTGTCGAACTCTTGCTCTTCGACTTCGACCGACACCTTGACTTTGTTGCCCTCGAGGGCTTCGACGGTTGTTTTCACAGGGGCGGGAGTCTACCGGCCCACGACAGGGTCTCCGACATCCCTCCCGGACGCCACGTGGATGTTCGAGATCGCGCCCACCGATTAGGCTCTCCCGACCGTGACCGCTGCGCACCATCCCGGGCCGAAGGCGGCTGATCCGTCGGCCCCGGCTCGGCGCCCGGCGCCGGCGGGATGGTGGGAGACCCTCCGCGTCGACCTGCGGGCGGTGTGGGCGCCGTGGTTGGCGGCCCGTGTCCTCGTCGGCCTCGCCTTCGTCCTGGCCGGCGCGATCGCGAGGCACTTCACACCCGGTGCGCAGATCACGCCCGCGCTCACCGCGTGGGATGGCGCCTACTACGAGGGCATCGCGAACCTCGGCTACCACGGGCTCGGCACCGACGCGCTGCGGTTCTTCCCGCTGTTCCCGCTCGTCGGGCGCGTCGTCGGGATGGGGTTCGGCGGCAACTCGGCGGTCGGGTTGCTGCTGGTCGGCAACATCGCGTCGTTCGGCGCCGCCATCCTGATGCGCCGCGTTGTGATCTTCGAGCGCGGCGATCCGCAGCTGGCCGACCGGGCCGTGTGGCTCACCTGCCTGTTCCCTGCGTCGTTCGTGTTGGTCTGGGCCTACGCCGAGGCGGTGTTCCTGGTGCTCACGATCGCGACGTTCCTCGCGATGCGCCGCAACCGCTTCGCCCTCGCGGCCGGACTCGCGTTCGCCGCGGCGCTCACGCGGCCGGTGGGTGTGCTGCTCGTCGCGCCGATTGCGATCGAGGCGTGGCGATCGTGGCGGGCCACGCACGCGATGGCGGCGCGTTCGTTGGCGGCGCGCGTCATCGCCATCGTGGCCCCGCTCCTCGGCGCCGGCACGTACCTGCTGTGGGTGGGGCAGGCCTTCGGTGACGCGCGCCTGCCGTTGACGGTGCAGACCGAGCTCCGCGGATCGAGCGACCCGATCACACGGCTGATCCACGGCATCGGCGATCTGTTCGGCGACCAGCGCTTCGCCGACGGGCTGCACGTCCCGTTCGCGTTCGGCTTCGTCATCCTCGTCATCGTCGTGGCCCGGCGGTGGCCGGCGAGCTACAGCGTCTACGCCGGGCTGACGGTGCTCGTGGCGCTGAGCGCGCAGAACCTCAACTCGATCGAGCGCTACGCCCTCGACGCGTTCCCGTTGCTCCTCGCCCTCGCCGATCTCACCTCGACGGTGCGGCGCGAACGGATCACCATGGCGGTGTGCGGGGCGGGCCTGTTGTCGTTGTGCACCCTCGCCTGGCTGCTCATCTACGTGCCGTGAGCGCGCAGGGGGTGTGCTAGACCAAGCCCCGGTTCCGCGCCGATCATCGATGCGGAACAGCCAGCTTTCACGGGGTGTAGCGCAGCTTGGTTAGCGCGCCTGCTTTGGGAGCAGGAGGCCGGGAGTTCGAATCTCCCCACCCCGACCAGATCTGACCTGGACTTCTGTCCAGGAGGGTCCTCGGGTTTCGACCAGTTGACACCGGGTCTGACACCGAAGCGGCCGAAAGGCCTACTTCGGCCTGGTCAAGGGCACCGCTAGAACGCGCGGTACGGACCGCTGGCAGATCCGGTGTACGCCGGCGCGAATCCCAACACCGGCAAGGACCTGCGGGTCACGAGGACGGTCGTCGCTCCCCATACGCGAGCCGGACTCAAGGGTGTCGACCAGGCCATCGCCGGCCCCATCCTCGAGGTCGAGAACGGTTGCGTCAACGGCGGCGAAGATCCGACGCTCAAGCAACTGCTCAACCGATGGGTCATTGGCCCGCTCGCCCGAGTGGTCGCCCAAGACGACCGTCGAGAACCAGCGCCGGGACCGTCTGAAGATCGAGCCGCGACTCGGCAAGCGTCGACTGTCGAAGATCCGAGCCGCCGACCTCGACGCCCTCGACGCCGAGCTCAGGCAGCGTGGCGGCGAAGGGTCAGCCGCTCGAACCGGCCTCGGTGCGGCGGGTGCACATCATTCCGCACGCCGCGTTCGCGCCGGCGATCAAAGTGGGGGCTTATCGTGGCGAACCCGGCTGACGCCGCAACTCCCCCGTCGTTGCCGCCTGGTCGAATCACGCCCCTGCAGCCCGCGGCAATGGCCGAGACGATGACGCTCGTCGACGAGTGCGACGTCGACTTCGCCATGTACGTCCGCCCGTCGCCGACTCTCTCGTGAGTCGAACGGCCCGATTCCGCGTGGTCGTCTACGAGGCCAGCACCCGGTAGTCGATGTCGAGGTCGCGGGCGCCCTCTCGGAGTAGCGCTCCGTCCGTGGAGACGACAAGCGAGCTGCCGGTGACGAGCGCAACCGCGAGGGCCTCAGCGGCGAGCACGTTCGGGCGTCGTCGTGTCGGAAGCGACGCCATCACCGGCACGAGCAGGCGAGGCCCGACGAAGCCGATCCGGTTCGACAAGTTGTCGATGCGCTCCCGCTGGAATCCCTCGGGGCGCAACGCCAGCTTGCGGGACAACGCACCGCCGCCGGAGCCACGATGCGAGGCGTTGGCGAGGCGGTAGTACCAGGCAGCCGTCGTGTACACCGCCGAGTGGTCGGTCTCGGCTCGGAGCCACTCGTCCGGGTCGTCGGTGAGCAGGTCGAGCAGCAGGTGATCGTCGACGACTATCGCCACAGGACGCTGCTACTCGGTCGCGAGGTCCGGGTCGTCGGCGATGACCTCGGCGAGCGCCCGGTCGAAGTCGCCGCTGTCACGCCACTCACGAAGGACGGCCTGCACCTCAGGCGACAGATGCGAACGGAACGGCTCGGTCGGCGGATCGAGAAGCTCGCCCGCCTCACGCGCCCCCTTGCGAGCACGCTCGACGGCCTCGCTCAGTTCGGGACTCATCCGTAGCCGGTTCGCCATGCAGCAAGGTTAGCCAGGCCCTGTGACAAGAACCGCCGTCCGCCCCGAGCGGTGCCCTCGTGCCACGTCACTTGCAGCCGTCGGCCGCCAAGCTCGCTGCATCGACACTGCTGCTTGCGTGGAGCCGTACACAGAGGATCGACACAAGGTGGGCACCCGATTTTCGTCCCGTCGTTTCATTCGAAGAGTGGCTCAGCGAACGCCCGACAACCAGAACGCGCTCCGGTTCGACGGGGGCGACCCGAGCGCTCAACCCGCACTGACGGTGCGCCCGGCGGATGCCGACGAGGGCAGCCGAAGCCGCGGTCGGCCTCGCGTATGGGCATCCGAAGCAGAGCGGAAGCGGGCCTACCGAGAGCGACTCGCGGACGACTTCGCCGAGCCAGATCGACTTCGAAAAGGAGCTGCGAGCCGAGCGAAGGACGGTGGCCGAAAGAGACCGCAACATTACCCGATTGAAGCGCGAGCTCGCCCGAGCCGAGGCCGCTGCAAGCACCGCTCCGATCGGCAGGCGAACCTCGAACGGACGGTCAAGGGGCTCGAGGCGAAGGTCGCTGACTGGCGTTCTCGTGCCCAAGCCCTCGCCCGTAGGCGCGGAGGAGCGGGCGGAGGCATCGATATCGAGGGGCATCTGCGCGTGAATCCCGTCGTCTCGTTCCGGGTCGGCGTGCAGTGCAAGAGCTACGTGCTGGTGGAGTCGTCGTTGCGCCACTTCGGCGGCTTTGGGAGCAGGAGGCCGGGAGTTCGAATCTCCCCACCCCGACCACGGCCGGTTGCGTCGGCCCGAGCAGCGCCCTGTCCTACAGATCGCCGCGGCGGCGCAGGAAGCCGAGGGTTATCCAGCCCGGCAGGACCGGCAACCAGAACGTGCCCACGCGGAAGAGGAAAACGGAACCGACCGCCGCGTCCGGCGTCATCCCCAGGCGTTGGAACGCCGCGATCAAGGCCGCTTCGAGCGCGCCGAGCCCGCCCGGTGTGGGGGCGAGGATCGCCACCGCGAAGGCCGCGAGGTAGGCGACGCCGAGTTGCGCGGGTGTCGGTCCCCCACCGAAGGCCTGCACCGCGCAGAGCAGCGCGAAGTAGAAGCCGAACGTCACGATGACCGAGCCACCGAAGAGCGCGACGAGCTTGCGAGGCTTGCGGCCCAGGTCGCGCAGGCCGCGCACGGCGTCGCGCAGCAACGGGACCAGCCGGGTGCGGGCGACGCGTCGGGTGATGGGCAATGCCCACGCCATCATCACCACGATCATGAGCCCGCCCACGACGATCGCGGTCGTCTTGCCGTCGGGGGCCCGCAGGGAGGAGCTCGCGTTGCCCGCGGCCGAGCTGCTGCTCGATCCCGCCCACAGGATGAACACGCCCAACAACACGATGTGGACGATGAAGCCGGACACCGCGTTGAGACCGACGCCGGCGACGGCGACGGCCGGCTCGACGCCGCGCTTCTGCATGAACCGCGTGTTGAGCGCCATGCCCCCGACCGACGCGGGTGCGAGCGTGTCGACGAACGACGCCGACACCTGCGCGGCCAGCATCGGGAAGAACGGCAGGCGATCGGGCACCGAACCGATGACCCCGACGGTGGCGCCCACCCACGTGACGAGCAGGAAGAAGACGAGCGGGATCGCCCAGTACCACTTGGCGCTGGCGAGGGTGGCGCCGATGTCGGAGACCTCCGCGAGGCGGGGGATCAGCGCGTAGAACGCGATCGTCATCGCCACGACCGTGACGACGGTCCGCGCCTTGATGCGGGCGAGCTCCTCGTAGCGCACCTCGTCGAGACCGGCGACACGCTGCACCTCGGCCTGGATCTGCCCGATCAGACCGTCGTGCTCCTTGAGCTGCTGGCGGGTCGCTCGGGTGAGGGCGAGCGGTTGGATGCGACTGCTCGCATCTCCCAGCACGTCAGGCCCGATCACCTCGGCGGCGATGGCCACAGCTCGTTCCGCCCCGACCTCCACCGCGGTCGAGCACAGCAGCTCGGCGATGTCCGATCGGAGCTGCACCTGGCGAGCGGCCAGCTCACCGAACCCGAAGTCCACGACCGTGGGCGCGCCGTGCTCGTCGGCGACGATGTGGGCGAGCCGCAGATCGCGGTGGGCGATGTGACGCTGCCGCAGGCGTGCGGCGATCCGCCAGGTGCCGCGCAGCATCTCGTCGGTGATGGCATCCGGGCCGAGCCCTTCGAGCGTGTCACCCGCGACGTAGTCGTAGCAGAGCAGCATGCCGTCAGGATCGACCTCGGCCACCGCGACCATACGGGCCGTCGGCACCCCTTCGTCGGCCGCCTTCAACGCGATCAGCGCTTCGTGCTCGACCGAGCGGCGCAGGGTCGAGAACGGTCGCTCGTCGGCGGCGTCGCGCAGGCGGATCCAGCGGTAGAACTGCACGAGCAGATCGGCGTCCCGCTGATCCTCGCTGAAGACCTTCACGAACTTCGCCCGGTCGTCCTGCACGTCGGCGCGGTAGATCGACGAACCCCGCAGCCCTCGGCCCAACATCTCGAGGCGATAGAGATCGATGCCGGCGCGCTGCAGCGCCTCGGCGACGCTGGCCCCGCTCGGGCGGCGGTTGACGGATCCGAAGATCGCCAGCAAGGACACCCCGACGAGCCAACCGAGCACGATGGCCACCGCCACCTCGTACGGCACATAGGTGCCCGACGCGATGTTGGTGAACGCCACGGTGGCGACCAATCCGATCGCGATGCGCCGGAAGAAGCGCGGCAACCACGGCCCGAGGATCGTGATCGCCGCCGCGGACGACGCGACGAACTGGCTGCCGGGGTACTGGATCGTGCGCAGCTCGCCGAGGTTGGCGGGCAGCACCACCTGGACCGACAGCGCCTTGCTCACCGCCCACATGCCGAGGCCGGCCAGCACGATGCCGCCGAGCACCATCAGCGCGACCCGGAAGCGGCGGATGGCCACCAACGTTCCAGCCACCGCGAGTGGCCCGAAGAAGCCGACCGCACTGGCGATCGAGGTCAAGACCGAAGCCACCGGGCTGGGCACGAGCGAGGTGAGGTTGACGACGTCGGCCTCCGCGCCGCTGATGACGCTGCGCAGGATCGCGGCGGCAAGGAGGGTGACGATGAAGATGGCCAGAGCGCTGCCCACGCGCAGAACATCACCCGGCGCACGGGCGTAGTGCTCGTGGTCGGGTTCGATGATCTCGACCAGGCCGCGGTGCGGCTGGTCGAGATGTGCGGCGGTGATCGACTCGGTCGTGGCCACCCTCACTCCGCCAGGTCAGCTGTCAGGATCACGGTAGTGGGTCCGGCCGCGCGCGTCTGGGAGGGCGCGTCGCTTCCAGCGACGCCGCGCGCACGGGCGCCGGCGGCACGTCGCCTGGATGCATGGTGCTGACGCAATCTGGACAAGGTGGTGTGCACGAACGGTTAGTATGACCCGCTCCTTGCGGGTGTAGCTCAAGGGCTAGAGTCCCAGCCTTCCAAGCTGGTTATGCGGGTTCGATTCCCGTCACCCGCTCTCCGAAAACCACCTGTTCACAGGTGGTTTTCTGCTTTTTGCTCCGGTACCGTCTGGGCGCCGTGCCAGATTCGTGCCAGAACTGCGCAGCACGCATCGGCACGAAGCAGCACACGCCGATACGAGGTGACCCATGACGAAATCGCGAGCGAGCTGGGGGTCGGTGCGCAAGCTCCCCTCCGGGCGCTACCAGATCCGCTACGACGTCGGCGGCGATCACCGCACCGGCGAGGTGACCTACACGACCAAGCGGGAGGCGCACAGCGCGCTGGCCACGTTGCGCACCGACCTCGAGCGGGGCACGTGGGTGGATCCGAACGCGGCCAAGGGCATCACTTTGCGCGAGTACGCCACGAAGTGGCTCGAGCTGCGGCCGAACCTCGCCCCTCGAACCGTCGAGCTATACGAGTCGGAGCTGCGGCTGCACATCCTGCCGGTGCTCGGCGACCATGCCCTGGCGGACCTCAGCGTGGTCAAGGTCCGGGAGTGGAACGCCGGGATGATCAAGAAGACGAACGGCGCGACCACGCCCGCGAAGTGCTACCGCCTGCTCCGCACGATCCTCGGCACGGCCGTCGAGGACAACCTGTTGCGGGCGAACCCGTGCTCGATCAAGGGCGCCGGCGTCGAGCGCGCGCCCGAACGTCCGATCGCGACCCTTGAGCAGGTCTACGAGCTGGCCGACCTGATCGAGCCACGCTTGCGGCTCATGGTGCTGCTGGCGACCTTCGCCAGCTTGCGCCAGGGCGAACTGCGAGGCCTGACGCGCGAGCGGGTCGACGTGCAGCACCACGAGGTCGCCGTCGTCGAGCAGATCCAGGACCTCAAGGACGGTTCGGTGATCGTGCGCCCCCCCAAGAGCGCGGCCGGGGTCCGCCACGTCGCTTACCCTCCGTCGCTGACGGCCGAGGTCGAGCACCACCTCGTCGAGCACGCCGCCCCGGGCCCGAAAGGTCTGCTGTTCTGCACCGCCGACGGCGACCCGATCCGCAAGGCGAACCTACACCGCGCGTGGGACCAAGCCCGCAAGGCGGTCGGACTCGAACACCTCCACTTTCACGACCTGCGCCACACCGGCAACACGATGGCCGCGTCGGCGGGCGCCAGCACTCGTGAGCTCATGGACCGCATGGGCCACACCTCGGCCCGAGCGGCACTGATCTACCAGCACGGCACCCGCGAGCGCGACCAGGCCATCGCCCGCGCCCTCGACGATGCGATCATCGACAGCAGAGCACGGAAGCCGCGCCGAACGGCGTGAGCAGACGGAGGACCGGAGCGTCGGGACGCAGCTGACTCCTCGTGCGCCTCAGACCGTCCACCCCGGTCCGTCCCGTGCGCCTCCGTCCCGGTCGACCAGCACTGTCCGAGGGCTCCTCGCGGAGCCGCCGAGGACGAGGCCGGGACTGACGCATTTTCAGCCTGCGGCGGGAGCGGTCACCAGCGGCCGGGCCCTTGTGGAGACGTTGTTCGTGGCCGGCACCAACTGCCCCGTGGCGGCCAACAGGACTCCTCACGCTGTGTGGCGCCCGAGGCCCGTATCGATCAAGGGAGCGGCGCGCGCGAAACCGGCGTTTCGCCCGATCGCGGGCCGGGCTTATGCCCGGGCGTTCTGGGACGGGTGCGCGCCGAACCGGGTCAATTTCAACATGAGGTTGCGCGGCGCTGATCGGCTGTTCTGGGGTGGTGCCTGATTCGCAGGCGGTCCTGTCGAGAGCAATTGTCAAGACTTGTAGATAGCAATGTTGATGATCTGCTGATGGAGGTCGGGGTTGGTGAACAGAGCGGACGCAGTGTGAGCGGAGGGGGTGTCGGCGAGTTCGGCGTAGGTGCCGCCTGCCTCCTCGATGATGGGGACGAGCGCTGCTATGTCCCAGGGGCCGGCCCCGAGCAGGAGGAACGCATCGAGTTGTCCAGTGGCGACCAGCAGAGCGCCGTG
>JBBQHT010000185.1:0-9797 GCA_038324235.1 Acidimicrobiales bacterium
GCGATTACGTTACCGGCGTCGTCACACGCACGTAATTCCGTCCGTGTGACTGCCGGATCTCAACGTGAAGTTCACCAAGACCTCAACATCGAGCTTGAGGATGGGAGAGCACCCTGATCCTGCACGACAGGGTCAGTCCTGAGCCGGGTCTTCCGGCCGGGTCAAAGGGGAAGTAGGGGCCATGAGCGATCGCACGACTGAAGAGGGCTGGAGCGGACAGCGGACTGCCGAGATCGTCGGCATCACGTACCGCCAGCTCGATTACTGGGCTCGAACAGACCTGGTCCGCCCGTCACTGGCTGACGCCAAGGGCAGCGGCAGTCGTCGACGCTATTCCTATCGTGACCTGCTCGAGCTCAAGGCGATCAAGCGCCTGCTCGACGCCGGCATCAAGCTCGAAGTCGTGCGGGACGTGTTCGCCTACCTGCGGGACCACCTCGGCGAGGACATCGCCACGGCGAACCTGGTCATCCAGGGCAACAAGTCGGTGCTCATCCAGAACGACGGCGAGCTGATCGATCTGGTCAAGCAGGGCCAGGGCGTGTTGAACATCCTGCCGCTCGCCGGGGTGAAGCAGGAGATCGACGCCCGCATCGTCGAGCTCCGTCCCGTGACGGCCGCGGACGCGGTGGTCAAGGCGGCCGGCGCCGGGTCGTGACCCTGTCGTGAGCTCCCCGGCGATGCGCGCGGCGTCCGCGGCACCCCTGCCGCATGCCACGGTCGACTTCGCCCACAACTCCGAGCGCCAGTTCGCGAAGCTGCTCGACTTCTACGGCATCGAGTGGGAGTACGAGCCCCACACGTTCGTGCTCGAGCGCGACAGCGCCGGCCACCCCGTCCACGCGTTCAGCCCGGACTTCTACCTGCCGGCCTACGACCTGCACATCGAGATCACGACCTTGCGCCAGAAGCTGGTGACGAAGAAGAACCGCAAGGTGCGCCGCCTGCTCGAACTGCGGCCCGATCTGGCCGTGAAGATCCTCTACCAGCGCGACTACCTGAACCTGCTCGTGAAGTACGGCCTCGAGTCGCCTGATCAGCTCCGTGGGCAGGACGACGGCGTGCCGGCGGGGGAGCAGACCGAGAGCCTGCTCGGCCTCGGCACCCTGACCCGCCCACCTGGGTCCGCCCTCGGCGCGGCCTGAACCGACCCCGCCGAGAGCCATCGCTCCCGGGGCCACCCGGGGAGCCAGGAAGGCTTCTGGGCTCCGTGGCGGCCCCTCGCCGCAATGCAGGTGCGGAGGAAGTGGGGCCGGAGGGAGCCGAGAACGTGGGGGTTCGGGTGGGTCCGCGTTCGGGAAGTGAATGTGGTTCATACTCTGAAGGTGGTTCAGAATCCGAAGCGGGCTCACCTTTCCGTGGTGCCCGACGACCGCCGGCAACGGGCGCGCGACAAGAAGCGCACGGCGATCCTGCGCGCGGCCGACGGCTTGTTGACCGCCCAGGGCCTGGCCGGCATCACCATGCAGGGTGTCGCCGACGAGATCGACTGCGCCGTCGGGACGCTGTACCTGTACTTCCCGTCGAAAGCCGCGCTCATCGCCGCGCTGCAGGGGGAGGCGATCGACACGCTGCGGGCGTCGTATCAGACCGCTCGCTCCGCCTGGGACGACTACCTCGCCGAGACCGACCTGGACGACGCCTTGCAGGCGCTCGTGGCGCTGCTGGCGTTCAGCGCCCACTGGGTCGCGGCATCGGTCGTGTTCGCCGACGAGTTCCACCTGCAGCGCGCGCTGCTGAGCGAGCGCGTGGCGATCGAAGCCGCCGGCGAGGTGCGTGATGTCCTCCCGGTGCTCGAGCGGCTCCTCGCCCAGCCCGAGGGGCTCGTCCGCCACGCCGCCGAGCTCGGCGTCCTCACCCGAGACGACCCGCGCGAGCGCGCCCTGCGCTGGGTCGCGGCGCTCGACGGCGTGCTGCTGCTGGATCTGCTCGCGCCGATCGACCGTCACCTCTTCCGCGCGCAGCACCTCGCCCGAGGGCTCAGCCACGACCTGCTCACGGGCTGGGGTGCCGCGCGCGACGACGTCGAGGTCGCCGCCGGACACGTCGAGCGGCTGGCCTCGCTCGGACCGATGGCGCCCCCACCCGACGTGCCCGGGTTCTCGTGAGCGACGACCCGCTGACGCCGGACCGGGCCACGCCGGGCCGGCTGGCGCCGGGGCAGGCCCCCGCGTTGTACGCCGCGTTCGACCGGTACCCCTCGACCAAGGGGGCCGGCGTGCACATCCGCGAGTTCGCCGACACCTTGTTCGACCACGCCGGCGGCGGCCTGCTGCACGTGCTCGGAGGCGACGACCTCGCCCCGTACCAGTGCGATCTCACGGCCGCCGGTGACACCGTCGAGATCGTGCGGTTCGGCCGACCGGTCGCGAACCTCCTCGACCGGGTCGATGCCTACGGGACGAGCCTGACGGCCGTCGCCCGGATCCACGCGCCGTGGTTGCGCATCGCCCATGTGCGCGACCCGTGGAGCGCGGCGCCGCTGATCCACGCCGGTCTCGCCGGGCGGGCGTCGGCCCCGGCGCGAGTCGGGGACGCACCCCGACGGCCGTTCCTGGTGTACGAGGTCAACGGGCTGCCGTCGGTCGAGCTGCCCTACAGCTACCCCCAGCTTGGGCTGTCGACCCTCGCCAAGATCCAGGCGCTGGAGCTCGACTGCCTGGCGGCGGCCGATGCCATCATCACGCCGTCACAGGTGCTCGCCGACCGCCTGGCCGACCGCCTCGACAACCGGGCGGGCGACCGCGTCGCGGACGGACTGGCCGATCGTCGTAGCGAGCCCGCATCGGGTGGGTCGGCGCCGCGGATCACGGTGATCCGCAACGGGGCGCGGCCGCCGACGGTCACGCCCGTGCGGCCCCCCGACGCACCGACCACGCCGTATGTCGTCTACGTCGGCGCGCTGCAGCCCTGGCAGGGGATCGACACGCTGCTCGCGGCGTTCGCGCGCCTCGCGGATCTGCGCGAGCTGCGCCTCGTGATCTGTTCGGCCACGCCCGCCAAGCGCGCCCGGGGGTGGCAGCGGCTCGCGGCGCGGGCCGGTGTCGGCGCGCAGGTCGACTGGCACTTCAAGGTTCCCCACCGCGACGTCGCCGGGTGGCTCGCCCACGCCGCGGTGTCGGTCGCGCCGCTCACCGACTGCTCGCGGAACGTGGATCAGGGGTGCTGCCCGCTGAAGGTCTTGGAATCGATGGCGGTCGGCACGGCCGTGATCGCGTCGGATCTCCCGGTGACGCGTGAGCTGGTGGTGGACGGTGACCACGGCCGCCTCGTGCCGCCGGATCGGCCGGCCGAGCTGGCGCGGGCCATTCGCATCGCGCTCGAGTACCCGGACCAGACGCGGGCCCAGGGGGCGCGGGCCGGCGCGCACGTGCGCGACAACCTCACCTGGGAGCGGAGCCGCGCGGCGTTGACCGCGGTCTACGAGGGTCTCGGCGCGTGAAACCTCGCCCCGTTAGTCTGCGCTGATGTTCGGCCACAAGGAGAAGGCGGCGATCGCCGCGCTCGCACCCCAGCACCAGGCGCTGCTCAACGAGGCCACGTTGGCCGTCACGCAGTCCGCCGCGCAGTGGGGCGAGCTGTTCACCGAGTTGGCGGCGCCGCATCCCTTGATCCACCGCCACCACCTACCGCCGCGCACCCTCGATGTCGTCGTGCCGCTCATCCGGGTGATCTCCCAGGACGTCGACCCGACCGCGGGCATCGGTGTCCGGCTCGATCTGCGGGGGCCCGACGCCGCGGGCAAGACCGGGGCGAGCCGCAAGCTGCCCGCCGCGGGGCGGGTGACCAAGGCCGAGGAAGCCATCTCCTGGGACCCGTGGTTCGTCGTGTCGGCGCCGTTGCGCAACGGCGCCGAGCTCGAGGTGTCGATCGTGGACGTGACTCGGTCACGCCACCTCCAAAAGCGCAGCCAGAGCGGCAAGATCAAGCGCAAGACCAAGGCCAAGGTCACCCAACGCGTCGTGGCCAAGCTCACGACCGCCAAGGACGTGATCCCGGTGCCCCCGCCGCCGTCGCCGGCGACCGGGTGGCTCCAGGTGAGCGCCAAGCCCAAAGGCTCGCGCCACGTCGTGCTCGCGCGGGGCAAGTACCCGATCCCGGTGGCCCCGGCCCCGGGGTGGCAGGTGACCACGGTGCTGCTCGTGTTGGCCGAGGTGTTCCGCTGGGTGCCACCCGCCCCGGACGACACGGATGCGCCAAGCCCGGTCGCACCCATGGCCGGAGCGCCCGCATGAGCCCGGCCGGAGGCGCCACCCGGGCGGTGCGCACCTGCACGGCGACCACGGGCTTCTTCGTGCTCGAGCGGTGCGATCGCCTCGCCCACCTCGGATGCGGGCGGTGCCAGCGGTCGATCTGCAAACGTCACTCGCTCTCGTTGCCGGGCGAGGTCGGCCCCACCTGTCCGGAGTGCTTCGCGGCGGCGCGCGGCTACATCAGCGATCCCAACGACCCGATGTGGGCGGTCGGGTTCCGCCGCAGCTTCTACTGGGAGGTGTCGTCGTCGACCGGGGACGACACGTTCTGGACCGGGTTCGACGACTTCGACCGCGAGGCGTTCGAGCTGTCCGAAGGGGACTGGGGCGACGGCGAGCCGGGCGACGACTCGTTCGGCGACGGCGACGCGGACTACCTCGACAGCTGATGGCGTCGGCATCGCACGACGGGTCGGCGCGGTCGCGGGTGCTCTGGTTGACCGAGAACCACCCGCCCAGTCGGGGCGGCATGGCCCAGTCCTCGGACCGGATCGTGCGAGGCCTTCGGGTGCGCGACATCGCGATCGACGTCGCCCACCTGACGCGGGCGCCCAAGCGTCACCGGGTCGAGCGCGTCCAGGGCGGCCATCACCTCACGGTCCCGCTCGACGATGACGTGGAGCACGCCCTGCGCCGGCTCTGGCTCGACATCGAACGGCTGCACCACGAACCGTCCGCGGGCCCGTACACCCACGTCGTCGCGTTCGGCGGCACATTGCCGTTGCTCGCCGCGCCCACCTACGCCCGTTGGCTTGCGGTCCCGTTGGTGACGCTGTTGCGGGGCAACGACTTCGACACCGGCTTGTTCTCGGTGCGCCGGCGCGCGGGGCTGCTCGACGCCCTCGAGGCGTCGGCCGTGGTCGCCACGGTCGCTTCGCGCAACGTCGACCTCGTGCGGCGACTCGTTCCGAAGGTCGACGTGGCGTGGATCGCCAACGGCATCGACCTCGACGCCTGGGACCCGTTGCCCAGCGAGCGCGCCCGGGCGGCGACCTGGCGGGCAACCCACGTGGATCCCGCGCACCGCACGATCGGGTTGATCGGTCAGCTCAAGCGCAAGAAGGGGGCGGTCCTGTTCTTCGAAGCCCTGGCCCGGTCTCGGTTCGCGTCCACGACCCACGTGCTCCTGGTCGGCGACGCGGAGCAGGAGCTGACCGATTGGCTGGTCAAGCACGACGACAAGGTCCACTGGACGCACCTGCCGTTCCTCGACCGCTACGAGCTGCTGGCCTACTACCCGGCCTGCGATCTGGTGGCGCTGCCCTCGTTCTACGACGGGTTGCCCAACGTGGCGCTCGAGGCCGCGGCAGTCGGTGTGCCGTTGCTCGCGTCGGATGCCGGGGGCCTGGCTGACCTCGTGGTCGACGGTGTGAACGGCTATGCGTTCGCGGCCGGAGACGCGGCTGGGTGTCGGCGGGCCATCGATCGCGCCCTGGCGGCGACCGACGAGGAGCTCGGCGCACGCGGTGCGGCCGCCCGGGCCACGGTGGCTGCGGGGTTCCGCGCCGAGGCCGAAGCGACTGCCTACGCCGACCTGCTGGCCTCGATCCGCTGACCGTGGTCGTCCGTTCGCCCCATCCGCCTCGTCTACCTCGTCTGCCCCGCCCGGCCCGCCCGGCCCGCCCGGCCCGATGATCGTCGTGTACGCCCTCGGCGGCGGGCTCGGGCACCTGACCCGAGTCCGGGCCGCGCTGGCGACGCCTGGGTGCATCCACGCCCGCGGCCCGGTCGCCATCGTGACCAGCAGCCCGTTCGCCGCCGACCCGCGGGTGGTCGATGGGCACGAGGTGGTGTCGGTCCCGGTCTCGCTCGCGCGGGACAGGACAGGTCTCGGCCGGTTCGTGGCCGACGCGTTCGCCGCCCGGGCGCCCGACGAGGTGATCATCGATGCGTTCCCGGCGGGCATCCTGGGTGAGCTGACCGCCGGCATGATCCCGACGTCGGCGTCTGTCACCCACCTCGCCCGCTCCCTGCGCTGGGCGCCCTACGCGGGCCAGTTACCGCTCGATCCGCCACGCGTGGACACGACCTGGGTGCTCGAACCCCTCGAGGACGACCACCTGGCGTTCCTGCAGGCGCGCTCGGCCGAGGTGCAACCGTTCACGTTGGTGACGCCCCGCGAGACGCCTTGCGATCGGGACGGGCAGCCGGTGACGATCGAGCCCGACCCCGAGGATCCGGACCGGCCGACCTGGTTAATCGTCCACGCGGGTCCACCGGACGAGGTCGACGAGCTCGTCGCGTACGCGCTCGACCAGGCGCGTCACGAGGGTGCGGATCCTCGGCTCGTGCTGATCGCACCAGCGCCTCCGGGTGGTACCGAGGCGGCCGATGCCGTTCACCGCGACCGGTGGTCAGTCGCGGGCGCGGAGGTGCTCGACGTGTACCCGGCCGGCCCGCTGGTGGCCGCCGCGGATCGGGTGTTCACCGCGGGCGGGTTCAACGCGATGCGCGAAGCCGAGGCGTGGCCCGAGCGGCACCGGCCCATGCCGTTCGCCCGGACCTTCGACGACCAGTTCGCCCGCGTGCGGCGCGCCCGGCCGGCGGGGCCCGCGTGAGCCACGCGCGCGTCGGTCCCGTGGTGGTCGCCGGCTACGGGGATGCGCCAGACTGAGCCCGTGCCTCGTTCCTCCCCATCCTCTGACGCGGCGCACTCGAAGCCGAGCTCCGACATCGGCCGCTCGCCTCGGGCCCTGAGGCTCGTCTTCCTCATCGCCGCCGTGGCCCTCGTCGCGCTGGTCGCACTGACGATCCGGCCCACCGCGGCTGATGCCATGGCCCAGGCACCGGCGGCTGCCGCCCAACCGGCGCCCGCGGTGTCCACCACCGACCTCGGGTCGTCGAGCCCGTCGAGCCCGACCGTCGGCGCCCCGGTCACCTCGGAGGCGCCCGTGACACCGGGACTGCAGGGGACACCCGGACTGGAGGGGACCCCGGGCGCACCGGCCAACGCCCCGCAGCCGGTCGGCCGGCCCGAACCGCCCCGGCGTCAACGCGTCGCCGACTCGGCGGTGTGGGCGTGGTTGGTGCTCGTGCTCGTCGGGGGGATCGCCACGGCTGTCGTCGTCGCTCGCCGTCGGGACCCGGCGGCAGCCGATCGCCGTGGCGACCCTGTGGTGCCGGCGGACGGGACCGCACCCGGCTGACGCGGCCCCGACCGCCCGGTTCGCCACGAGGTCGGAGCGGCAGCGTTGCGCGGCATCGCTTCGGCGGGACCGGTCGAGTGGGGGCGGTAGTGTCCCGGCCCATGACCTTGCGTTTCTCGCCGCTCGATGCGGCCCATCGCGCCCTGGGTGCCAAGCTCGTGCCCTTCGGGGGCTGGGACATGCCGCTCAACTACGCCGCCGGCACGTTGGCCGAGCACCGGGCCTGCCGGCATGGCGCCGTGGCCTTCGATGTCAGCCACCTCGGCACGGTGCGGGTCGAGGGTCCCGGCGCCCGGGACGCGCTCCAGGCGGCGCTCACCAACGACCTGGGCAAGATCGAACCCGGGCGGGCGCAGTACACGCACCTGCTCGATCCCGACGATGCGTCGGTGCTCGACGACATCATCGTGTGGTGGATCGCCCCTGACGTGTTCGACGTCATGCCCAACGCCTCCAACACGGACCGCGTCACGAGCGCGCTGCTCGAGGCGAGCGACGGGCTCACGGTCGCCGACGTCACCGCCACCCGGGCGATCATCGCCGTCCAGGGTCCTGACGCCCGCGCCCGGTTGGCCGCCGTCAGCCCCGAGGCCGCCGCCGTCGGCCGGTTCCGGGTGGCGCCGTTCACCTGGAACGGCATCGAGGGCACCGTGGCCGGCACGGGCTACACCGGTGAGGACGGGGTCGAGTGCGCCGTGCCCGCCGACCATGCTGTCGCGTTCTGGGACGCGGTCCTCGCTGCCGGCGTCGATCCGGCCGGACTCGGCGCCCGCGACACCCTGCGGCTCGAGGCCGGCTTGCCGTTGCACGGCCACGAGCTGGGCCCTGGGATCACCTCGCTGCAAGCCGGTCTCGGCTGGGTCGTCAGCTGGGACAAGGGGGACTTCCGCGGGCGGGCCGCACTGCGCGCCGAGAAGGAGAGCGGGGTGACGCGCCTGCTCCGCGGCCTGTCCGTGCCGGGCCGGCGCCCGCCGCGAGCCGATCAGAACGTCGTCTTGGACAACGAGGTGATCGGCATGGTCAGCAGCGGCAACTTCTCACCGGAGCTCGAGCACGGCATCGCCCTTGCGTTCCTGCCCCCTGACGTGGCCGAGGGCGAGCAGCTCGAGATCGACGCGCGAGGCACGGCGCTGGCGGCCACCGTGGTCAAGACCCCCTTCGTCGCCAAGAAGTGAACGCTCCCGCCCGCCCTCGCCCGCCTGGCGCGGCGGGCGGGCTCAGAGGCCGTTGGTGAACGTGTAGGTGGTCGGCACCGACGGGTTCGTGCCCCGCGGGCCGTACCAGATGACGATCTCGTCGTGCTCCGCGAACGGGACCGATGCGGGATCACCCACGAGTTGCCCGTTGAGGAAGCTCAGGAGCTGGTTCTGGCCGTCCATGCAGTAGGTGGCGATGCAGGACTTGTCGAGCTTGACACCCCACTCGGTGAAGAGCTGGCCGACGGTGAACGTGTCGGCCTTCTCGGCCTCGATGTGGACGATGCCATCGTCGGTGTGGGTGTGCAGCGGCGAGATGCGCTGCGCCTTCTCGTCGATGCCGATCAGCGCGGGAACGGTCACCGCATGGCCGTCCACAGACACATCGAGATGGGCGTGGTAGTGGACCCCGGTGCCTTCGGTCGGCATGGCGGGCAGGCCCGACTCCTTGATCGCCGCGCTCGGATCCTTGGGCAGGCCGAACGTCGGCGTGCCGTTGGCGGCCGTCGCCGGCGTGGAGACATCCGGATCGTTGGTCGCGGTCGACTCGCTCGTCTTCGCACAAGCCGCGGTCGACCCCGCCAGCAACAACAGCGCGAGCGTCGCGGTGAGGGGTGCGCGTAGGGGGCGGGACATGGGCGGTCTCCTGGTTGGGGGTTCGGTGAGACTAGCGGTGGCCCGACGGGGATCCGCGTCGCCTGCCGCCCTGGCCCGCGGCGCGGCCCGCCGGCTCGCTCGTCGTCGGTCCGCGAGCCGCGCCCGGTCAGTCCTGGTCCGCGAACGCCTCGACCGGGGGACACGAGCACATCACGTTGCGGTCGCCGTAGGCGCCGTCGATGCGGCTCACGGGGGCGAAGTACTTGTCCTTGCGCAACGACGGCACCGGGTAGGCCGCGAGGGCGCGGGGATACGGGTGGCTCCAGGCGTCGTCGTTGAGATCCTCGGCGGTGTGCGGCGCGTTGTGCAGCGGGTTGTCGTCGCCGGGCCAGTCGCCGGCCTCGACCTGGCGGATCTCGTCGCGAATGGCGATCAACGCGTCGCAGAAGCGATCCACCTCGTACAGGCTCTCGGACTCGGTGGCCTCGATCATCAGCGTTCCCGCCACGGGGAACGACATCGTCGGCGCGTGGAACCCGTAGTCGATGAGCCGCTTGGCCACATCGTCGACGCTCACGCCGGTGGCCGCGGTGATCGGGCGCAGG
>JBBQHT010000186.1:0-9758 GCA_038324235.1 Acidimicrobiales bacterium
CGTGCAGGTAGATGAGGCGCACCGCCTCGCCCTGGAAGACGTCGGGCGGCGTTCCGACGAGCCCGAGGTAGGCCCAGATCGCCAGCGCGACCAACGTGATGGCCCCGAGCACGCGGGTGGTGCGCGTGCCCGTGGTGACGCGCTCCCGGCTTGCCTCCTCGCCGCCCCCGGATGCCTTCGACGAGCCGGCCCCCCGCTCGTTCTGCACGTGGGTTGTCACGATTCCTCCAGAAGGGGACCGAACGCCGCGGCCCCGGAGCCGATGTAGACGAGAGCGAAGATGGCCAGCAGACCGACCCATGGCCAGCCCTCGGCAGGATTGCCACTGAGCGCTGCCTCGAAGGCCCGGGTGGAGCCGATGAGGACCGGCGCGAGCGCCGGCAACAGCAACAGCGGTAAGAGGTTTTCACGCACCCGCAGACCGGCTGCGAGCACGCCGTACAGCGTACCGGCGGCCGCTATTCCCGCGGTCGCGACCACACAGGTCAGTCCAAGCAGGGCGAAGCCGTCCAGTCGGGCGGCGTAGAACACCGCGACACCGAGCAGCAGGAGGGCCTCGAGCGCCAGGAGCTGCGCCGCGATGGCCCCGAACTTGCCGAGGAAGATGCCCGCCGGATCGAGACCCGAGAGCCGCAGGGCGTCCCGGTTGCCGTCGGCGGACTCGACGGTGAACGCCCGCTGGATCGACAGCACGCTGCTGAACAGGACCGCCACCCAGAACAGCCCGGGGGTCGCCTTGAGCAGCAGCCCGTTGTCGGGATCGAGGGCGAAGGCGAACAGGATGAGGAACAGCAGGGCGAGCGGGGCCACCTGGTTCAGGCCGATCCGGGACCGCAGCTCGAGGCGCAGGTCCTTGCCGGCGATGAGCGCGGCGTCACGGAACATGGATCACCGCCTCGTCCCCCGGGCCGGCCGCAGGCGGGGCGCCTTCCGCCCGAGCAGTCGGGATCCCCGACTCGACGCCAGGCTCCGCGGGGGGATCGATGGCGGGCTCGTTCCCGAGATCGTTCCCGAGATCGTTCCCGAGATCGCGGCCGAGATCGTCGCCGAGATCACGGCCGAGATCACTGCCGGACTCGTCGTCGCAATCGCTGCCGGAATCGGTCGAACGAGCAGCCGGGGGCTGCACGGCGCCGCCCGCGATGACGACGATCCGATCGGCCAAGGCCTCGGCCCGCTCGTGCTCGTGGCTGGCCAGCACCACGGTCGCGCCCTTGGAGGCAGCGTCGTGCACGAGCTCGTCGAGCAGATCCCGTCCGGCCTGGTCGAGCCCGGCATGGGGCTCGTCGAGCAGCCACAGCTCGGGTCGGCGGGCGAGCATCGCCGCGATCGAGGTCCGGCGGCGCTGACCGGCCGACAGGCGAGCCACCTGGACGTCACGCAGGCGACCATCGAGGCCGAGGCGGGCCATCGCGGCCTCGGCGTCGGCGTCGCTCGCGCGGGCGGCCCGGGTCCAGAAGCGGACATTGTCCGCCACGGTCAGGTCGTCGTAGAGCCCGGTCGCGTGGCCGAGCAGACCGACCCGGGTGCGGATGCTCTTGCGGTCGCGGCGCAGATCGGTGCCGAGCACGGTCGCCTCGCCGTCGGTGAAGGCCAGCAGACCGGCACAGGCTCTGAGCAAGGTGGTCTTGCCCGCGCCGTTGGGCCCTTGGAGCAGGACGATCTCCCCACCCTCGACATCGAGGTCGACACCGGCGAGGGCGGGAAAGCGACCGAGGAGGCAGACCGCCGAACGGAGGTGGATCACGGGCTCCATGGCGACGGTCAACGGTACCGGTGCCCGGCGCACCGGACCAAGGTGGGCGCCGGGCTCGCCACGCCGATGTCCGTTCGCACAGCCGATTCACTAACGTGCCGTCGTGCTCTTCACCAGGATCCTCGGCGGCGTCGGACGCGTCATGATCGCCTCCGGCGTGCTGATCCTGCTGTTCGTGACCTACCAGCTCTGGGGCACGGGCCTGCGGACCAACGCGGCGCAGGACCGCCTCACCCAGGAGTTCGCGCAGCAGGAAGCCGCCCGCGCCACCGCCTCGACGCTGCCGGGTGGCGACGAAGGCGGCCCGACCACGACGACGAGCGCCCCCGGCACCGGGCCGGCGGTCACCGTCACGCCCGCCACGGCGATCGGCACCACGGGCGCGGCCGCCCCCGTGGACAGCTCGGTCCCCGCGCCCGTGCCGGGCAAGCCCATCGGCCAGATCAAGATCCCCAAGATCGGCGCGGACTTCGAGATGGTCGAGGGCGTGGATCTGAACTACCTGGCCGACGGGCCCGGGCACTTCCCCGGCACGCCGCTTCCGGGCCAGGCCGGCAACGCCGCCCTCGCCGGCCACCGCACGACCTGGCTCGCCCCGTTCAACCGCATCGACGAGCTCGCCCCGGGCGATCAGGTCCAGATCCACACCCTGCAGGGGGACTTCACCTATCAGGTGATCCCGGCCCCGGGTGCCGCCGCGGACCAGGCGTACTTCATCGTCTCGCCCAACCAGAGCGAGATCCTCGATCAGGTCCCCGGCCAGAACACGCTCACGTTGATGGCCTGCCACCCCAAGTACAGCGCCGCCCAACGGATCGTCGTGGTGGCCAAGCTGGTCGATGCGCCGGCCCCATCCACACCGAAGAGCGTGGACAACACCGAGGGCGGGAAGGCCGTCAGCCAGGAGGCGCTCTTCGGCGGCAGCGGCGGCGACCTGGTCGGCGGACACCCCGAATCCCAGTCCGCCGCGATCTGGTGGTCGGTCCTCGCCGGCGCCATCTGGTTGGCCGCGTACCTGATCGCGCGGCGCTGGCGCAGCTGGAAGCAGTGGGAGCGTTGGGCCGTCTACGTCGTCGCCCTCCCGTTCTTCCTGGTTCCGCTGTTCTTCGCCTTCGAGAACATCAACCGCCTGCTCCCGGCCGGGTACTGAACGATGCTGTCCCGCACCGGGCCGGCAGCCGGCCGCGTCCCGCTCCTGGTGACCGTCGGTCTCGCGGTGGCCGTAGCCACGCTGGTCGGCGCCTGCTCAGGCACAGAGACCAACCAGACATCCACCACCACGGGCACGCCTCCGCCCCCCGAGACCACCACGACGACCGAGGCGCCGCTCGAGGCCGGCAAGCAGATCTTCGTCTACGTGCCCGCGGTCGGGGACTGCTTCGACAAGCGCAAGGTGGCCGGCCAGGCCAACAAGCAGACCGAGATCGTCTTGAAGCTCGACTGCTCGTTGCCGCATCAGTACGAGGTGTTCGGCACGACCGACTTCGTGCTCCCCGATCCGAAGGACACCGCGTACCCAGGCGACGAGGTCCTGCGGCGCTTCGCCAAGATCGAGTGCCCGAAGCAGTACCAGGATTACGTCGGCCAGGCCTACGAGCTGTCGAGGTACGAGATCGGCTACGTGATCCCGCCCGAGGCGAACTGGCCGAGCAACCGCAAGATCGGTTGCACCGTCGTCGACAACACCGGCAACCGCCTCGGCGCGTCGGTCAAGGGCGCCAAGTCCTGACCGGCATCCCCCACCAACCCGTTCTCGGCTACATGGCAGCCCCCACCAACCCGTTCTCGGCTACACGGCCGCCCCCACCAACCGGTTCTCGGCTACGTGGGGGCCCCTACCGACCGGTTCTCGGCTACGTGGGGGCCCCTACCGATCGGTTCTCGGCTCCGCTCGTGCCCGTGCGCCGGATCAGCGACCGGTCCATTGGGGCGGTCGCTTCTCGAGGAACGCGGCGATGCCCTCGGCCGAGTCCTCCGTGCCGGTGGTGATCGTGAGCAGCGGGTGCAGGTACCGCAATGCGTCGGCCGCCGACTGGTCCCACACCGCGTAGAACGCCTCACGGCCCATGCGCATGATCGCCGGGGACTTGCCCGCCAGCGATGACGCCAACTCGTCGACCGCCTCATCGAGCTCGTCGACCGGGACCACCCGCGTCACGAAGCCGATCCGATCGGCCTCCTCGGCGGACACCCGCCGGCCCGTCATCATCAGCTCGAGCGCCTTCTTCGGGGGCATCGACCGGGTGAGCGGGATCGTGATCATGAACGGCCAGAGGCCCACGTCGATCTCGGGGGTGCCGAACTGCGCGTCGTCGGCGGCCACGACCAGGTCGCAGGCGAGCGCCAGGCCCATCCCGCCGGCGAGGGCGAAGCCCCGGACCCGGGCGATCGTCGGCTTCCCGAGCGACCAGAGCTCCTCGAACAGCGATGCCAGGTCACCCCGGGCCTCATGCAGATCCAGGTAGCCGGCCCCGGCGGCCATGCCCCCGAGGTCCGCGCCGGCACAGAAGGCGCGGTCGCCCGCACCGGTGAGGACGAGCACGCGGGCGGCAGGATCCGCGCGGCACTCGGCCACCAGGCGGCGCAGTTCGCCGACCACGGTCCACGACAGCGCGTTCCGCCGTGCCGGCCGGTTGATCGTGAGGCGGGCCACGCCGCCTTCGACGGTGTAGAGGACCTCGGGCTCGGCGATGGCCTCCGCGGGGGGTTCGGTCATCCCGGGACCGTACCGCGCGCCGGCACGGCGGGCCCTGGCCCTGCGATCCCGTCGGCCGAGCAGCGCCACGCAGCCATGCCGAGGTTCCACCGGGGAGTCGAGGACCGGCAGTAGGGGCCCCACATAGCCAAGAACCAGTCGGTAGGGGCACCGCCGAGCCGAGAACCCGGCCGTAGGGGCCACCACATAGCCAAGAACGCGTCGGTAGGGGCCACCACGAAGCCGAGAACCCGGCCGTAGGGGCCACCACATAGCCAAGAACCCGTCGGTAGGGGCACCGCCGAGCCGAGAACCCGGCCGTAGGGGCCACCACATGGCCGAGAACGCGTTTCGTAGGGGCCACCACATAGCCGAGAACCGGTGGTCGGAGGGCGGACGGCGGGTGGTCGGTTTGCCTGGGGGGCGGGGGGCGGCGCATGCTCGGCGCATGATCCACGTCGAAGACCGCGGGGCACAGGAACGGGTCCGGCTCGTCACCATCGATCGGCCCGAGCGGCGCAACGCGCTCGACCACGACGCGCTCGAGGGCCTGTTGGCCGCGATCGACGGGGCCATCGCCCGTGTCGCGGACGGACATGCCACGCGGGTGCTGGTGCTGGCCGGGGCGGGGGGCCACTTCTGCGCCGGAGCGGACCTCACGGGGGTCGAGGACACCGCGTTCGTGTCGCTGCTCAACCAGGTGCTGACCAAGCTGCGGGCGGCGCCACTGCCCACGATCGCCGCCTGCGAGGGCGCCGCGCTCGGCGCGGGCACCCAACTGGCCACGGCATGCGACCTGCGCATCGCCGCGCCCGACGCGACGTTCGGGATCCCGGCGGCCAAGCTCGGCCTGATGGTCGACCAGTGGACCGTGCACCGCCTCGCCGCGCTGGCCGGCGATGGCCCGGCCCGGGGGATGTTCCTGGCCGCCCAGACCTACTCGGGGGCGGACGCGTGCGGCTTCGGCTTCGTGCAGCGCCTCGGCGGTGTGGACGACGGCCTCGCGTGGGCGGACAGCATCGCCACGCTCGCACCCCTGACCATCGCGGGCCTCAAGATCGGGCTCAACGAGACCGAGTCCATCCCCCCGACGTCGCCACCTACGCGGACGCGTTCGCCCGCGCCTGGGCGAGCGCGGATCTCCAAGAGGGCCTCGCCGCGTTCCGCGAGCGCCGCCCGGCGGCGTTCCGCGGCGAGTAGCCGTCACGATCTCGCCCGGACCACTTCGCCGGCACGATCTCGCCGGCACGATCTCGCCGGCACGACCTCGCCGGCACGATCTTGCCTGAACCATCCCAAGCCGTCGCCATCGCATCGCCACCCCATCCCACGCCCTCGCCGTGGCCGTCGCCGTCCGCATCACCTCGGCCGCTCCTGGGACGGGGAGGGTCCACCCGCCGCGGCGGTGCGTTGTTTACGGTCGCGCCCATGATCTACGCCACCAACCCGGCGGCGGTGCCCCTCGCGATCGTGTCCCTGATCGCGGGGTTGTTCGTCGTCGTGGGAATCGCCGTGCTCGATCGGCGCCGCCGCATCGGGCGCGCCGCGCTGCCGCAGGGCGCGGAGGCGGCGTTGCTGTCGATCACCGAGGTCGTCCCCGATCCTCGCAACCTGTTCGCGATCAAGGACCCGACCTCCGAGCTCCGCTTGTCCGACGACGAGCGCCGCATGGCTCTCGACGCGGCCGAGGCGGCGCGCCACCGCATCGACGGACCGCCGCGCCCCGCCCGACGCGCCGCCGAGCAACAGTCCCTCACCGCTCGACGGACGGCCCTGGCCAAGCACCGAGCCCACGATGGCGAACTGGTGGTCACCCCCGGAGCGAACACGACGGTCCCGGCGGCCTTGTCCCCGCCGGCACCTGACCCCTCCCCGGCGGCGGTCGCGCCCCCGACGATCGCCGTCGTCGAGCCGGCGTTGTCCCGCACGGGTACCTGATCCCTCCGCGACGCGCTCAGCGCACGGGGACCATGACCGCGGCGAGACCGGTCCAGGACTGGGGCACCGCGCCGAACCCCTCGCCCGTGTCGGGGTGCCAGTACTCCGCGAGGCCGGACCGCTGGGCGCCGATCGCCATCGAGCCTGCGAGCGCTCGGGCGTCGGCCTCCAGACCGAGGCGGCGGGCGGCGACCCAGGCGAGGTAGGTCAGCTGCGGCCACGCCGGGCCCCGCCAGTACCGGTGCGGGTCGAACGCCGCCTCGGACCGGTGGACCTGGGCGGGTCCACACGCACCGGCGAAGGCGCCCGCGGATCCGAGCTCGGCGAACACCGCCCGGACGATCTCGGCGTGCGCGGGCGCATCGAGCACGAGGACCGCGAGCAGCGCCTCGAGGGTGCGCACCGTTGCGGAGGTGTGACCGCCCGCATCCACGAAGGTCGCGCGGGCGCCATCCCAGCTCGATCGCAGTGCCTCGACGAGCGACTCGACCCGGTCGGGAACCACGCCACCCGCGGGCGCGACGGACGCGAGCTCCCTGGCGTTGAACGCCACGAGCGCGTTGAACCCGACCGAGCCCACGGCGAACCGTTCGCTCCCCACCGGCGACCCACTCACGGGATCGATGCGGACCGCCGCGACGAGCTCGCCCTTGGTGACCCGCCAGCGCTCGGGGTCGTACCCGCCGGGGCACCACGCGTCCCAGCGGGGGCTGTCGTCGCACCCCGACTCCCACGGGTGCAGGATCGGCACCAGTCCCTCGGCCGTCGCTTCTCGGCGATCGAGCAGGAACGCCAACCCCGCCTGCGCGGCATCGATGATCGATCGGTCCACGGCGACGCCCAGGCGGGCCAACTCGGCGATGGCGTGCCCGTACATCGGTGGCTGGGTGATGCACGAGGTGCCGGAACGGCCCCAGAACGAGGCGTGCATCTCGGGAGCCCGCCAGTAGGTCATGTGGGGCACGAAGCCGTCGTCGGCCTGCCGCGCGAAGACGTTGGTCAGCTCGGCCACCGCCCGCTCCGGCTCGCCGAGGTGCGCCCAGATGATCGCGTGGAAGCACGAGTCCCACAGCCACTGGTGCGGGTACACGTCCCCGTTGGGCACGGTGTAGCCCTCCGGTTGCCAGTGCCGCTCGAGCACCACCCGGGTCTGGGCCCTGAGCGCATCCGGTAGCGTGCGGTCCACTTCCGACTCGATCGAGTCGATCGCGGCGATCTCCTCGTCGGTCATCGCTGCTCGCCCCCCACTCCCATGACCACCGCCACGCTCGTCTCGTTCCGCCTCGGCCTGACCGACGGGGTCTCCATTGTGGCCGACACGTGGGCCGACGCTCTGCGCGCCATGGGGTTCGACGTGATCACCGTCGCAGGTGAGGGCCCGGTCGACCGGCTCGTGAGCGGTCTGGCCATCGGGGCCACCGACGCTCCACCCTCGGGCGAGGTCGAGGACGCGCTCGCCGACGCCGACCTGGTGATCGTCGAGAACCTCGGCACGATCCCGTTGAACCTGCCGGCGTCGCGGGCCGTCAACCAGGCGCTGCGGGGCCGGCCGGCGATCTTCCACCACCACGATCCACCCTGGCAGCGCGACCGGTTCGCGCACATCGACGAACTGCCCGCGACCGATCCGGCCTGGCGTCACGTCACCATCAACCGCCTGACCGAGCACGAGATGGCCGAGCGCGGCATCGCCGCCACGACGATCTACAACGGCTTCGACACCCGACCGGCACGCGGGGATCGGGCCGCGACGCGCGCGCAACTCGCCGTCGCCGAGGACGAGCTGCTCATCGCCCATCCCGTGCGCGCGATCGAGCGCAAGGGGATCCCTGCGGCGCTCGCGCTGTGCGCCGAGCTCGAGGCGACGTACTGGTTGCTCGGCGAGCCCGAGGAGGGCTACGGGCCCGAGCTCGAGCGGCTGCTCCGTGAGGCCCGCTGCCGGGTCGTGCGCCGACCGCCGCCGGGGCGTCCCGAGATCTACGTCGCGCCTGATGTCGTGGTCTTCCCGTCCACCTGGGAGGGTTTCGGCAACCCGCCGATCGAAGCGGCCATCGCGCGGTTGCCGGTGGCAGTCGGGACCTACCCCGTCGGGGTCGAGCTGCAGGCGCTGGGGTTCCGGTGGTTCGATGCCCACCAGCCCGACGCCCTCGCGCGCTGGCTCGCGGCGCCCGATCCGACGCTGCTCGATCACAACCAGCGGATCGCCGAGACCCACTTCTCCCTCGAGGTCATGGCCGCACGACTGCGGGCCCTGCTCGATGAGGCAGGCTGGTTGCCGTGAGCCCGTCCCCCACCGATCCCGTCGATCCGGCCGATCCGGCCGATCCCATCGATCCGGTCGATCCCGCCGATCCCGCCGATCCCGCCGATCCCGTCATCGCCCGCCGTGAGCAGGTCGCCCGGCTCGTGTCGCTCGGCCAGCGCGTCGGCATGACGCTGTTCGGCCTGTTCATGGTGCTCATCATCATCGGCTTCGTCACCAAGTTCCCGAGCGCGCTCACCACCGCGGCGACGGTCTGCCTGGTGCTCGGCTCGGTGATCCTGGCGCCGTCGATGGTCTTCGCGTACGCGGTCAAGGCCGCCGATCGGGAGGACCGCGACGGCGACTGGCGCTGATCCTCTACTATGCGCCGCACGACCGACCCCGGCTGTCCGGGCCTTGAACCGCTGAGGTGACCACCATGGACGAGACCACCACCCTCGAAGACCTCGTGCTCGACGAGTCCGTCACCGGGACCGACGACGAGGTGCTCGACGACGGCGTCGATGAGGAGCTCCTCGTGGAAGAGGTGTCGATCGACGGCATGTGCGGCGTCTACTGATCGATCCCGTGCCGGTCCGCTCGATCCGCTGATCGACCGGACCGACCCCGGATCGGCCACCCCGCCCCTCACCGCGGCCCCGCCGCGGCTCACCTCCACCGCCGCCGACACCCAGCCCGAGGACGACACCGTGCCGTTCGATCCCGACACCGCCTATTGCGTCGATCCGCTCGTGGCGCTGCGCCCTGAACCCTTCGGCGCGCTCGCCTACCACTACGGCAACCGCCGCCTCACGCTGATGCGGGTGCCCGAGCTCGTCGACCTCGTCGAGAGCCTCGACCGGTATCCCAGCGCCCGTGCCGCGTTCGCCGCATCCGGCATCGACGAGCGCCGCCGGCCGTCGTTCGAGAAGGCCCTCGCCGGTCTCGAACGCTCGTCGTTCATCCGGCCCCACGCCGACGCGTCGACCGTCACGGGCGCTGCCACCACCGACAGCACGGCCCAAGGCACCACGACCCTGGGCACCACGACGATGGGCGCGGTCGCCACCGGTGGCGTGGCGACGCTGCCGGACCTGCGCCCGGGCGCCACGCCCCGGCCCGCCCCC
>JBBQHT010000187.1:0-9703 GCA_038324235.1 Acidimicrobiales bacterium
GCGGCGATGCTCGAGAACGAGGGCATCTCGGTCACGCTCTGGGACCCGCGCTGCGTGAAGCCGTTGGATCAGGTGATGTTGCGCGACGCCGCTCGCCACCGCTTCGTCCTCACCGTCGAGGACGGGCTGCGCGAGGGCGGGATCGGCTCGGCGATCGCCGACCAGCTCGCGGAGCTGACGATCCCTGCGCCGATCGCGCCGCGGGTTCGTGTCCTGGGGACACCACTCGCGTTCATCCCCCATGGCAGTCCCGACGCCGTGCTCGCCGAGCTCGGTCTGGGCGCCCATGGCATCGCGGAACAGGCCCGTGCCCTCGTCCACTCGAGGTCCTTTGAACCAGTAGGAGTGCTCTCATGAACATCGTTCCGGGTATCGACGCCTCCCGGGTGCCCAAGCACATCGCGTGCGTGATGGACGGCAACGGCCGCTGGGCGCAGTTGCGAGGACTCAAGCGCACCGACGGTCACGCCGCAGGGGAGGAGGCGCTGCTCGAGAGCGTGTACGCCTCGATCGACCTCGGCGTGGACTGGCTGACGGTCTACGCGTTCTCGACCGAGAACTGGAAGCGCCCGGTCAGCGAGGTGCGGTTCCTGATGCGGTTGAACGAGATGATCCTCGTGCGCCGCCTCGACGATCTGCACGAGCGCAACGTGCGCATCCGCTTCCTGGGTCGCCGCGATCGGCGGGTGCCGTCGCGGCTGACCCGCGAGATCGACCGCGCCGTGGAGACCACGAAGGAGAACACGGGCCTCACGCTCACGTTCGCCTTCAACTACGGCGGTCGCGCCGAGCTCATCGACGCGATGAAGGCGATGGTCGACGCCGGCGTGTCGAGCGACTCGATCGACGAGAAGCAGGTGCAGCGCTACCTCTACTACCCGGACATGCCTGATCCCGACCTGGTCGTGCGCACCTCGGGCGAGTACCGCATCTCGAACTTCTTGCTCTGGCAGCTGGCCTACAGCGAGCTGGTGTTCACCGACGAGCTCTGGCCCGACTTCGGGCGCGAGCCCCTCTTCGACGCCGTGCGTCAGTACCAGGAGCGCAACCGTCGATTCGGCAAGGTCGGCCCGGCCCCGCGCCCCCGGCTGCTCACGCGCCAGCCCGTGCCCACGCACTGACCTGGTCAGCGATGACGGCGGCGGGACGAGGGAGCGGAGAGTCGCGATGAGCTACACGAACTGCACGCGGTGCGCCGGCTTGGTGCTCGACGAGGATCACGCCTGCCGCATCTGTCGCCGCCCGGTGCGCCCCGGGGCCGGGGCGGCGGCGGTGCACCCCGGCAGCCGGCCGACGCCGACCGCGCCAGGCGCGACCGGGAGCGGTGCGCGCGGGTCAGGCGCGGCGTCTCCCGCGCGCGGGCCGCTCGCGCCGGCTGCACCCGGTCCGGGCCCGACGAGCCCCGCCCCACCAGCGGTCGCGGGGCCGCCGCCCACCACCCGGCTCTTCGCTCCGCCCGCCGGCTTCGACCAGCCGTTCGTCGGCGCGGGCACGGCGGCGATCTCCGTGCGGGGCCTCACGAAGATCTACGGCGAGGCCGACCTTGCGGTGACCGCGGTCAGGGACGTGTCGTTCGAGGTGCACGACGGCGAGATCGTGCTCATCATGGGTCCGTCCGGAAGCGGCAAGACCACGCTCCTGCTGATGTTGGGGGCGATGCTGCGGCCCACGGCCGGGTCCGTGTCGATCGGCGGCACCGAGGTGTCCACCACACCCGAACGCCGCCTCCCTGCGCTGCGCGCGAGCCACCTGGGGTTCGTCTTCCAGGACTTCAACCTCCTCTCCGCCCTCGACGCCACCGAGAACGTCGAGCTCGCCTGCAACCTGGCCGGGCTTCGTGGTCGCCGGGCGCGGGCGCGGGCCCAACTCGTGCTCGAGCGGGTCGGGCTCGGGCACCGGCTGGGGTTCCGCCCCCACCAGCTCTCCGGAGGGGAGAAGCAGCGGGTCGCGGTCGCTCGCGCGCTGGCGAACGACCCCCCGCTGCTCCTCGCCGACGAACCCACCGCCAACCTCGATTCCGCGCACGGCCGCGAGATCGGTGACCTGCTGCGGCGCCTCGCCGACGAGGACGGCCGCACATCGCTGATCGTCACCCACGACGAACGGCTCACGACCATCGCCGACCGGGTCCTCTGGCTCGAGGACGGCGCGCTGCACCCCAAGGAGCACTGATGGACTTCGAGCGTCGAACCACACGGCAGGTGATGGTCGGTGACGTCCCGGTGGGCGGCGGCGCGCCGGTCAGCATCCAGTCGATGACCACGACCAAGACTCGCGATGTCGAAGGCACGCTCGCGCAGATCTACGCACTGGCCGGCGCGGGTGCCGACATCGTGCGCTGCACGTGCAACGAGATCGAGGCCGCCGAGGGCCTTGCGCAGATCGTGCCCCGTTCGCCGGTGCCGATCGTCGCGGACATCCATCACAACCACCGCATGGCGCTGGCCGCGCTCGACGCCGGCGTGCACTGCCTGCGCCTGAACCCGGGCAACATCCGCAACCCGGAGCACATCAAGCTCGTGGCGCGCGAGTGCAAGGACCGGGGCATCCCGATCCGCATCGGGGTCAACGGCGGATCGCTGGATCCGTCGCTCTACGCGAAGTACGGCGACAAGGTCACACCGGAAGCGATGGTCGAGTCCGCGCAGCGTGAGCTGGACCACTTCCGGGAGGTCGACTTCGAGGACGTGAAGATCTCGGTGAAGGCGTCGAGCGTGCCGCTCATGATCGACGCCTACCGCTTGCTGGCCGACACCGTGGACTACCCGTTGCACCTCGGCGTGACCGAGGCCGGCCCGTTGCCCGACGGGCTGCAGAAGGCGACCCTCGGCATCGGGACCCTGCTCGCCGAAGGGATCGGCGACACGATCCGCTACTCGCTCACCGCCGACCCCGTCGAGGAGGCCCGGGCGGGCCGGCGCCTGCTCGAGATGCTGGGTCTGCGCGAACGCGTCGGGCTCGACCTGATCGCCTGTCCGTCGTGTGGGCGGGCCGAGGTCGACGTGATCGCGGTGGCCGAGGCGGCCCGCGGGGCGCTCGACGGCCTCGACATCCCGCTCCAGGTCGCGGTGATGGGTTGTGTCGTGAACGGCCCGGGAGAGGCCCGGGAAGCCGACCTCGGGATCGCCGCCGGCCGCAAGCGGGGTCACCTCTTCGTGAAGGGCAAGGTCGTGAAGGTCGTCCCCGAGCACTCGATGGTGGACGCACTGGTGGAGTGGGCCGAGCTCATCCACGCCGACGGGGTCGAGGAGGCACTCGCCCGAGCCGATGCGTCGGCGGCCGGCGAGGCCGAGGCCGACCGGCAGGCCCTGCTCGACGACAAGGGGACCGACGCCAATGGGACCCAGGTCCGCATCGACCTGATCCGCCGCTCCTCCGAGACGGGCGAGTTGGCGCCCGTGCCCGGGTGACACCGATGACGCTGAAGGAGAGAACCACCATGGCCCGATCTGGTGACCTGACCGCCGTGTTGCCCGCGCCCACCTGGCGCGTGTGGTGCTCGGAACCGAGCCGGTTCTTGCTGCGGGCCCTGGGCATCGGGTTCGCGGTGGGGGCCGTGCTCATGGTGGATTCCGTTCGTCCCGCGCGGTCGGTGCGGCAGCAGAAGCGTGACGACAAGCGGGCGTGGGCGACGCTGACCGCGCACCTCGACGACGTGCGGGCGCTGCTCGATCACGGCCTCCCCGAGGCTGAGGTGCGCGCCGCGCTCGAAGCCCAGGGCGTCATCATCTCGCCGTCGACGTTGCGGGAGTACGCCGCCTGCTACGAATCGGTGCGGGCACCGCTCGACGCGGCGACGTCGCGCCCGACCGACGGGTTGGCCTCGTGAGCGCCGCGGCGTCGCCGGCCGCGACCGGTGCCGTGCGGGTGGCGATCGCCGGCTCGACCGGTTCGATCGGGACCCAGACCCTCGAGGTGTTGGCGGGCGCGCCCGGCGACTTCGAGCTCGTCGCCCTGGGCGCGTCCGGTCGGCTGCCGGAGTTGCTGATCGAGCAGGCGCGACGGTTCGAGCCCAAGGTCGTCGCGATCACGGCGACGGAGCCCGAACTGGTGGCGCGGTTGTGCCGGGCGTTGCCGTCGTGCGACGTGCGCGCCGGGCAGGACGCGCTGGCCAGCCTGGCCGAAGACGCCGATGTCGTGGTCAACGGCGTCGTGGGCTTCGCCGGGCTGTCCGTCACCCTGGCCACGTTGCTCGCCGGCCGCCGCCTCGCGCTGGCCAACAAGGAGTCGTTGATCGCGGCCGGGCCGATCGTGCAGCGCGCCCGCCGGACCCCGGGCGCCGAGCTCGTGCCGATCGACTCGGAGCACGGGGCGGTGCACATGTGCCTGCGCGCCAACGACAACGCCGAGCGGGTGCACAAGATCGTGCTGACCGCCTCCGGGGGCCCGTTCCGGGGCCGTAGCCGGGCCGAGCTCGACCACGTCACGATCGCCGACGCGCTCGCGCACCCCACGTGGGCGATGGGTCCCAAGATCACGGTGGACTCCTCGACGCTGATGAACAAGGGGCTCGAGGTCATCGAGGCCCACGAGCTCTTCGGGCCGCCGGCGGGGGCCGCCGGGTCGGGCGTCGACTTCGATCACATCGAGGTCGTCGTGCACCCCCAGTCGGTCGTGCACTCGATGGTCGAGTTCACCGACGGCGCGACGATCGCGCAGCTGTCGATGCCCGACATGCGCCTGCCGATCGGTTACTCGTTGGCGTTCCCCGATCGCCTCGCCACGCCGTTCGGCGCGATCGACTGGACGACGCTCGGGCGCCTCGACTTCGAGCCACCGGATCGGGAGGCCTTCGGGTGCCTCGAGCTCGCCTACGCGGCGGGCCGGGCGGGTGGCACCACCCCGGCGTGGTTGAGCGCCGCCAACGAGGTGGCCGTGGAAGCGTTCCTCGCCGGTCGTATCCGGTGGGTCGAGATCGCCGAGGTGATCGAGGAAGCCATGCAGCAGGACGAAGGGATCGCGGCCTCGGACGTCGACGCCGTGATCGAGGCGGACGCGCGCTCGCGCGCCGTGACGGCCCACATCATCGAGGAGCGGCGGCCATGACGACAGCCGAGGTGGCGCGACCCACGACGACCGCGGTGCGCAAGGTCCTGCTGGCGGAGCCGCGCGGCTTCTGCGCCGGGGTGGAGATGGCGATCAAGGCGCTCGCCTGGATGGTCGAGCTGTACGAGCCGCCCGTCTACTGCTACCACGACATCGTCCACAACAAGTCGGTGGTCGACGTGTTCACCGAGGCGGGCGTGATCTTCGTCGAGGACATCGAGGCGGTGCCCCCCGGCGCACCGATCATGCTGTCGGCCCACGGTTCGGCGCCGGCGGTCGTCGAGGGCGCCCGGAACCGGGCCTCGGTGGTGGTCGACGCGGCCTGTCCGCTCGTCGCCAAGGTGCACCACGAGGTCAAGATCCGCGCCGGCCAGGGCTTCGACATCATCTACGTCGGCCACGACGGTCACGACGAGGCCGTGGGCACGATGGCCGTCGCCCCGCACGCCGTGCACCTCGTCGAGCGCGCGGCCGACGTCGGTGACGTCACCCCCGGCGACCGCCCGGTCGCGCTGCTCTCGCAGACCACGCTCGGCATGGGCGAGTGGGCCGATGTGCGTGACGCCGTCGAGGCGCGGTTCCCGGAGGTGTGGATGCCGAGCCGCAGCGACCTCTGCTTCGCGACCACCAACCGCCAGACCGCGCTCGAGGCGTTGGCCGGTCAGGTGGACGCGCTGATCGTGATCGGGTCGCAGAGCTCGTCCAACACCAACGCGCTCGAACGGGTCGCACGCGAGTCGGGCTGCCGGCGCGTGGAGCGGATCGACACGGTCTCGGACCTGCCGACCGATCTGGCGGGCGTGGTCGGCGTCACCGCCGGTGCGTCCGTGCCGGAGCAGATCGTGGACGAGGTGCTCGCCGCGCTCGACCCCGCCGAGGGTGTGGAGGCGCTGCGGGTGACCGACGAGGATGAGTACTTCCCGCTGCCGGCCGGGTTGCGCCGCCAGCTCTCGCCCGAGGCGCTCGCCGCCGACCGCACGACCGATGCCAGCGCCGCGCTCGAGAAGCTCGCCGGCCGCGTGCGGTAGGGCGCAGTGATCACGCTTTGGCCGGCGCCGGCCAAGTTGACCCTCTCGTTGCGGATCACCGGTGTGCGCGACGACGGCTACCACGAGATCGACGCCGAGATGGTGTCGCTCGACCTCGCCGACGAGTTGGTGATCGACGACACACCGTCGAGGGGGGCGCCGGGCGCGATCCACGTGGTCGACGGGTCGACCGGCCGGATCGACGCCATCCCCTCGGACCAGGACAACCTCGTCGCCCGCGCCCTGCGGCTGGTCGGCCGTGACGCCCAGGTGCGCCTGACCAAGCACATCCCCCCGGGGGCGGGCCTGGGCGGTGGCTCCTCCGACGCCGCCGCCGTGCTCCGTTGGGCGGGGTGGGCCGATGTCGTCGGGGCCGCGGCGTTGGGCGCCGACGTGCCGTTCTGCCTGGTCGGCGGCCGTGCCCGGGTGCGAGGGATCGGCGAGGACGTCGAGCCCATGTCGCCGCTGGGGGAGCGCCTGACGCTCGTGATCCCGCCGTTCGGTTGCTCCACGCCGGCGGTGTACGAGGCGTGGGACCGGCTCGGTGGCCCCATCGCCGACGGCGACGACGGCAACGACCTCGAAGCGGCCGCCCTCGCGGTCGAGCCCCGGCTCGTGGCCTACCGTGACGCCCTCGGCGACGCCACCGGCGTGAGCCCCCGCCTGGCCGGCAGCGGCTCGACCTGGTTCGTCGCCGGCGCGCATCCCGGCCGCGGCCGCCTCGTCGTGCGGACCGTCGGCGAGCGAGCGATGACCCCCACCACCGTCGGCTGACCGCGCACACGGACCGACCTCGTACTTTGATCCCCGTTGCGGACAGGTGCGGGGCAACGACTCAAAGGTGGAGACGGGGTCCGGCTGGCGCCGGCCTCGTTCTTTGATCCCCGTTGCGGACAGGTGCGGCGCAATGGCTCAAAGGTGGAGCGCAGGCCCGGCTGGGCGCCCGCCTCGTTCTTTGATCCCCGTCGCGGACATGGGAGGTGCAATGGCTCAAAGGTGGAGCACGGGGTCCGGCCGGCGCCTCCCTCGTTCTTTGATCCCCGTTGCGGACATGGGAGGTGCGTCGGATCAACAAAGGACCGGGGCGGCCCGTGCCGCCACGCCGACCCCCGTTCCTTGATCCGGATTCCTGACCGGCCGGGCGCCGGGGATCAAAGAAGGCACGGTTGCGCTCCGCCAGGGTCAGACGGGGAGGCCGAGCGCGGCGAGCAGCCGTTCGCGGGCCGCGATCTCTCCGAGGATCTCGCTCGCGCATCGTGCCGGTCGCCGTCGCAGGTCGGTGGCGGTGAACTCCATGAGCTCCCAGCCCGCCGCTCGCAGCAGTCGGCGCCGCTCTCGATCCCGGATCGCCGCCGCGCGGGTGCCATGCCACTTGAGGCCATCGACTTCGAGCCCGAGCTTCACGTGCGGGATCCCGATGTCGATCCGGAACACGTGCCCGCCGACCTTCACGACCTGCTGGTACACGGCACCACCGATGCCGTGCTCGTGCAGGATCCGCATCATGACCGGCTCGAGCACTCTCTCGGGGCGGGCATCACCGAGCGGGCGGTCACGCAGCACGGTGCGCAGCGGGCCGATGCCGCGGCGCCCCCGCTGTGCGACCACCTCGACCATGGCGTGGATGTCGGGGAATGTCACGAGTCCTTCGAGCACGGCCGCATCGACGATCGTGGCGAGCTCGGCCAGCGGGACAACCGCCCCGACGTCCACCAGGAGGCGCAACGGGTTCGTGACCGGGATGCGGTCCCGCGCGGTCGTGTGCTGTGGCACCAGGTCTGTCGATCGGTGGATCCGGACGCCGCGCAGCGATGGCGACTTGGCGTAGGGCACGGTGATCTCGACCGGGCCTTGTTTGACCTCGAGCCCCCACAGGTGGGCTGCGGCCCGGTGCGAGACGACGGCGTAGCGCCCCGAGGCCAGGCACGCCGCCAGCAGACGTTGGCGGTAGCAGATCGGGCTGCCGATGGTCCGGTAGACGCCGGGATGCACGCGCACCAGGCGACCGACTCGCAGTGCGTGTTCGAGTTGGTGCCGTGTCCAGCCCAGGTCGGTCAGCTGCGGGTTGGTGACCAGCCCGTACTGGTGGCGGACGAAGTGGTCGAAGAGCGTGGTTGAGGGTGTCATCGCCCCAGTGAACCCAGGGGGTCTGACACGCTCGGCGCCGGGCGGCCGCTCGCCGACAAACCGGACAGCGAGGTTGGGCCTCCAACCCGGCTTCCTTGATGTCGGCGCCGGACGGGTGCGGCGCGCCGGATCAAAGAACGGCGGAGGCCGAGGGCTGGCCGGACTGGCCGACGTTCCTTGCAGTCGGCTCCGCACGGGTGCGGCGCGCGGTATCAAAGAAGCACCGAGGGCCGGTGATCGGCCCGTGCGGGCTCCGTCGGCGCAGGCGGCCTCAGGTGAGGACGGAGCGATCGCCGCGGCGGAGGCCGTCGGCGAGGTCGCGGTACGCGCGGGCCGAGTCGATGCCCATGGCGTCGACGTCGAGGAACTTGCAGCCGCTGTCGCCCCGCTTCACCGCGTAGAGCCCGAACCGGGATTCGTATTCACCCCACTGGTAGTTGTCGAACAGGGCCCAGTGGTAGTACGAGGTGACGTTGACGCCCGCGTCGATGGCATCGACGACGGCCTCGAGGTGGGCCTTGACGTACGTCGGTCGATCCCAGCCGTCGGGGCGCGCGTGGACCTGGCCGTCGATCACCGGGTTGCACAGCCCGTTCTCGAGGATCCAGATCTCCTGGCCCGACTCCTCGTTGGCCGCCAGGTACGTGGCGAGGTGCTGCGGGCTCGGTGTCTGCTCCCAGTGCTTCGGGTCCGGGCCGTAGTGGCGCCGGCCGGCGGCGCGCCGTCCGGGCCGCCGGGGATAGCGCGACAGGCGGGGGTCGTAGTAGTTGATCTGGGTGACGTCGAGGCAGCGCTCGTGCGGGCTCGTGTACGCCGCGTGCACCGTGCGCGGCAGCGCCCGGTCGATGCGCAGGAACTGTTGGAGACCGAGGTGCACGGCGTCATCACGCCACCGGGCAGGTCCTGCCACCTCGGTCATGACGCGGTCGTGGAAGCGCCGGCGGCGCATGTCGATCCAGTGCGGCAATTGGTTCCGCGTCACGCCGAGCGAGCGCGCCCAGAGGACGTCGACCAGGACACGATCGGCGTCATAGGACCAGAACGAGTAGGTGCTCGTGCCCACGCGGGCCTCCGGCTGGCGTCGGTGGATCACGTCGTAGGCGAGGATGTGCGCAGTCAGCATGTGATCGACGGCGCGAGTCATCGAGGCCCGCCGGAAGCGCCCGCCGGGTGGGAAGTACCCGATGAGATACGACCCGATCGCGTTGGCGTTGATCTCGTTGATCGTGATCCACCGTGAGCAGTGGGGCGCCAGGTGCGCCACCGCGACCTCGGCCCACGCGGCGAAGCGCTCGGGCGCGCTGTCCTCGAGCCAGAAGTCGTCACCGAGCCACGCCGGGTAGGTGAAGTGCTGGAGCGCGACAACGGGTTCGAGGCCGCGGTTGCGACACGCGCGCACGATCGTGGCGGAGTGCTCGAGGGCCTCGAGGTCGTACTGGCCCGGTGCGGGTTCGCAGCGCGCCCACTCGATGCTCAGTCGGTACGAGTCGCACCCGGCGTCG
>JBBQHT010000188.1:0-9688 GCA_038324235.1 Acidimicrobiales bacterium
AAGCGCCCCCACATCGACACGTGGTGACCGCCGGCGGCGAGGCCCACGCGCCCGCCTCGAGTCGACCGCGGGTGCGCGTCGGTCCGATCACCCCTGACCGGTGGTCGATCGCTGCCCGACGAACGTGATGTCGAGCGAGCGAAGGTAGGTCTGCAACCCGGCGTCCTGCACCGGGAAGAGATGCGCGGGCCGGCTCGACTCGTTGTAGTGGGCATGCCACATGCCCGGGGGCGTGACGAACGCGCCGGCGGGCTCCCAATCGACGCGGACGGGATCCACGATGTGGCCCTTGGCATCGACCTCGGCGCCCACCAGCGAGTAGCAGCCGGGGTCGCAATCGATGATCAGATCCAGCGCCACGGACTGGTGGCGGTGCGGTCGCTGCACCGCCCCCACCGGCAGGCGGCCGTACATCGCCCACAGCACGTGGGTGGCGGTGAGGGTCTGGGTCTGCTCGGCGTTGGCGAGCAGCACGCTGATGCGGTTGCGGTGCTCGGCCCCGGGCGCGTTGGCCACGGCCTCGAGCTCGGCCCGGTTGCGCTCGCCGGGGAAGTGCGTCGGCGCGAAGCGTGGTCCGGTCGGGGCCACCCCCAGGTAGCGCAGCATCGGCTCGTCGGTCACCCAGTAGATAGCGGCATCGGCCGATGCCGTGTGGGTGGCCGCGGCGCCCGCCGGGAGCACGAAGACATCGCCCTCGCCCCAGCCGATCGAGCCGTGCTCGCTCTCGGTCGTGCCCGCCCCCCACAGGACGCAGTACAGCTCGGATGTCGCCAGAGCGGTGGTGGTGACCTGGTCGCCGGCGCGCACCGTGAGGAACGACGCCAAGAGCCCGGGACTGGTGGCAGCCCCGTCGGTGAGCCCGAGCGCAGCCGACAGATCGAGGTGTCGCACCCCGGTGGGGTCCGCCGGGGAGGCCGCGGGGAAGTCCTGGATCGGGACCCGGGGGGTGAAGCCAGCACCGATGGGATCCGCCGCCTGGGTGTACTCGAAGTACCGGGCGTCGCCCGTCCAGTCCTCGAGGGCCAGGCCGACACCGATCGACGGCGGCGCGACAAGATCGGGTGAGGCAGCGTTCGGCGTCATGCCCCCATCTTGCGAGGTTCAGGCGCGCCGCGCAATCCATCCGGACCGCCTCCTTGTCACCTCAACCCAAGGATCGCCCCCGCACCGTTGGCTGCGGTAACGTGACGCCTGTCACGGGCAGGGGGCCCGTCCCGATCGCTCGGCGGAGCGAACGAAAGGTCGTCAGCCATCATGCGTACTCGCACTCCGATCCTGCGGTGGGTGCTCGCCGTGATCACGCTGGTCGGCGCTGGTCTCGTCGTCGCCGGGCCGGCCCGCGCCGTACCGACGCCGATCTACAACGCACCGTCTGGCGGGGGTCCGGTCACGGAGGTCACCGAGAAGGTGGGCCCGTTCACCCTCGATGCGCTCGGTGGTCCACATGACCAGAGCGAGAGCGAGAACTTCGTGCCGCGCCCCGCGGGCGCGTACGGCATCAAGTCCGCCGCGTTCGACATCGTCGACGACCAGGGTGTGCCGATCGGGCGCCACGACGTGCACCTGCACCACTTCGTGATCGGTGCGATCAACAAGGAAGACACCGCCTGCCCCGGCCGCGCCATCGCCGGGTTCAAGGTGCAGCCGCTCATCGGCAGCGGCATGGAGCGCACCCCGATCTCGTTCCCCGATCCCTACGCCATCCAGGTCGGCGCGTTGGACCAGTGGGGGGCGGTTTGGCACCTGATGAACATGACCGCGACGCCCAAGACCTTCTACGTCCAGTACAAGCTGGGGATCCAGTACGGGGCGAACTCGACCAACACGCGTCCCGTCACCCCGTTCTGGGCGGATTCGCGGACATGCCCCGCGGGCACGACCTGGAACGTCCCGGGCAACGGCGGCTTCGGTTCGGTGGAGAGCAACACGAAGAGCTGGACGATGCCGTTCGACGGGTACATCGTCGGGCTCGGCGGGCACCTGCACGACGGGGGCATCAGCATCACGACCACGCACGAGGACGGCAGCCTCATCTGCGAGAACGACGCCTCGTACGCCGGCGGCATGCTCGACAGGATCTCGCCCTGCCCGATCCACGACGCGGTGAAGGCCGGCGAACAACTGTCGGTCACCTCGGCGTACGACAACTCGGCACCGCACCCTGACGTGATGGGCATCGCCGTGATGTACCTGTGGCAGGGCGACCAGGGTCCCCCGCCGCCGACCACGACCACCACGGCGGCGCCGACCACGACGACGACCACCGCGCCCGGGTCGTCGACCACCACCACGACCGCCGTCGCCGACCCCATGGTCGCCGCAGTCGCCGTGACCGCGACGCCCGCCTTCGCGGGCTGATGGGGACCGGCTCGCAGATGCGCGGTGCCCTCCCCCGCACGACGATCATCCGGTCCACCGGCACCCGATCCACCGGCACCCGCTGTGCTCGCGTCCTGCTCGCCGGTTCGATCGTGGCGACGCTCGCGGCGTGCGGCGCCACGCAGTCGGCCGCGACCGACACCGCGGTCTCGACCTCGACGACCGGCCCCACCCGCACGACCCCCCTCAGCGGGACCTCGATTCCCGCCGAGGCCGCAAGCGATCCAAACGGCACGACCCCGGGGACGGCCGACATCGCGACCGCAAGCGACGCCACGACCACCGTCACGACGGTCGCCGGCGGCGCACCCGGGGCCGCCACCACCACGACGACGGTGAAGGCCGGCGCCGGGCCAGCAGTGACCACCGGGCCGCTCCCCCCCGGCGCGCAACCCACGACGCCACAACCCAACTCGACCGACACGACCGCCCCGCGGGCCACGACGACGGTCGCCAACACGACAACGACCCTGGGCGCACCGATCCTGACCGCGGGTCCGGTCGACGGCGTTACGCAGCTGCACTGCATGGGCGGCGCGCTCAACACCACGGCTCAGCTCAAGTGGGACACGGCCGGAGCCACAGAGGTCGCGATCGCCGATGGTCATGTCGAAGACGCGTTCGCCGCCAGCCCGCACCTTGCCGGTACGGTGCCCTCGGGCACGAGGCAGGTGACCTTCGACTGTGCGCAGTCGGGCCACGAGACCACGGTGAGCGCCAAGGGCCCAACCGGCCTGATGACGACCCGCTGGGTCGCCTGGACCTTCCACCACGGCTGACCCCAACGGCACTTCGCCCCTCAGGGATCGAGCGCCAGCGTCATGAGGATGCCGTCGCCGAAGCGCGTCGACGTGATGCCGGTCTGCACGAAGCCGACGGCCCGGTAGAACGGGAGGGCGCGGGGGTTCGCGGTGACTTGCAGCGTCGTGGCTCCGGCGGCCCGGGCGATGGATGCGGCGTCGGCGATGAGCACCCGACCGATGCCCTGGCGCATCCATGCCGGATCCACGAAGAGCCCGTCGAGCTCGTGGACCGTCGTCTCGACCGGGAGCACGACGGAGAAGCCAGCCGTCGCGACACCCGGGTCGGCACCCTCCACGTCGGCGATCCGGACGCGCTCGTCGGTGATGAACGAGGTCGGTAGCTCGATGGCATCGGGGTGTGCGAGCAGTTGCTCGCGGTACTCCTCCCACACGAGCGACGAGCGCAGCTGGAGCGCTTCGAGCGCGGCCTCCTCGCCGACGCGGGCGAGGCGCATCTGGATCGGCGGCCGCGATGGTCGACTCGGCGTGGGCGTCACGGGCGACATCGGCTGACCGTCCTCAGGCATGGGCGATCGGCGCGGCGGTCGAGGCGAGCAGCGCGGCGAGCGCGCAGGACAACAGGCGCGATCGTGGTGGATCCGCCCGAGACGTGAGCACCACCGGCACCGTGGCGCCGAGCACGATGCCGGCGAGCGTGCCGTTGGCGAGGTACTCGAGGTCCTTCACCAAGATGTTGCCGGCGTCGAGGTTGGGCACCAGCAAGATGTCGACGTCACCGGCGACCGGGCTGGTGAAGCCCTTGGTCACGTTCGACGCGGCGGAGATGGCGCCGTCGAACGCGAGCGGCCCGTCCACGATCGCGTTGGTGATCTGCCCGCGGTCGGCCATCTTGGCCAGGCACGCCGCGTCGATGGTCGACGCCACCGCTGGGTTCACGGTCTCCATCGACGACAGCACGGCGACCTTCGGCCGGTCGATGCCGAATCGTCGAGCCAGTTCCACGGCGTTGGTGACGATGGCCGCCTTCATGGTCAGGTCGGGCTCGATGTTGACCGCGGCGTCGGTGACCATCAACAGCTTGGGGTACGTGGCCAGCTCGATCAGGAACACGTGGCTCACGCGCTTCTTCGTGCGCAGCTGCGAGATGACCGGATGCATGAACGCACCAGTGTGCACGTGGCCCTTGACGAGCGCCGCGACCTCCCCCGACTGCACCAGCTTCACGCCCTGCGCGGCGGCGATGTCCTCGTCCGCGGCATCGATGATCGGGAACGCGCCGGCGCCAGGGATCTTCGCGATGGCGGACTCGATCGCCCCACGGTCGCCGATCAGGACCGGATCGATGATCCCGTGCGCATGCGCATCCATCATGCCGTCGAGCACCGACGGATCGGTGGCCCCGACGATGGCGACCCGGATGCGGGGCAACGCCTGCACCGTGGCGAGCAGGTCGGCGAACGAACGGATGATCGGCATCGCCCCAGCATGGCCGAACGCGCCCCCTCGTGACGCCGTCATCGCCCGAAGTGGGCACAGCTACCGCGATGGCGGACCTTGCTCGTGGTCTGCGTGGACAAGGTAGACGTCAGCATCAACTCATGTGCGGGCAAGACAACGGCAGCAGGACCGTCACCTGCGAGATATTCGGAGGAAACGCCCACTTCCTACGTTGACCTGCATGTATACAGGGTCGGATACCGCCGTTTCGCGGGCTGAGCGCGCCTATGGCGAGCTCAAGAACCGGCTGCTCGCGGGTGATTTCCCCTTGGGTGGGCGCTTGGGCGAGGAACGCCTCGCCACGTCCGTCGGGGTGTCCCGGACGCCGGTGCGCGAGGCGCTGTCCCGCCTCCACACCGAGGGCTTCGTCGAGCGACTGCCCGACGGTGGCTACTGCCCGACCGCACCGAACCTGCACGCCATCCGCGAGCGCTACGAGGTCCGGCGCGGCCTGGAGCTGCTCGCGCTGCGCCGACCGATCGAGATCGGAACCAGTCACGACCGCGCGCAGCTCGAGCTGCTCCGCGAAGACTGGGCCTCGTTCGAGACCCCCGAGGTCGAGCCCGGGCCGGACCCGTCCTTCGTCCTGCTCGACGAGGACTTCCACGTGCGGCTCGCGGAGGCCGCGGGCAACCGCGAGCTGGTCTCGCTGCTGCAAGGCATCAACGAGCGCATCCGGCTCGTGCGCATCTACGACTTCCTCACCCCCGAGCGCATCTCGATGACCATCACCCAGCACCTCGGGATCGTCGACGCCGTTCTGGCCGGCGAGCTGGGCCAAGCCGAGGACCGGCTGAACCGCCACCTCTCCGAATCCCTCGCCGTTGTCGAGGACCGGGCGGCGGCTGCGCTGGCCCGCATGATCACGCATCGGAGCACGTCATGACCGCCACCGAGCCCACCACTGCCACCTTGCCGATGAGCGAGCGGCCGCCGGTCCTCGAAGCCAGGGGCATCACGATGCGCTTCGGCGATCTCGTCGCGAACGAGAACGTCGACCTCGTGGTCCGCGCCGGAGAGGTCCACGCGCTGCTGGGCGAGAACGGCGCCGGGAAGTCCACGCTGATGAAGGTCCTCTACGGAGTGAACCACCCCCAGGAGGGGCACCTCCTCATGGACGAGGAACCTGTCACCATCGCGTCGCCGTCCGACGCGCGGGCGCTGGGCATCGGCATGGTGTTCCAGGACCTGCGTCTCGTCCCCGCCCTCACCGTCGCGGAGAACATCGAGATCGCGATCGGCACGGGCCGCTACCACCGCAAGGAGATCGAGGCGACGGTGCGCGAGGCCGGTGAGCGCTTCGCGCTGCCGGTCGACCCGCGTGCCCTGGTCCGCCACCTCTCCATGGCCGAACGCCAGCGCGTCGAGATCCTCCGTGTCCTCATGGCCGACGCCCGCCTCGTGATCCTCGACGAACCCACCAGCGTGCTCGCGCCCCAAGAGGTCGATGCGCTGTTCACCGTCGTCGACGAGCTGCGCTCGAACGGACTGGCGCTCGTCATCATCACGCACAAGCTGCGCGAGACACGAGCCATCGCCGACCGGGCCACCGTCCTGCGGGGCGGCAAGCTCATCGTGGCCGGTGAAGCGCCGGGAACCTTCACCGACGACGAGCTCATCGAAGCCATGGTCGGCAAGGTCGTTCCCCCGCTGCCGGCGGATCGGCCGGCCCCCGCAAGCACCAAGGCGCCGGCGTTGGTCGTCACCGACCTGACCGTGAAAGGCGACCGCGGGCACGTCGCGCTGGAGCACGTGAACTTCACGGTGGCCGCGGGCGAGCTCGTCGGCATCGCCGGCGTGTCGGGCAACGGGCAGAAGGAGCTCTACGAGGCGGTTCTCGGCCTGCGCCCGCCGGCGCACGGCTCGATCGCCATCGCCGGCGAGACGCTCGCGCACCCGACACCGCTGGCCGCCATCGAGGCCGGCGCGGTCGGGCTCCCCGAAGATCCTGACGACGCCGTGGTGCCGGGCATGTCGGTCCTCGAACACCTCTCACTGGGCGGCAACCCCCCACCGAGGCGCGGGCTGAAGGTCGACTGGAAGGCGGCGCGCGCTTCTGCGTCCGCCCTCCCCGAAGCTCGCACGCTGAACCTCACCACCCTCGACCGACAGGTGTCGACCCTGTCGGGCGGGAACATCCAGCGTGTGCTCTACACGCGCCTCGTGGTCTCGGACGCGGCGCTGCTCGTGGCGGCGTACCCCAGTCGAGGCCTCGACATCGCCACGGTGCGAGCCGGCCAGGAGCTGCTCCTGGATCGGCGTGAGAAGGGAGCCGGTGTGTTGCTCATCTCCGAAGACCTCGACGAACTGTTCGAGCTGGCCGACCGGATCGTCGTGCTCCACGACGGCGAGGTCGCCGGCATCGTGCGGCCCGCCGACACGTCCCGCCATGCCATCGGCAGCCTGATGCTGGGGAGCGCCGCATGACCGCATCAACCACCTCCACCGGCGCCGACTCGAGCGTCACGGACCCCGAGGTCCCGCCCGGCCCCGACCCGAGCGAGGCCGGGCACGACGACATCGTCGTCGTCGCCGAGGCCACCCCGTCAGGGCCGAGCCTCGCCGAACGCGCCTTGCGCACCACCGCCCGGTGGGTGCTAGCGATCGCTGCGGCGCTGCTGATCTTCGCGGCCTTCCTGATCGCGAAGGGAGCCAACCCGGTCACCGTCTACCAGACGATGTGGCAGTCCTTCGCCGGCTCGTCGAACTCGATCGGCGAGTGGTTCGTGCAGTCCGCGCCGTTCCTGCTCGCCGCACTGGCCGTCGCCGTTCCCGCCCGTGCCGGCCTGTTCAACATCGGCGGTGAGGGTCAGCTGGTGCTCGGGGCGATCGGTGCGATCTTCGTGGCCGAGCTGCTGGGCAACAGCCTCTCGCCGATCATGGAGCTGCTGCTCATGGCGATCGGCGGCGTCGTGGGCGGCGCGCTCTGGGCTGCGGTGCCGGCGCTCTTGAAGCGCTTCACGTTCACCAGCGAGGCGATCACGTCGCTGCTGATGAACTACATCGCGGTCCTGTTGCTCGCCTTCCTCGTCAACGGCCCCTGGAAGGATCCGCTCAGTTTCGGCTACCCGGCGTCGCGCTCCCTCGAGCTCGACGAGCGCTTCCCGATCATCTGGGGCAGCCGGGTCCACTCCGGCATCTTCATCTCGGTCGTGATGGCCGTGGCCGTGTGGGCGATCCTCAAGTACACGCCGTGGGGCTTCCGGGTCCGCGTCGTCGGCGGCAACGCCGAAGCGGCCCGCCGGGCGGGGTTCAAGGTCGGCGCCATCACGGTGTCCACCATGCTCTTCGGCGGCGCCCTCGCCGGGCTCGCCGGGATGATCGAGGTCACCGGTGTCGAGGGGCAGCTGCGGCCTTCGATGATGGTCGGCTACGGCTTCATCGGCTTCCTGGCCTCGTGGCTCGTCAAGCACGACCCGCTCAAGATCATCGGTTCCGCCCTGCTGCTCGGCGCCATCGCCGTGGGCGGCAACGGGTTGAAGACCAGCGCCGGCCTCTCCGGCGCGGCAGTGAACATCCTCATGGCCGTGCTGCTCCTCGCCATCCTCGGCTGGAGCCAGAAGAAGAAGGCAGTCGCCTGATGATCATCGATGCCGTCCTGACCGGTGCCGTCCGCGGCGGCACCTCCATCTTGTACGCCTCGGTGGGCGAGACGATCACCGAGCGATCGGGCGTGATCAACCTCGGGATCGAGGGATCGATGCTCTGCGGTGCGCTCGCGGCCTACGCCGCCGGCATCGCCACTGGGAACCCCTGGGCCGGAGTCGTGGCCGGGATGCTGGCGGGCGCCGCGCTCGCGTCGGTCCACGCGGGCGTGGTGCTCGGCCGGCATGCGAACCAGATCGCCACCGGTCTGGTCGTGACCTTCCTCGGCATCGGACTCACGGGCCTCTTCGGTCAGTCCTACGTGGGCCAGGGCGTCGTCGGGTTCTCCGACTGGCCCATCCCGGTGCTCAGCTCGATCCCCTTCCTCGGCCCGATCCTGTTCGACCACGATCCGCTCACGTACTTCTCGTACTTCGTGGCGCCGCTGGCGTGGTTGTTCCTGTTCCGCACTCGCAACGGTTTGAAGGTGCGCACCGCGGGCGAACGCGCCGAGGTGCTGCACACGTTCGGCTCCTCGCCCACCCGGGTGCGCTTCGCGGCGATCTGCGCCGGCGGCGCGCTGGCCGGCATCGGCGGCGCGCAGCTGTCTACCGCCTACGCCCGCAACTGGTCCGAGAACATGACCGTCGGTCGCGGGTTCGTCGCCGTCGCGCTCGTGATCTTCGCCGCCTGGAACCCCATCAAGGCCATGGCCGGGGCATACCTCTTCAGCGGCGCCATCTCCCTGGAGCTGCAGCTCCAGGCCCAGGGCGTCGGCATCAGCCCGTTCCTGCTCGATGCGCTCCCCTACATCGTGGTGATCGTCGTGCTCGCCGCCCTCGGCCGCAGCCGGGTGAACGCGGCCCCGGCCGAGCTCGACCGCGTGTTCGAGACCCAACCCGCCTGACGCTCGTCCCGACCCCGCGCCCCGTGCGCCCTCGTCCCGTCCCACCGATTTGCTGTCCCCGTCTCACTGCTGCTGTCCCCCGTCCACCTGTCCCGTCTGTCCCTTTTCCTTTCCTCTGGAGGCACCACCCCATGCGCAAGAGATCCCTACTCGTCCTGGCCCTCGCCCTCGTGGCCTCGCTGTTCCTGGCCTCGTGCACCAAGGCGTCGACCAGCACGGCGACCAGCGGATCCGGCGGCACCAACCCCGGCGGCGCGGCACCCGGCGTCGGCGGCAAGGCCGTCGGCTTCATCTTCGTCGGCCCGAAGGACGACTTCGGCTACAACCAGGCCGCGTACGCCGGGAGCCAGGAGGTCGCGAAGGCCTATCCGGACCTCAAGGTCGTGACGGCCGAGAACGTGCCCGAGACCGCGGAAGCCGAGCGGGTCATGGAAGACATGATCACCAAGGACGACGCCAAGATCATCTTCGCCACCAGCTACGGCCACCTCGCCGCCGCCACCGCGATCGCCAAGAAGCACCCCGACGTCGTCGTTGTGCACCAGGGCGGCCTGAT
>JBBQHT010000189.1:0-9657 GCA_038324235.1 Acidimicrobiales bacterium
CGAGCAGGTCGGCCTCCTCGAGGTACTGGGTCGTGAGGAAGATCGTCATCCCGAGGTTCTCGTTGAGGTGGCGCACCTCGTCCCACACCCGGGCCCGGCTCACCGGGTCCAGCCCGGTCGTCGGCTCGTCCAGGAAGAGGACCTCGGGGTTGTGCACCAGGGCGGCGGCCAGATCCAACCGGCGCCGCATGCCGCCCGAGTAGGTGCCGGTGCGGCGGTCGATGGCATCGCCGATGTCGACAAGCTGGAGCACGTCGGTCATGCGCCGGGCGATCTCGTCGCGGTGCAAGCCGTAGTAGCGGCCCTGGAGCGTCAGGATCTCGCGACCGGTGAGCTTGGGGTCGATGGCCGCGTCCTGCATGGCCGCGCCGATCCGCAGCCGCACGCCGGTGGGGTCGTTGGCGACATCGTGGCCGGCGACGAACGCCGTGCCGCTGCTGGGGGTCAGCAGCGTGCAGAGCACCTTCACCGTCGTGGACTTGCCGGCGCCGTTCGGGCCGAGGAAGCCGTAGATCTCGCCGCGGGCGACGGCCAGGTCGACGCCGGCCACCGCCTCGAAGTCGCCGAAGCTTCGCCGCAGGTCGTGGGTTTCGATCGCCAGCGCGTCGCCGTCGGTCTTGCGTGGTGGCCCGTTCATGGCCGTGAACCTATCGGGAACTCGGCCCGCAACGGAGGGCCGAGCCGGTGGACGAGGGGTCGCCGGGCTTGGGTGGAGACCGTTGCAGTACCTCGCCGCCGATCCACCGCACGTGCAAGACGAGGGCCAGGTACATGTGGGGACGAGGACACTGCGAGCGCCGAAGCTGGCCGCCACTCTCGGTCAAAACGTGGTCGGTGGCAACGCTGAACGAGTCACCCACGCTGGTCGGCCGGTAGTCCCGACGGACCCGCGTGCTGTTGTGTGATGCTCGATGGGTTGCTCAGCAGCCGGCTGGCCAATTACCGCTGGGTTCACACGCCAACCGCGCGCCAGCTCGGGGACGCCGGGTTCACGCTCCTGGCCACCTTCTCCCGGCCGCACTACACGCTTCTACTCGACCAGATCACCGACGAGCTTCTCGGGCGCTTGGAGGCTGCCCTCGGTCCTCCGATCGAAAACCCGTATCATCGGACGGGCCGGACCCGGCCGACGAGGTGACCGACATGGTGACGATCGACATCCCCGCAGACCTCAATGACGAGGACGAGACGGGCTTCGTGTGGACGTTCCTCGACGAGGCTCGTACTCCCGGACTCGTGACTCCTGGGGCCATCGTGGTGACCGGCGACGACGATGCCCCCGCCGTCGCCGAGGTCGTGGACCTCGTGCACAAGGGCAGCGGCACGATCGTCCACCTTCGGATCCTCCCGGGCACGATCGAGGACTACACCGCCCTCATCGCCCGCGCCGTCGTGTCCTGAGTTGGGTCGCGGGCCTTGCTCATCTCGACGCTGATCGCGCCGCACGGCCGGTAGGTCATCAGCCGGAGGTCATGAGCCGGGAGAGGACGGGGAACTCGCAGGTCAGGCCGACCATGACGACCGGGACACCGGCGAACGCGCTCGCGATCTCGTGATGCGGATGCCCGGCGGCGGACAACGCCACGTGGTTGCCCGCCCGGGCGAACGTCGCGATGGCGGCCAGGTAGCCACGGTGCAGCGACGGGGCGCTCTCCCGCCAGATCAGATAGCCCGGCTGGACCGTGCCGATGTGTTCGGGCTCATCGAGCAGGACCAAAGGGAACGTGGCGACGGACTGCAGGGCGCACATGAGCGTCGACTTGCCCGCGCCCGACGGCCCGTTCACGACGATGACTCGACCGCCAGGTACGCCATCGAACCGCTCCGGCCGCATGTAGACGTCGAGCCCGTCGACCAAGCCGGCGGCGTTGCGAGCGAACACGACCCGCCCATCTCCGCCCTCGGTTGTCACCACGGCATCGGTGCGCTCGGCGTATCCCGAGATCGATTCGATCACCGCCCCGACCCGACCGAGTGGGCGCAACTGCTCGGTCACTCGGGCAACATCGATCCCCGAAGCGAGCAGATCGGAGATCGGCAGCCCCGCACGGACGCGACCGATGAGCTCCTCGAGCACCGCCCGGCCATGCTGGTCCTCATCACCGACACCAGTCGACACGTGGGCCAGCGTACGCACCCCCCGTTCGACCGGTGGGTAGCCTGCGGCGGATGTGCGACACCTTGTGCGTCCTGGCCGACGGGCGGGTGCTGTTCGCGAAGAACTCGGACCGACCGCTCGGCGAGGTCCAGGTGTTCCGCTCGTTCGAGCGACGCGACCGCGGCGACGGGTTGCGCACCCAGTACCTGACCATCCCCGACACGGGCGCGTTCGCATGCGCCGGCGCCCAACCCACGTGGCTGTGGGGCATGGAGCACGGCGTCAACGAGCACCGCGTGGCAATCGGCAACGAGCGCGTCTGGACCACCGACGATGCCGGGGCGTGCGCCCCTGGCCTGCTCGGCATGGACCTCGTGCGCCTCGGACTGGAGCGGGCCCGGTCCGCCACAGAGGCGATCGACGTGATCACCGCGCTGATCGAGGCGCACGGGCAGGGCGGGGCCGGTGAGCCCGCCGGCGACGCGTACTTCTCGTCGTTCCTCGTGGCCGACCCGGCCGGGGCGTGGATCCTCGAGACGAGCGACCGCACCTGGGCGGCCCGGGCGGTCGACCGCGACATGGGGGGAGCCTCGATCTCGAACCGGGTCACGATCGCCACGGACTGGACTCGCGCCTCCCCCGATGTGGCGCCGGGCGCGAGCTTCCAGGCGTGGCGGGACCCGGTGTATCCCACGCCTCATGCCGATCAACGCCTCGCCGTCACCCGCGCGGCGGCGTGCGCCCGACCCGCACCCTCGGCCCGCACGCTCGCCGGCGTGCTCCGTCATCACGGTGACCATCCGTGGGGCGCGATCCCCACCCCGGGATGCGAGGAGGACGGCGAGGTCCCGGTCGACGCCCTACCGGTCCCCCGAGTCCGCCGGGACGGCAGCGGGGTGAGCGTGTGCATGCACCTGCGCGGGTGGGAGGCGACCACGGGGTCGATGATCGCGGAGTTGTCCGAAGATCCGGCCCTCCCGGCGCGGGCATGGGTGGCGCTCGGCAACCCGTGCGTCGGCGTGTATGTGCCGGTGTTCCCGGATGATCTCGTGGGATCAGGCCGCCTCGTGCCGAACGACGAGGCTGGCGTGGCCGGGGAGTTGGCTGACCCGACGTGGTGGCATCGCTTCGACGGGCTCAAGCACCGTGTCGAGGCCGCCCGAGACGCCACGGACCCACCGGGGCCGGATCTGACGGGCGCGGCGATCGCCGAGGTGCGTGCCGTCCTCGGTCCCCTCGAGGCCGAGCTCTGGGGCGAGGCGGACGAGGTGGCCGCGGGCCCCGCCGATGATCGGGCCGCCTTTCGCCGTTCGATCGCGCCGCGACTCGACCGGGCGCTGACCGCCCTCGAGGTCCCCGCACCGCGTTGAGCGGTGATCAGCGTGCGATCGAGCGATCTGGCTGTGGCATCGCTTCCCGATCTCCCAAAGCGACCCGATCGCCGGTCGGAGAACGGCGGACTCGCCCCGTCGCCACCCGGGTTCCCGCGTTACCCTCTGCCCCGATGCTCAGGACCATCGAATGCGAAGCGGCGGTGTTCGGCTGTCGCACGGTCGAGGCCCATCCGACCAACAAGGGTGGCGCGCCCGATCCGGATCTGCTGCTCCCCGCCCCGGGCATCGACCACCTCCTGCGTCTGCTGCCCCCCGAGCGGTGGGCTGTCGTGTCGCCCTACGACCAGCGGTCGGCGTGCGACCGGTTCGGGCTCGCCGATCTGCCCGAGCCGGGCATCGTCGTCCAGACCACTGATGACCGGGCCACCGACTACCACCGCGCGGCCGCGGCGCTCGGGGCCGACCCGATGTTCTGCCTCGCGCTCGAGGATCACGCCGACGGGGTGGCGTCAGCCCTCCAGGCAGGGCTCAAGGTGATCGGCGTGGCCACGTCGTGCGACGCCGCCGACCTCGCCGCCGCCGACATGGTGATCCCGTCGTTGCTGTCGCTGCACGTCGTCGGCCTGCACCCGGTGGTCGTGTTCGAGGTGGACGCGATGCCGACGCTCGGCACGTTCCGTCCCGGCACACGCAGCAAGCGCCGCTGATCTCCTGGTCAGGAGGCTCGGTCAGGAGGCTCGGGCGCGGGCGGCGGCTTCGCGTAGGGATCGATGGATCAGCAGAGGGTCGCCGAGGCGGCGGCGCAGCTCCCGCTCGAGGCCGCCGATCGGGTACAGGTTCTGCGGAGCGCGAGGGTCCTTCTGCGGGTGGGAGGCGAAGCGGGGCAGCGTGAGGCAGAGCTGATCCGCGAGGTGCGCGGCCTCGGACACCTCATATCCGGTGCCCACCTCCAGCCGGACCACGCCCGCCCACCCGTGGGCGATCTCGCCCGGCAGGCGCAGGTACCACGTGAACCGAGGCGAGTGACCGCCGATCAGCAGCAACGGCGTGCGCTGAGCGACCGCCAGGCGGGCGACGACGTCGCGCACGATCTTGGGTCCGTAGGACGTGTGGTGGGTCTTGACGAACCCGACCATGCCCGTGCGGTGCTGGCCGATCTTGAGCGGCCCGTCCACCAGGACCAGGTCCTCTGGGCCCGCGCAACTGGCCGCGACCTGCCCTTCGAGCTCGCCCATCCGGCCCTGCAGGGCGAGCGTCAACTTGTCGGGCACGTCCTCGGCCACGACCTGCAGGGCGAAGTCGGCATGGCGCGTCACGATGGCCTCGGCCCCTTCGACTGGGCAGAACACGCCTCGGCGCACCTCCGCCGCCACGACCTGGGCGCTGCCGTTGCACCGGACCGCGCCGGCCGCGTACGACGCGCAGATCCCCTGGTGGGACTCGTTCTGGTCGTCGGTGATCCACACGTTCGCTTCGACTCGGCGCACCCCGTCGACGAACAGCAGATCGCGCACCGCGCCGGCGGCGGCCGGCGCCGACCGGGGCGCCCACTCCGCCTCGACGCACTCGACCCACGCGTCCACGTCGGTGGGGCTGTCGACGAGGGCGACGTCCCCCGTGGGCGCGCCGTAGTCCGGCGACCATGACTCGATCGCGAACCTCACGCGTCGACCCTCGTGACCGCTGACGTGTTGCCGGCCTTGCTGACCTCGTAGCGGGTCGGCAGGCGCTCGGCCAGGTCGTGCACGTGGGTGACGATGCCGACCATGCGACCGCGGGCGCCGAGCTCCTCGAGCGCGTCGGCGACGGTGTCGAGCGTGTCGGGGTCGAGCGTGCCGAACCCCTCGTCCAGGAAGATCGACTCCAACCGCACGGTGCCACCGGCCGCGAGCTGGGCGATCTCGTCGGCCAGCGCGAGGGCAAGCGCGAGCGACGCGAGGAACGTCTCGCCGCCCGACAGGCTGCGCGCCGAACGCACCGCATCGGCATTGGCGTGATCGCGGACGGCGAAGCCTTTGCTGTCGAGCGACAGCGAGTAGGTGCCACCGCTGAGCCCGAACAGGATCTCGGTGGCCGACGCGACCAACCTTTGGAGCACGTCGTCGAGCACCCACTTCTCGATGGCGTTGGCCTTGAGGTGGGTCCCCAACGCCGCCGCGACCTGTTCGGCCTCGACCAGGCGCGCCTGGTCGGCGCGGAGGTCACCGAGGCGTTCGAGCGCAGCGGCGAGGCTCTCGAGATCGGCCTTCGCATCGGCGAGCCGCTCGATCACCACGTCGCGCGGCGGGCGACCAGCGGGATCGACGCCAGCCTGGGCGCACGCGTCACGTAACGATTCCAGCACGCGCTGGCGATCCGCGTCGGCGGCCGCCACGGCCCGGCGCTGGGCCTCCGCCTCGGCGTGTTGTGCGGGGCCGGTCACCGCCGCCCACGCGGCCAGCTGCTCCCAGTCGGCGAGCACGTCGGTGCGAGCGGCGGCGGGGGGACCGAGGACCGCGACGCGATCGCGCGCCTCGTCGAACTCGAGCCACGCCACCTGGGCACGGGATCCGAGCGCCTTCACCCGGGCGGCTGCCGACTTCCGGTTGGCGATCGCCTGCTTCTCCGCCGCCCGGGCGGCGTCGACGAGCGCCTGCGCCGCGTCGATCCGCGCCAGCTCGCCGGTGATCGTCACCGGATCGGGGTGGCCCACGAGCTGGGTGTCCAACGCGGCCACGCGCTCGCGTAGATCGGCGAGCAGCCCGACGTAGCGGGTGTGCTGGGCGTCGGCGTCGCGGGCGGCCGCCAAGGCGTCGGTGAGCACCTGCGCGGCGCCTTGTTCCGCCCGGGTGAGCTGCTCGAGGTCGCCCAGATCGTGGTCGGGCAGCGCCTCGACCGCCTGCAGGCACACCGGACAGGGCTCCCCCACCGCCAGGACCGCCGCGAACTCGTGGGCCCGATTGGTCCGACGCGCGTCCTCGAGCGCCGCGACCGACGCGAGATGGGCGGTGGTCGCAGCTTCGACGGCCGCGGTGGCGACGACCGCCGCGGCGCTGACCCCCACCAACTTGTCCTCCCCGGTGGCGATCCGCCCGAGCTCCTTGGCCCGTTCGTCATGGGCCCGCGCCGCCTGGTCGAGCACTGCGCGGTCGGGCAGGGCGGCGACCCCGGCATCGGCCAGGGACAGTTGCGTGGCGGCCAGCTCCTCGGCGGCGACTGCCTGGTCCTCGGCCGCCTCGGCCTGGCGCAGGTCCTCCGCGAGGTCGGCCAGGTCCGCCGGGATCTGGACCCCGGCCAGCGCCACGGCGCGCGCATCGGCGGCATCGGCCGCGGCCTGCGCCTCGCCGGCCCGTGCGGCCAGCGCATCGAGCTCGGGTTGCGCCGCGTCGATCCGCGCGAGCAGCGCCGCGAGCGCGTCCAGATCGGCTTCGAGCTGGGCGCGCATCTCGGGGCTGTACGAGCCGAGCTCCTCGACCTGCTGATCGACCCACACCCGTTGCTGGCCCGCCACCTGAGCCCGTCCCCGAGCCAGCTGGGCCATGCGGCCGTAGACCCCGAGGTCGAGCAGCTCGACCAGCAGGTCCTGGCGGGCCGCGGGCTTCTGGTGCAAGAACCGTTGGAAGTCGCCCTGGGGCAGCACCACGCAGGTCGTGAAGTGCTCGTAGGTGAGCCCGAGGAGGCGCTCGACCGCAGCCGTCACCTCATCCGCGGTCCCGGCCAGCACCTCGACCTCGTCATCACCATCGCCGCCCCGGCGTTCGAGCCGGGCTTCGGGCGTGCTCGCCGTGGCGTTCTTGCCCGAGATCCGCACGACCCGGACCACCGTGTACTGGTCGGCGCCGACGGAGAAGTCGACGCGCACCCGGGCCTCGAGCTTGCCCTGGCTGACGGCCACGCCGACGAGCCGCTTGTCGCCGTAGCGGGGCACCACGCCGTACAGCGCGAACACAATCGCGTCGATGACCGTGGACTTGCCGGCCCCGGTCGCGCCGCTCAGCGCGAACAGGTCGGCGCCGACGAAGTCGATCTCGGTCGGGTCGCGGAACACGCCGAACCCCGAGAGCTGCAGTCGTTGCGGGCGCATCAGCCGGCGTCCTCGCCCGGCTCGGCCGCGCCGACCGGCGCGAACCCGTCGAAGGTCCAATGGTCCGGATCGCTGGTCGCCTCGTCGAGCAGATCGTCGAACAGCTGGACGAGCCGGTCGTCGGCGACGCCCTTGTGATCGAGGTAGCTCGTGAACAGATCGTGCGCCGACCGATCACCACGATCGCCGGCCGGCCCCGCGGGCGTCGAGCGATCGTCGGGCAGCTCGATCTTGATGTCGACCGCGGACGGGAACAGCTGGCGCACCTCGTCGGCCAGCCCGACCCGCGCCTTCTCCTTGACGAAGATCCGCAGGTACGGCTCCTCGTCGCCGACACCACCGGGCGCGTCGGTGTCGACGGACACCGTGCCCCCCAGCCCTGAGTCCGCCAGCGCCGCCAGCTCCGCCAAGGTCCCGCGCAAGGTCAGGAAGCGCCGCCCCGCCGTCAACGGGATCTCCCGCACGGCGGCGGGCACGCCCGGCGCCGCGTCGACGAGCAGCACGGACTTGCGGTCCTCCTGCTCCCCGAAGTCCATGGCGAGCGGCGAACCGGAGTACCACAGCGGGCAGGGCCCGTCGATGCGCTGGGGCCGGTGCAGGTGACCGAGCGCCACGTAGTGCGCGCCGGCCGGGAAGGCGTTGGGCGTGACCCAGTAGTCGAAGATCGTGTGGGCGCTGCGTTCGCCACCCCCGAGCACCGCGCCGCTGACCATCAGGTGCGCGAGCACCAGGTTCACGGCATCGGGGGTGAACCCGGCGGTGAGCGCCTCGATGATCATCGCCAGCCGGGCCGCGTACTGGCCGCCGGTCTGGGTGGCGTCGAGCGCCATGAGGTCGGTGGCCTGCACCACGTGGCGCTGGGACAGGAACGGGATGAGGGCGAGCCGCGCGACCTCGCCGGTGCGGGCGATCGTGAGCTCGAGCACCCCACCATCGGCGGGGGGCCGGATCGCGGTCTGCACGTGGACGTTGGCCAGATCGAACACCGGGGTGACTGCGCTGAGCCGCCGGGGGTTGTCGTGGTTGCCCGACACCACCACCACGGGCCGGGTGCCGTGGGCCGAGAGCTCGAGGAGCGCGTGGTAGACGATGCGCTCGGACTCGGGCGCCGGCGCCGCCGTGTCGAACACGTCGCCCACGACGAGCACCAGATCGACCGCTTCGGCGTTGGCGATCGCCGCGATCTCGGCGAGGACGGCGATGTGCTCGTCGGCCCGCGAGCGGCCGCGCACGGTCTTGCCGACGTGCCAATCGGCGGTGTGCAGGATCCTCATGTGGGCAGGCCCTTGAAGGGGTCGGCCGGGGCGGCGGCGCGAGGCGCGCCGGTGCCGGAACCGAACCCGGCATCGGTGGGGACCACCGCACCCGCCTCGCTGGCACGGGTCGCCCACGCGGGGAACGGGAACTGGATCACCAGCGGGATCGGCAACTCGGGTTGGGCGATCAGCATCGTGCCCGGCTTGATGATCGTGGCCCGCTGGCGCTGGGTCGGACCGAGGAAGCCGTACTCGCCCCGCGTGGCCTCGGCGGCGTCGAGCCGACCGACCACGCGGATCGCGGAGTTGCCCACGATGCGCCGCTCGACCTCGCTGGCGGTCTGCTGGGCACCGATGAGGATGATGCCGAGCGAGCGGCCCCGCTCGGCGACGTCGAGCAGGATCTCCTTGATCGGGCTCGACCCTTCGCGCGGTGCGTACTTGTTGAGCTCGTCGAGCACGACGAACTGCAGCGGGCGGGCCTGGCCGGATCGCTCCTTGCGCTCGAAGGCCTTGCGCAGGACCACGCCCACCACGAAGCGCTTGGCGCGATCGTTGAGGTTGTGCAGATCCACGACGGTGACCTGCGCGGCGTCGAAGTCGATGCGGTGACGGTCGGGATCCGCGATGTCGGCGCGCACCAGATGCTCGACGTAGCGACGCGCGCCGTGGAGGCGGCGCATGAACGCGTTGATCGTGCCCTGCCCCATGCGAGGGCCGGCCCAGCGGTCCTGTTCGAACGTGTCGCCGTCGGCGGTGGGGTTCACCTTCTCCTCGATGAGGTCGACCAGCTGCGCGAAGGTGCGGACCTGGCGTCCGTCGATGCTGACCCCGCCGTCGGGCAGGGGCTGCGCGTCGGTCTTGAGCCGGGCGGCCACGTTGTGCACGACCATCGTGTACTGCTGG
>JBBQHT010000190.1:0-9633 GCA_038324235.1 Acidimicrobiales bacterium
GTCGAGGATCGCGTTCTTGGCCTTGTAGCTCTCCGGCGGACCGAAGCCGTTCCACGCATCGGCGTACTGGGCCACGAGCCGCAGCGTGACCTTCTCGCCCGACCCGCCGATGAGGATCGGCAGCGACCCGATCGGCGCGGGGTTGAGCTTGGCGATCCGGGCCTGGATGCGCGGCAGCGCGGCTTCGAGCTCCTTCAGCCGCGACGGGCCGGTGCCGAACTCGTAGCCGTACTCGTCGTAGTCCTTCTCGAACCAGCCCGAGCCGATGCCGAGGTACGCGCGCCCACCGCTGAGGTGATCGACGGTGCGCGCCATGTCGGCGAGCAGCTCGGGGTTGCGATACGAGTTGCCGGTGACGAGCGTGCCGAGCCGCGGTGTCGTCGTGGTAGCGGCCATCGCCGCGAGCGTGGTCCAGCCCTCGAAGTGCGGACCCTCGGCCTCACCGAAGAGCGGGTAGAAGTGGTCCCACACCCACAGGCTGTCGACACCGAGCGCGTCGGCCGCCGTCCACGCCGTGCGCAACGCGTCGATCGTCGTGTGCTGCGGCCAGAACTGCACGCCAACCTGGAAACGAGCCATCGGATCCCCCTCGGATCGTCCGTGATGTCACCCGGCTGTCGGACGACGGCTCAGTATGCCGGGAGTCGGCGACGATCGGCGCCCCTCGGCGCCGCCTCGATCACTCGGCCGATGCGCCCTCGGGCCACACGACCTCGACCCCGGGGCCGTAGTAGATGTACATCGTCTCGATGATCTCCCTGATGCCCTGCGGCGGCGAGGCGTCGAGCAGGTGCACGGTGATCATGTTCGAGTTCATGTGCACCGTCGCGATGCCGCCCCGAGCGAACAGCCGCCGGGCGAGCTCGTCACACGGACGCGGACCGTACGCGTCGTCGGCGGAGCGGTAGGTCTCGTGCCCCATGCCGGTGATGGTGCGGTTGATCTCGTAACGCACCACGCCGGGGGTGGACGAGGGCTTCTCGATGACGGTGACTGGCTGTCCCATACGGGCGCCGAGCCTACCGGGCCGCCCTGGCGCCGGGCGAAACGGCACGGTCGCCCGCCACCGGGTCGGCGCCGGCGGCGACATCCGCGCGCACCGCCCGGTACGTGAGCCCGGCGAGGGTGACCGAGATGATGCCCAGCACGACGTGCACCGTCTTGAACGGCACGTCACGGGCGCCGTCGAGCAGGATCTGGGGGACGCGGAACGCCCAGACCACGAGGGTCGCGCCGGCGAACCAGGTGAAGAACGTGACCTCGGCCGCCGCCAGTCGCCGCGACCGGGACCGCACCACAACGGCCGCGCCGTAGACCGCGGCGGCCACGAGGGCGGCGGCGATCACGGTCGAGATCGTCTTCGCGGCCGTGGTCTCGTCGCTCGCGGTCCAGGCGTTGACGATGCGGGTGACCCAGACGTATGCCGTCCAGGCGAGGAAGGCGATGATCGACCAGCGACGACGGAGCATGCCGTCGACCGTAGCGGTCCCCTCCGGCGCTCCACAATCGCCCCGCCGGTCCCGGATGGGCGCGCGCCCACCGCGGGGGCTATCTTGACCGAACGGTCAAGTTCTCGGTTCGGCACCACCAACGGTCCGAGCAGACAGCCCGAGGGCCCGCGCCGGACAGCTCCAGCCAGACGCTCCAGGGGGACACCAATGGCCGACATCTCGCTCGACGACTTCCGCACCGAGGTCACCGCCTTCCTCGATGCCAACGCCGCGGTGAAAGAGGACGACCAGAAGAAGTTCGTGTGGGGCGAGGGCTCCGACGACGTCGCGCTGTTCGAGGAGATCGACGAAGCCCACGAGCAGGCGGCACTCGCCAAGGCCCAGGCGTGGCGCGCCAAGCGCTACGACGCGGGCCTCGGCTGGATCAGTGGTCCCGCCCGCTTCGGGGGCCGCGACCTGCCCGCCACCTTCGATCGCCTCTACGGCACGCTCGAGGCGCGGTACCAGGTGCCCGATCAGGGCTACTTCGGCATCGGCCTCGGCATGGTCGCCCCCACGATCAACGCCCACGCGACCGAAGAGGTCAAGGAGGCCTATCTGCCCAAGATGTACCGGGCCGACATCGTCGGGTGCCAGCTGTTCTCCGAGCCCGGCGCCGGCAGCGACCTCGCGAGCCTCCAGTGCAAGGCGGAGCTCGACGGCGACGAGTGGCTCATCACCGGGCAGAAGGTCTGGACGTCGGGCGCGCACTACAGCGACATCGGCGAGATCATCTGCCGCACCGACCCGGACCTGCCCAAGCACAAGGGCCTCACCGGCTTCGTCGTGGACATGAAGGCGCCCGGCGTCGAGATCCGCCCGTTGCGCCAGATGACCGGCGGCGCCAACTTCAACGAGGTGTTCTTCGACGAGGTGCGCGTGCCCGACAGCCACCGCCTCGGTGACGTGAACCAGGGCTGGAGCGTGGCGCTCACCACGCTCATGAACGAGCGGGCGTCGATCGGCGCCGGCGGGGCCGGCGGCATGGGCCTCGCGAGCATCACCCGGTTGCAGGAGATGGTCCGCCACTTCGGCCTCGAGGACGACCCCATCATCCGCCAGCACCTGATGGACGTCTACATCGGCTTCCAGGTCGCGAAGTACACGAACCAGCGGGCGCTCGACAAGATCAAGATGGGCCAGCTGCCCGGCCCCGAGATGTCTATCGCCAAGCTCTCGCTGACCAACAACCTGTGGCGCACCGCGAACTTCGTCGCCGAGGTGCTCGGTCCGCGCCTGCAGGCCGACACCGGCGAGTGGGGCACCTACTCGTGGCACCAGCTGCTCTGCGGCGTCCCCGGCATGAAGGTCGCCGGCGGCACCGACGAGGTCATGAAGAACATCGTCAGCGAGCGCGTCCTCGGCCTGCCCAAGGATCCGGGCATCGACTCGAAGACCCCGTTCCGGGATCTGAAGGTCGGCACGCAGAAGGACTGATCGGGAACGCGATCTGCCGCCCAGGGCGGCGGGCCGATTCGAGCGCCCCGGCGGATTCGCGGTGCCCGGACCCGATCACCCGCCCCTCAACATCAGGGCTTGACGAGCGCGGCCTGCGTGCCGAGCGTGAGCTCCTTGGTCTGGAACGCCTTGGCGCCCTCGGGGGCACGCGTCGGGCCGAGCCGCACTGCGACCACGCCGGTCGACGGGAAGATCGCGATCATCTGATCGCCGAGGCCCAGCGCCCAGAACACGTTGTCCGGCGCACCCGGGACCATCTGGCCGTCCGCCTTGCCCGCCTCGTCCTTGGCCGAGGTGGGTCCGGTCATCCCCGGGATCACGCCCTTGCGGTTCAGCCACCACAGGTAGCCGTAGGCGGCATTGAGCGGTTGGGACGCCTGGCCGGTCGCCGCCTGGGCCCAGTCCTTGGACACGACCTGCTTCCCGTCCCAGTTGCCCTGCTTCAGCATGAGCCACCCGAAGCGGGCCATGTCCTGGCAGGTGGAGTGCAGGCCCATGAACGTGAGCGTGTTGCCCGACGGGTCCTTGGTCATCTCCGAGTGGCTCATGCCGATCGGGCCGAGGAGCTTGTCCTTGGCGTACGTCGCGGTGTCGACACCGGTGGCCTTGGAGATCACGTCGTCGAGGGTCTGGATCGCGGAGTTGTTGTAGACCCACGTCTCGCCCGGCGCAAAGTCCTGCGCGAGGTCTTCGGCGAACTGCGTCTTGTCCTTCGCGCCGGCGGCCATCGAGAAGTAGTCGGTCTGGTAGTCCCAGTGCCGGCCCGAGTCGTTCGACACCAGGTTCTTGACCGTGATGGCATCGGCCGGCGTGCCCTTCCACGCGGGGATGTAGGTCGACGCCGGATCCGACAGCTTCAACTTGCCCTCGTCCTGCGCGATGCCCACGAGCGTGCTCGAGTACGACTTCGTCGCGGAGAACACTTCCTGGCTGGAGTCGGCGGCCGTGCCGTTCCAATACCAGTCCTTCACGAGCTTGCCGTTGCGCGTGACCAGCAGGCAGTTCGACCCGCCCGCCTGCGCGGCGGCGGCCATGTCGTCGAGACCCTTCGTGTCGAAGCCCGCGGTGGCCGGATCGACCGTGGCCCACGCCGCGCCGGGGTACACGACCCCCGTCGCCGCCGCCGGCGACGCGCTGGAGCCCGGGGCGACATCGCTGGCCGCCGTGGTGCCGGCCGCGCCCGCCGCTGCGTTGGTGCTCGGCGTGCTCGGCGACGAGGCACACCCGGCCGCGACGAGGGCCAACAGCCCGCTCACGAGCAACGGCCGGCCCCAGGGACGGGCACCCGCCGGCCGGACGCGTGGCGTCGAACGAACTGGAACGGTCACGAGATCCCCCTACGGCGCCCCGACGGCGAACCCTGACCGTACCGGTCGAGCACTATCGTCCGCATATCCCTGCACACGTGGTGGGAAAGAGGGTTCGGCGGATCAGGAGCCGCCTCGGTCCCTTCACAGATCGTCGAACAACGTGCCCTGCGGGTCGAGCGGACGGGTTCGCGGGCAGCCCGCCCACGGGATCGACTCCATGAAGACCCAACTGCGCCGGTGGATCGCGGTGGGGCCCATGCCGGCGAGGGCGAACTTGTGCCGAGGGCACGGGTAGCCCTTGTTCTTCTCGAAGTCGTAGCCCGGGAAGTGCTCGGCCTCCGCGCGCATCAACCGGTCACGGGTGACCTTGGCCAGGATCGACGCGGCGGCGATCGACAGGCACTTCTGGTCGCCCTTCACGACGGTGCGGGTGATGCCGCCCCCGATGAAGTCCCAGGATCCGTCGATGAGCACCTGGTCCGGGGTGACCCCGAGGCCGGCGATCGCGCGGGCGGCCGCCAACTTCTGCGCCGCCGACATGCCCAGCTCGTCGCACTCCTGCTGGGTCGCCGCGCCCACCGCCCACGTGTCGCACCAGGCCCGGAGGCGGTCGTACATGAGCTCGCGCTCGGGTTCGGTGAGCATCTTCGAGTCCCGCACCCGCGTCAGGCGCTTGTCGCGGGGCACGACCGCGGCGCCCACCATGAGCGGCCCCGCCCACGAGCCCCGGCCGACCTCGTCCACGCCGACGACGATGTCGTGGCCCTCGTCCCACAGCTCGCGCTCGACCAGCAACGTCGGCGCCTTGCCCCGCAGGGCCTTGCGCATCGGCTTGGCCGCCGGAACAGAACGAGTACGGGTACGAGCGACAGCCACCGCGCCGACGTTACCCGCCCAGGGGCGAGGGCGGTCAGCCCGTGAAGGCAGGATCCGCGGTCACCGCAGTCGCGGCGACGGTCGCGGCGGGGATCGGGGTCGACGTGTCCGCCACAGCGGGGGCAACCGTGGTGGTCGTCGCCGAGGGGGCGCTCGTGGTCGACGGGCTCGTCGTGCTCGTCGCCATCGGGTCGATGGTGCTCGTCGTGGTGGTGGGCGCCACGGTCGTCGTGGTGGTGGTGGGCGCCACGGTCGTCGTCGTGGTCGAGGTCGTCGTCGGCGATGGGCCGACGGGGAGGCTCGCGACGGCCGATGCGGTGCAGGTCTCCCACCACACCTGCCCCGGGATCTCCAGGGGCGGCTCGTCTGACACGGCGACGAGCACGCTGAGCGCCGTGGTGGCGAGGACCGGGTTCGTGACGGGTAGATCGACGATCGCGCTGGCCCGGAACGTCGTCCCGTCCGGTGACCAACGGCCCGGCCACACGGTGATGATCCCGGGACCGGTCGGCGAACTGAAGGGACCGGCCACCGAGGTCAGCGACCGCACCACCGAGGTGTGGTCGAGCACCGCGATGTCGAGGAGGTTCCCGCCGGGCGGCGTCGGCGCGGCATGCACGCCCGCCACGCCGAGCCGCGTGCTGTCGGGCGACCACGCCGGCGCGCCGAGGGTGGCGTCGGCTGCCGCGAACGGCGTGAGGGCCGCGGTCGCGGCCGTGGTGAGGTCCCGCTGCCACACCTGGGTGGCGTCGGACCAGGCCAGCCGCGTGCCGTCGGGCGAGTACGACGGCCCGGCGAGGGGGCTGGTGCCGGGCAGCGTCGTGACGGCCGTGGCACCCGAGTCGGCGTCAACGGTCGTGAGGGTCGAGCCCGCGAGCACGGACAGCGACGCGGTACCGGGCACCCACTCCCACCGGGCCGGCCGGCCGGGTGGCAACGCGACGGAGGCGACCGGTCGTGTCACGGCTCCATCGCGACGGACGAGATCCACCTGGTACGCGCCGTTGGCGGTCGCCGCGCGCGCGACGGCGATCCAGCGACCGTCGGGCGACCAGTCGGTCACGACCGGCTGCTCGCCAACTCCACCAGGCAGCGAGGTCACCGTGGGCACCGGACCGGTGAGGTCCAACACGCCCAAGCTGTCCGGGCTGATCACCAGCGCGTGGAGGGCATCGGGGGACCAGCCGTCGATCGGTTCGGGCGAATCGGTGGAATCCACGGTCGGGTACCAGCCGGGCACGGTGACGCTCGTCGCGTGGACGACATCGACGAGCACGAGACCCGAGGTGGTGGCACCGGCCCGGCGTACGTACGAGCCGAGCGCCCACCTCCCGTCGGGCGAGACCGGGCCGGCGTCGGCGGAGGAGAAGGCGTTCGCCTTGGCGTACACGAGCGTGCGATCGGTGCCGTCGTAGGCCACCCGCTCGATCCCCGCGGGCGCGTTGACGAGCGCCACCTCGAGGGTCGGCGAGTAGTGCCGGTAGGCGGCAGCGACCGACGAGCCATCGCGCCACACGAACGCCCGTTGCGGCTCGCGGTACCACGGACAGGTCCGTGGACCGGCCGCCGGCGCGGGCGCGGCGGCCAGCACCCCCACGGCGAAAAGGACGGCGACAGCCGCCCCGACCCTGCCCGCACCTGCGACCACACCGCGAACACGAACGCGCCGACAGCTCATGACGACCTTCCCCAGCGACGAGCGATCTGTGGCGCCCAGGACCCGCAGCACCAGCGCAGAACGCCGACCCTACTCATTCCCCCACTGTCATCGTGCGGACGCCGACCGACGGGCCCGCCCCGGCGAGCAGCCGACCGGCTACCGTCGCGACCATGAGCGCCGACGCTGCCGCTGTGCCCCCCGTGCCCCCCGTGCCCCTGATCCCCCTCACCCGCTGGGAGCGGCGGCGGTCACTCGCCGGTCCGATCCTCGAGTTCACCGCCACGATCGTCGAGCCCAAGCCGGGAGAGCGGTTGCCCGTCGGTCGGGTGCGCCGGGCCCTCGGGCTGGCGTCGCACCTCCTGCCCCCGTCGGTGGACTCGCGGCGCAGCATCTGGTCGACCCACTCGCTCTGGTCCGCCGGATCCATCAACTCGTTCGCGTCCGGGATGTCGGTCCTGTCGGCGTTCTCGTTCGGGTCGGTGCTGTCCGTCGGCTCGGCGGGTTCGATCCTGTCGATCGGCTCGGCGGGTTCGATCCTCTCGATCGGCTCGGCCGGCTCGGTGCTGGCGATCGGTCAGGCCGGGCGCGACAACCTCACCCCGCTCCTCGCCCGGGCGACGTCGGTCGCCGCGGTGGCCGCGGTGATCGTGGCCGGCGCCACCGCCTGAACCTCCGACCGCTGACCGTCACGAACAGCTGACCGTCACGACCAGCTGACCGTCACGACCAGCGGGGCGCGGCTGGTGATCACTTCGAGGACGGGTCGATCCAGGTCGTGGTGAGGCGGAAGGCGCCGGTCTGGAACGGCATGGGCTTGGTGACCCCTGGCCACGGGTTGTTGCCGATGCCGCGCACGCTGTTATCCGCGGCGATGACCCACTGCACGTGGTCGAGCCAGATGTAGGGCACGAGCTCGGCCCAGCGCTTCTGCGCGTCCTGGTAGGCCGCGAGACGAGCCGCAGGATCCGCGCTCTCCCGACCGATGTCGAGGTCCTTTTGCACCTGATCATCGGTGAGTCGGGCGAAGTTCAGGCCGAACTGGCCGGGGGGCGCCGTGTTGATCGGCGCCCAGAAGTGGTAGTCGGCATCGGGATCCGGCGACCCGAACCCACGCCACAGCACGGCGTCATACGTGCCGCTCACGGCCTGCGCGATCAGCTGGATCTGCTCGACGGTGTCGGCCTGCACGTCCACGCCGATCGCCTGCCACTGCTGCTGCATGAGCTGGATGATCTTGGCGTTCTCCGGCGTCGAGGTCGTGGCTAGCTTGAACGTGACCGGACCATCGCCGTGCTTGGCCTTGTACTGGGCGATGAGCTCCTGGGCCTTGGCCAGGTCGTGCTTGGGGAACCCGGCATCCACGTACCACTTCGAGGACTTCTCGAAGGGACCGTCGGCCGCCTGGTCCTTCTCGTCGCCCGTGACGTCGATGTAGTCGTCCACGTTGGTCGCGTACGCGAGCGCCTGGCGCAGCAGCGGGTCGTCCAACGGCGCCTTCTGCACGTTGAACATGATGAAGGTCTCTTCCTTCTCGCCCTGGTCCGGCACGTACTGCAGCCGGCCTTCCTGGGCCTTGTCCTTCAGCAGCTGGAGCTCTTGAGGATGGTTGTCCTGCAAGATGTTGATGTCGCCCGACTCGAGCGCCTTCTCGCGCGACGACGCATCTGCGATCGGCTTGAAGACCACCTCGCTCAGGTAGGGCAGGGACTGACCGCCGGCGTCGGTCATCCAGTACTTGTCGTTGCGAACCACACTCAGGTGGTCGTCGGTCTTCCACTCCTTGAACACGAACGGGCCGGTGCCGATCGGGTTGCGGTTGCCGTCAGGGTTGTCGAACACCTCGGGCGCGACGAGCGGGCCGCCCTGACCGGTGAGCACGTTCGGAAACGCCGCCCACGGCGAGCTCAACGTGACCTCGAGCGTGAGCTCGTCGATGACCTTCGAGGACTTGTAGGGCCGCACCGCCGGACCGGTGAGGGTCGAGTCGTGGAACGCCTGGATCTGCTTCTGCAGCGTGGTCGACGTGGCCTTCGTGCCGTTGTGGAACACGAGTCCAGGTCGCAACTTCGCCATCCACACCTTGTAGTCGGCCGAGGGTGTGGCCGACTCCAGCGCGTACGGACGGGCGACGCCGTCGGCGTCGAAGGCCATCAGGGGGTCGTAGACCGTGTAGGCCACCTGCATGCCCGAGAGCGCCCATCGCCCCTTCGTGGGGTCGAAGCCGTCGGATTCGGCCTCGATGCCGAACACGAGGCGCCCGCCCTTCTGCGGCTCGGCCGAGGGCGCCTTGGTGACGACCGGGTTCGCGGCGACCACGCCTTGGCCACTGGTGTCGCCGGTGGCCCCCGACGACGAGCTCGCACCGCCGCAGCCCGCGGCGACCAGGCCGATCCCCACGACCACCGCTGCTGTCGCCCACCGTCCGCGCGCCGACGTTGTCTTCATGTTCGCTTCCCCCGGACCAGCCCCCGTGGCTGATCGGCCGTCAGGCTACGCCGTTTCCGTTCACGGTGGGGTTCACCCGCGCGCCATGCGCAAAGGCCCAGGGCACCGACGGTGACCGGTATCGTCTAGCGCACGGATGTTTCCGCTCGATGAATCCTCCCAGAACGCGTGTGAACAGCCGACGAATGGCAGTGAAAGCCTCGCGACTCCCCTATGCGTCCGGGGACGATCGTGGTTCAATCGTCCCCGAGCACCAGGAGAACCGAACCGAGGAGAATGCTTTGGCACTCATCGATCTCGCGGATCCCACCATGCTCCCCAGCGCACCAGACAACCAACACCCGAGCGAGTCGCGGCTCCCTCCCGGGACCAAGGTCGAAGTTCGGCGGAAGTT
>JBBQHT010000191.1:0-9485 GCA_038324235.1 Acidimicrobiales bacterium
ACCCTCACGACCGTCGGCTTCGGGGACCTGACCCCGCGCACCGACGTGGGCCGCGGCTTCGTCATGATCGAAGCGGTCCTCGGCCAGGTCTTCCTGGTCACCACCATGGCGCGCGTCGTGTCGCTGCTGGGTGAGGACCGCGGCCGGCGTCGGTGACCTCCGCCGGCGGCCTCCGAGGGCGTCGAGGTCAATCGGCATCGCCGACCAGACGGCGGGCGGCCGCGACCATCGCGTCGTACGCGTCGAGCTCCGCCGGGTCGAGCGCGGCGCGGTGCCGCTCGATCGTCGCCCAATCGCCTCGCGCCGCCGGCCCCGTGAGGGCGGCGGCGGGCCCGAGCTCGGCCACGTTGTCGAGGGTGGTGCGGGCCAGGTCGAGGTACGGGTCGAACGGCACACCGATCCCCCCGGCCACCCGGGCGACCTGGCCCAGGAGCGCGACCAGGTGGTTCGAGGCGATGCAGGCCGCGGCGTGGTACGCCGCCCGGTCGGCATCGGCCACGGTGAAGGCGCGACCGCCCAGGTCCGCCACGATCCGGTCGACGACCGGGTCCCCGGCGATCGCGAACCACGCACCGGCGCGCAACCGCTGACCACCGAGACCGGGTTCGGGGAGGGCCACGAGGGGATGGAGGGCCCCGCGGCGCGGATGGGTCCCCACGACGTCGAGGCCCAGGGATCCGGCCAGGTGGACCACCGTGGCGGTCGGCGCCGGCTCGATAGCGGCGGCCACCTCCGCGATGGCCGCATCGGGGGTCGCGATCACGACGACGTCGACGTCCTGCGCGGCGTCGCGCACGTCGTCGTCCCGGCCGAGCGCGGGGACCAGCACCCACCTGCCGGTGGCGGCCAACGCCAACGCCAGCGATCCGCCGGCGCGTCCCGGCCCGATGATGCGCATCCGCGGCAGCTGGGGACCCGACATGCCCGCCACCCTAACGGTCGACCTCGGTGACCCCGCGGTCGCCGAGGTCCCCGCCGGTCAGAGCGGCTCGACCTGCATGACATGACCCTCGGCGTGCTCCTGCCAGCCCTCGGGCACCAACTCGGGAGCCAGGTCGAGCAGGGGCACCATGACGAAACGACGAGCGTGCATCCGCGGGTGGGGGATCTGCAGATCGGGCTCGTTCACCGGCCCGGACTCGACCCACAGGATGTCGACGTCGAGGGTGCGGGGTCCCCACCGCTCGGTGCGCACCCGGTGCGCCGCGGACTCGAGGCGATGGCACACGCCGAGCAACTGCCGGGGGGTCAGCTCGGTGTCGAGCTCGACGACGATGTTCAAGAACGCGTCTTGCCCGCCCGGACCACCCATCGGCTCGGTCTCGTAGACGCAGGACACGGCGACGACCCCTCCGCCGAGCGAGGCGACCGCCTCCTTCAGCAGGACGCGACGATCACCGAGGTTCGAACCCAAGCTCAGGAAGGCGCGCACGGGTGATCAGCGCCCTCGGGTTATGCGGATGCCCGAGGTGTCGAGCAGCTGGGGCACGGGTGGTCGCAGCTTGCGCACCGCGACGGTCACCTGCGCGACGCGGGAGTCCACGAGAACGACGTCCGCGAGTCGTTGGGCGAGACGCTCGAGGAGCACGAAGCGCTCGGTCGTGAGCACCCGCTCGATCTCGGCGGCCAACGCGCCGTAGTCGATCGTGTCGGCGAGGTCGTCGGACCGGCCGGCGGCGCGCAGATCGGCCACGACATCGAGGTCGACCTCGAGCGGTTGCGCCCGGACCTGCTCCTCGGGCAGCGCACCGCAGATGCCGGCCGCGCGCAGGCCTCGCAGCTCGATCGTGTCGAGACCAGCCCGCGAACCGGCTGGCTCCGCGCCTTCAGTCACGGACGATCGCGCCGGCCAGCGCCACGAGCTCGCGACCGATCGGGCCGATCTGCCGGGTGGTGATCTGCTCGATCACCTGGATCGCTCGAGGACCGGTGTCGATCAGCCCGTCCCACAACAGGTAGCCCGCCATCGTGCCGCAGATGCGATCGCCGAGCTCCTCGCCGTGCAACAAGAGCTTGGCGCCGCTGTTGAGCAGCTCCTTGAGCTCCGGGTAGATCGTGGCGAGGTACGCCGCCGAGTCATCGGTGGGGAACGGCCAGTGCCGGTAGGGCACGTTCAGCTCGTCGTAGTTGTGCAGGTTGTGCGGGGCGGGGATCAACGAGATGACACAGGTGAACTCCTGCTCCCGGATCCAGATGATCTCCTCCTGGCGTCGGACCTTGCGATGGTTCGCGCCATACCCGCCGGGGCGCTCGCAGATCGCCATCTGGTCCTTGATGATCCAGAAGAAGTTCCGGGGGCGGATCCCCTGTGCCCATTTGCCCTTGGCTGCCACGCGTCTCATCCTTCCACGGTCGGTTCCCGGCGGGTGGCTTGATCCCCCGCGGCGATCTCCGAAGTTGTCCTACGAACTTGGGTGGCGTCACCGGCGAGCGCGCACGCGATCATCCCGACACCACCTTCACGGCCTGCACGGTGGGCGCCACGTCGTGCACGCGCACCATCGAGGCCCCGGCCGCCACGGCCCACGTCGCCGTGGCCACCGACGCTTCGAGGCGTTGCTCGAGCGGCGCCGGCACGACGTCATCGACATCGCTCGTCCCGAGGTCGGTGCCGGCATCGGACGCCCCCACGAGCAGGCCCAGGAAGCGCTTGCGGGACGTGCCCACCACGACGGGCCGCCCGACGGCGACAAGCTGGTCGAGATGCCGTAGCAGCGCGAGGTTGTGGGCCACGGTCTTGCCGAAGCCGATGCCCGGGTCGAGCCAGACCTCGTCGATGCCGGCCGCCGCCGCGGCCTCGGCCCGATCGGCCAGGAACGCCGTCACCTCGGCGACGACGTCCTCGTAGTGCGGGGCGTCCTGCATCGTGCCCGGCGTGCCCTGCATGTGCATGGCCACCCAGCCCACGCCGCAGTCGGCGGCCACCTCGTGCAACGAGGCCGAGATGTCGTTGATCAGGGTGGCACCCGCAGCCACCGCGGCGCGGGCCACCTCGGGCTTGACCGTGTCGATGGAGATCCGCACGAGCGGCGCCAGTGCCTCGATGACCGGGATCACCCGGCGGAGCTCCTCATCGGCGGGCACGGGGGCGGACCCGGGCCGGCTCGACTCGCCACCGATGTCGACGATGTCGGCCCCTTCGGCCACGAGGGCCTGGCCGTGGGCGATGGCCGCCACCGGATCCAAGAAGCGCCCCCCGTCGGAGAACGAGTCCGGGGTGACGTTCACGACGCCCATCACCAGCGCGCGCGGCGCGCCCGGGGCGGGGTGAGCAGCAAGATCGGACGGCACGGCCCGTCAGGCTACCTGGGGGTGTCAAATCGAGAGGCGGACCGCCCGCCTGCGCGCGTCAGCGGACGCCGATGAACCGCATGGCCTCGGCCCGCGTGGCCGTGCTGGTGCGGAACAGGCCACGCACGGCCGAGGTGACGGTGCTCGCCCCCGGCTTGCGCACGCCCCGCATCGACATGCACAGGTGCTCGGCCTCGATCACGACGAGCACCCCCTTGGGCTGGAGCGTGCGCTCGATCTCCTCGGCGATCTGGGTGGTGAGCCGCTCCTGCACCTGCGGGCGCTTCGCGTAGGCATCGACGAGGCGGGCGAGCTTGGACAGCCCGGTCACCCGCCCGTCGTTGTTGGGGATGTAGGCCACATGGGCCTTGCCGATGAACGGCACGAGGTGGTGCTCGCACATGCTGGTGAGCGCGATGTCGCGAACCATGACCATCTCGTCGTGATTGGCCTCGAACATGACCTTCAGGTGCTCGTGGGGCTGCTCGCGCAGACCGCTGAACACCTCCTCGTACATGCGCGCGACCCGACCGGGGGTGTTGAGCAGGCCGTCACGGCCCGGGTCCTCGCCGATCGCGATCAGGATCTCGCGCACGGCGGCCTCGATCCGATCGAGATCCACCTGGGGAAGCGGCGGCGTGGAGCCGTTGCCGCCGACCGCAGGGCTGGCCGGCGAAGTGTTCTCGGTAGTGGTCACGCCGCGCAGGATACCGGTCAGATACGGGGAGACGTCGGGTTCGACCCGTTCCCGCCGCGCTCCGCGTACACGCTGTGCCCGGTGCTCTCCCACGAATCCAGCTCGCCGAAGAGGCCTTGGAGGCTTTCGTCGCCAAGGGTCTCGTACGCCACGAGGGCGTCGGCGAGCCGGTCGAGGGTCGCGCGGTGCAACAGGAGGATCTCGCGTGCCTCGGCGTGGGCTTCATCGACGAGGCGGCGGATCTCGCGGTCGACCGTGGCGGCGACCTCATCGGAGTAGTTGACCTCATGGCCCATGTCCTTGCCGAGGAAGATCTCCCCGGACTGGTTCCCCAGTTGCAACGGGCCGATCGTGTCGCTCATCCCGAACTGGGTGACCATGGCGCGGGCGATCTGGGTGGCCCGTTCGATGTCGTTCTGGGCCCCGGTCGTGGGATCGCCGAAGATCACCTCCTCGGCGGTGCGGCCGCCCATGAGCATCGCCATCTCGTCACGCAACTCGGACCGCGTCTTCAGGTTGCGGTCTTCGGTCGGTAGCGCCAGGGTCCACCCGAGCGCCCGGCCACGGGCGATGATCGAGACCTTGTGGATCGGATCGGTGTTGGGAAGCACGTGACCGACCAGGGCGTGACCCGCCTCGTGGTAGGCGATGACCCGCTTCTCCTTGTCGGACATGACCCGGCTCTTGCGCTCCGGACCGGCCATGACCCGGTCGATCGCTTCTTCCACCTCGGCCATCGAGATGCTCTCCTCACCGCGCCGGGCAGCGAGGAGCGCGGACTCGTTGATCGTGTTGGCCAGATCCGCGCCCGTGAAGCCCGGGGTGCGCCGCGCGATCACGTCGAGGTTGACGTCAGGGCCGAGCGGCTTGCCCTGCGCGTGCACCGCCAAGATCGCGCGGCGACCGGTGAGGTCCGGCGCGTCGACCACGATCTGGCGGTCGAAGCGCCCGGGGCGCAGCAGCGCCGGATCGAGGATGTCGGGTCGGTTGGTGGCGGCGATGAGGATGACGCCGTTGGACACGTCGAAGCCGTCCATCTCGACCAGCAACTGGTTGAGCGTCTGCTCGCGCTCGTCGTGCCCACCACCGAACCCGGCCCCACGATGGCGGCCGACCGCATCGATCTCGTCCACGAAGATGATGGCCGGCGCGCTGGCCTTGGCCTGCTCGAACAGGTCGCGGACCCGGCTCGCGCCGACGCCGACGAACATCTCGACGAAGTCCGAACCCGAGATCGAGAAGAACGGGGCGCCGGCCTCGCCCGCCACGGCCCGGGCCAGCAAGGTCTTGCCGGTGCCCGGCGGACCGAAGAGCAGCACACCCTTGGGGATCTTGGCGCCCATCGCCTGGAACTTGGCCGGGTTCTCGAGGAACTCCTTGATCTCGCGCAGCTCCTCGACCGCTTCGTCGGCCCCGGCCACGTCGGCGAAGGTCACCTGAGGCTGGTCCTTGCCCACCTGGCGCGACTTGGACTTGCCGAAGCGCATCATGGGCCCGCCCCCGTTGGCGCCGCCCATCATCGACATCATCACCCACAAGAAGACGCCGATCAGCAGGAACATCGGGAGGTACGTATAGAGCAGCGTGGCCCACGGTGGGTCCTGCTGGGTGTCGACCTTGATCTCCACGTCGTTGCGGAGCAGCTGCGGCGTGACCTCCAGGTCGCCGTACTGCTTCGGGACGAAGACCTTGTACTCGGTGCCGTCGGCCAGCTCACCGGTGAGCGCGCTATCGCGCTGCAAGAAGGTCGCGGTCTTGACCTGGTGGTCGGTGACCTTCTTCTCGTAGTCGCTGAGCTTGATGTCCTGCGGGGCGGCCGGCTTGCGCAGCACCAGGAGGCCGATGATCACGACCGCCACCGCGACACCGATGCCGATCCACGTGTTGCGGGAGATGTTCTTCATAAGGTGACCTCAGGGTACCGGGGCCCTGCCAAGGGTGACGACGCGACGCACCACCGGTGGCGCGGCAACGTCGGGTGGGCCGCCCGACACCGGCGCGGATCAGCCCGGCGGTGGGCCGGTGTACTTCGCGAGGTAGGGCAGGTTGCGGTAGCGCTCCCCCACATCGAGGCCGTAGCCCACGACGAAGTCCTCGGGGATGCGGAACCCCACGTACCTGAGGTTGGGCTCCACCTTCTGCAGGCCCTCCTTCACCAGGAGGGCGCAGACCTCGAGGCTCGCCGGGTGGCGCGCCTGCAGGTTCCGGAGCAGGTAGTTGAGGGTCAGCCCGCTGTCGACGATGTCCTCGACCAGCAGCACGTGACGATCGGACAGATCCAGATCGAGGTCCTTCACGATGCGCACGATGCCGCTCGTCTTCGTCGCGCTGCCGTAGGAGGAGACGGCCATGAAATCGAACTCGACCGGCAGCGCGACCTGGCGCGAGAGATCCGCCATGAACATGAAGGCGCCCTTGAGCACACCCACGAGCAGTGGAGCCCGGCCGTCGTAGTCGGCCGTGATCTGCTTGCCGAGCTCAGCGATGCGGCTGCGCAGGTCGATCTCGCTGACCACCGTGGCGCCGAGATGCGGGTCCGCGTGCGGATCGATCTCGTCCGCAGAGGCTGGCACCGGCGGGGTCGGGCTCGCAGCGTCGTCCATGCCTGGCTGACCCTAGTGCTGCGGCCGGGAGCATTGCGAGCGGCCGCCCGGTGGACCCGCCTTGCGCCGGCCCCGCGGTTCCGTGTCGGTCAGTCCGGCGGAGCGAGACGAAGGCGGCCTGCGGTGCGCGCCACCCGCCAGCCGCCACCCACATCGGTCCCCGTCGCGTCGCCGCGGACCACGGCCAGCACACGCTCGACCGTCGCGGCGTCAGGCGGATGGCACCCGTCGTTGGTGGTGCGCAACCAATCACGGATGACCAACCGGGCGAGCACCGGCGGCGCGGCAGCCAGCGCCCGCGCATCGGTCACGTCGAGGCCGACCGCGTCGGCCTGGGCATCGAGATGATCCGCGGCCTCCCGGGCATGGTCGGCGAGGCGGGCGAGCAGCGGCACGACGTCGCGCGCCGCCACGTCGCCGAGCAGCGGCACCACCTCGTGGCGGATCCGGTTGCGGCGGAAGGACGGGTCGTCATTGGAGGGATCCGTGACGGGAACGAGCCCCTCGACGCGACACACCTCGACGGTGTCCGCTCGGCGCAGTCCCAGGATCGGTCGCCGAATACCCCGGCGCATGGCTGCCAGCCCGTCCAGCCCGCTGCCTCGCAGCAGGTTGAGCAGGACCGTCTCGGCTTGATCGTCAGCCGTGTGGCCCGTCATGACGTCGTCCGGCAGGACCTCGTAGCGGGCGATGCGCGCGCGGGCCTCGAGGTTCGCGCCGGCGCCGACGTGCACCTGTTCAGCCCGGAAGGCGGCGCCGTGGCGGACCGCCGCGTCCCGTACCACGTCGGCCTCGGCGCCCGATCCGGGGCGCAGGCCGTGATCGACGTGGATCGCAGTCACGACGCAGCCGGCGTGCACGGCGAGCACGAGCAGCGCCAGCGAGTCCGCCCCGCCCGACACCGCCGCGGTCACCGCGGTGCCCGCCGAGGGGAAGGTGCAGCGGGCCAGCCACGGGTCGGTCATCGCTCCAGCCTCGCACGACCGGCTCGCCCGCGGCGCAGGCGACAGCGCCAAGCGACGGCGTCAGGCGACCGGGTTGGGCGACAGCGTCAGGCGACAGCTGGTTGCAGGCGCGCGATCCAGAGTTGGGGATCGCGGATCTCCAGGATCGACGGCAGGTTCACCGGGTCCTGCCAGACGTGATCGAGCAACGTCACCCCGCCGGCGGCCTCGACCGCCGTGATGAACTTCTCGCCCTGTTCGTACTGGTTCATCTTGGCCTCGAGGCCGATGAGCTGTTGGAGCAACTTGGCCAGGCCGACCGTGGACTGACGCCGCTGGCGCAGCACCCGGCCGAAGCGTTCGGCGCTGGGCAGCAGCCCTTCCCCGGCCCGATCCATGGTGATGTCGCCATGACCTTCGAGCAGGCTCATCATGCCGCCGATCTGATCGAGCACGGCGCGCTGCTCATCGGATGCGACGAGCGCCATGATGCCGCCGTCGTTGAGCGGGTTGGTGCCTCGCTTGATCGAATCCGCCACGCGATCGAGCGCGGCGATGAAGCGCTTCGGGTCCGGGTCGACCGCCTGGATCGACTGCTCGACGAGACCGAGGAAGTGCTGGCGCATCCACGGCACCCCCGTGAACTGCGCCCGGTGGGTGACCTCGTGCAAGGCCAGCCACAGCCGGAACTCGCGCGGCGGGAACGCGAACAGCTTCTCGAGCGCCAAGACGTTCGGCCCGACGTAGTAGACGATGTCCTGCTCGTCGGGGTGCTCCTCCTCGATGATCAACAGGTCGTATTGGCCGAGGACCCGGGTGGACATCCAGCCGAGCATGGCGCCCATCTCGGCGCCCGCCGCCTTGCGGGTGATCGGCGACATCGAGTTGCCGTTGAGCCGCTCTTCGAACTTGGAGATGAGCGGCCGGAGCAGGCGCTGGAACGACGCGATGTTGGCGCGGATCCAGCCGGCGCGGTCGGTCACGCGGGCGCGGGCGGGACCAGCCAACGAGCGCAGCCCGGTGGTCTGGGCGACGAGCTCCTCGGCTTGGACCGTGAGCTCTTCGAAGTCGGGGGCCAACGAGTCGTAGTGGTACGACTGGGCGAAGGGCTCACGGCCGGCGACCTTGATCGCCACGCGCTCGGCCAGAGCCCAGTCGACCGCACCCGGCTCGCTCATCGGACTACTGCCGCGGGTAGCGCGGCATGATCACCTTGCGGATGTACCCGATGATCGTGGCGATGACCAGGAGGACCGCTGGGATGAACAGGGCGACTGCAAGCCAGTAGTGCCAGACGACAGCGAACATGGGGCCATCCTAGGACCGGGGGCGCCGGCCGCGACAACCCGCGTGGCCGGGGCGCCGCTTCATCCCGGAGCATCGGCTCCCGACGACGGTTCCTGCTGGAGCTCGGCATCGAGGGCGACGAGCTTGCGGGCCACCTTGTCACGCAGCGAATCCGGGACGCTCTCCTGACAGCGGTGCTTGATGACCAAACGAAGCTCCGCTTCGAAGTCGTAGACCTCGAGGCAGGGGCTGCAGTCGTCGAGGTGGGTCTTGATCTTGGCCCGCTTGGTCTCGGTGAGCTCACCGTCGAGGAACGTGTACAGCTCCTGCAGGGCCTCATCGCACGTGCCGTCTCGGTGATCGTGATCGCCGTGGGCATGGTCGTGGTCATCGTGATCGTGTGTGTCAGCCATGGTGGAAGCTCACTCAGCCGGGCCGGGGGTACCGGCCGCCCTGTCGGATGCGGAGGTCGGGCCGTCGCTCACAAGAGCAGCGCCGACGGTGACGGGCTCCGGCGACACGAGATCGGGGGAGCTGGAATCGGTGGCCGCAACCCGTTCGGTGAGGCCCCGGGATGCGGCAAATTCGTACAACTCCTTTTGCAGCGCCTTTCTTCCCCGATGCAGACGAGACATCACGGTCCCGATCGGGATGTCGAGGATC
>JBBQHT010000192.1:0-9450 GCA_038324235.1 Acidimicrobiales bacterium
GCAACGCCGTGCTCTACAAGCCGTCGGAGTTCGCGGCGCTGACCGGGCAGGAGATCGCCAGGATGCTCTGGGGCGCAGGCGTCCCCGAAGATGTGTTCGCGCTGCTGATCGGCGGCGGTGAGGTCGGTGCGGCCCTGCTCGAACAACCGCTCGACGGGGTGTTCTTCACGGGTTCGTACGCCACAGGTCGGCGCATCGCCCAGGCGGTCGCCGGGTCGATGATGCGCGTCCAGCTCGAGCTCGGTGGCAAGGATCCCGTGTACGTGTGCGATGACGTCGATGTGCTCGCCGCCGCGGAGGCGTTGGCCGACGGTGCGTTCTACAACGACGGGCAGAGCTGCTGCTCGGTCGAGCGGATCTACGTGCACGCCAAGGTCCACGACCAGTTCGTCGACCACTTCGTCAAGACCGTCGACGCCTTCGTCGCCGGCGATCCGGGTGACGACGAGACCTACGTCGGTCCGCTCACGCGCGCCGCGCAACTCGATGTGCTCGACGCGCAGGTCGCCGACGCCGTGGCCAAGGGGGCGACCGTCCGCACCGGAGGTCGGCGGGACACGGCCGCGGGCCGCGAAGCCGGCGTGTGGTTCGAACCGACCGTGCTGACCGAGGTCGGCCACGACATGGCGGTCATGCGAGACGAGAGCTTCGGCCCGATCATCGGCATCCAGCGCGTCGCCGACGACGACGAGGCGCTGACGTTGATGAACGACACCGAGTTCGGGCTCACCGCCGGCGTGTTCGCAGTCGACGAGGTCCGCGCCACCGAGCTTCTGCGCCAGGTCCGAGCGGGCACGGCGTATTGGAACTGCTGCGATCGGGTGAGTCCCCGCCTGCCCTGGTCCGGTCGAGGCCATTCCGGTCTGGGCTCGACCCTGTCGACCTACGGCATCCTCACCTTCATGCAGCCCAAGGCCTGGCACCTCCGCCAACCCTCCTGAACCACCCGAACCACCCGAACCTGTGGGCGGCACCGTGGCCGTGGCGACGCCGACGCCCACAGGTTGGGGGTTGGGTAGCGTGCCGCCATGGACATCGGACGCGTCGGCATCTGGACCTTTCAGCTCGATCTCGTGCCGTCGAGGCAGGCGCAGGAGCACGTGAGCGAGCTCGACGACCTCGGCTACGGCGCGGTGTGGATCCCCGAGGCCGTGGGGCGCGAGGCGTTCACCAGTGCGGCGATCCTGCTGGCGGGTTCGCCTCGCATCCCGATCGCCACGGGCATCGCGTCCATCTGGGCGCGCGACCCAATGGCGATGAGCGGGGCGCACAAGACGCTGAGCGAGGCCTATCCCGGCCGCTTCCTGCTGGGCATGGGCGTCAGCCACCACAACCTGGTCGGACGCGTGCGCGGCCACGTGTATGACAAGCCGTACTCGGCGATGGTGCAGTACCTCGACGCGATGGATGCGTCGATCTTCATGGCGTCCCCACCGCTCGAGGAGCCGCAGAAGGTGATCGCGGCGCTCGGCCCCAAGATGTTGAAGCTGGCCGCGGAGCGCACGGCTGGGGCCCACCCGTACTTCGTGCCTCCGGAGCACACGGCAGTGGCGCGCGAGGCGCTCGGGGACGGGCCCGATCGGCCGTTGCTCGCGGTCGAGCAGGCGATCGTGCTCGAGACCGATCCGACCAAGGCGCGCGAGATCGCGCGCCAGCACACGGCGCTGTACGTCGGGTTGCCCAACTACGCCAACAACCTCAAGCGCTTCGGGTTCGTGGACGAGGACTTCGCCGACCAGGGGAGCGACAAGCTGATCGACACGATCGTGGCGTGGGGGACGATCGACACCGTGATCGAGCGGGTCAAGGCCCACCACGACGCCGGTGCAGATCATGTGTGCATCCAGGTGATCGCCGAGAACAACCTCGCGGTCCCTGTCGCGGAGTGGCGGGAACTGGCCCCGGCCCTGCTGTAGCGGGCGGATGCGACCCTCAAGGTCGCGGTCGAACATCGTTCTCAATTGTCGATAGAGGTCAATGGGCGCGCACGCGCGGGCTTTCGGCCCTATTGATCCCGGGCCGGCCGACATCCAATGGAACAGACGTTGTGCCTCAGCGTCGCAGGTCCCCACGGAAAGGCCCACGACAACATGAAGAGACGCACCCTTGACATCGTGTTCAGCATCGGCGGCTTGCTGCTCGCCCTGCTGCTCATCGTTCTGGGGCTCGTGCTCCAGAGCCAGGCGAACTTCGCCGACAGCTATGTGCGGGATCAGCTCAGCGCCCAGAAGATCACCTTCACGCCGGCCGACAAGCTGACCGACGAGGAGAAGAAGGCGACGTGCCTGGTCGACAACGGCGGCCAGACCCTGTCGACGGGCGTCCAGGCCGAGTGCTACGCCAACAGCTACATCGCCCTGCACCTCAGTGAGATCAACGGCGGCAAGACCTACGCCGAGACCAGTACCGAGTCGCGCGCAGCTGCGGCCAAGGCCGCGGCGGCGATCAAGGCGAACCCGGATGACCCGGCCGCCAAGGACCTCGACACCCAGGCCAAGGCGGTCGCCGTCAAGGTCGACACCTTGTTCAAGGGCGAGACGCTCCGCGGTCTGCTCCTCACTTCCTACGGGTTCTCGATCTTCGGGCAACGGGCCCAGCAAGCCGCGTGGGTGTGCTTCGTCGCCGGCATCGTCCTGCTCCTCGCATCGGTGGCGGGCTTCGTGCACGCCTTCAGCAAGTCGAGCGAGCACATCGTGCAGTGACCTGCTGTTCGTGCCCCGGCTCGATGCCGGGAGACCGACGGATCTGCGAACCACGGCTGCGCGAGCAGCCGTGGTTCGCGTCTGGCGCTCCCAGGACCTTCGACTCTGGACCGTGTCGGATGTTCGCGGGACGCTGCTCCCATGACCGGCTCGTCGCATCGTCGCACCGTCTGGAACCGGGTCGCCGTCCTCACCCTCGTGGTCGTCGCGGTGCTCCTGGGCGGCGCTGTCCTGGCTTGGCGCGGGCGTGACCAGCCAGTGGCCCAGTCGACCGATCAGGCGGTCGAGCGGTTCCGCTCCGGGACGACCACCGCCGCCTCGACCCCACCGGCAGCTGATGTCGCCACGGGAGCCCGCCCGGATCCGGGCGTGTACGCGGCCACCGGAGGTGGCCGCGAGTTCGTCGGCTTCTCGCCGCTCGATGAGCCGTTCGGACCCTCCGTGCCGGTCACGGTCACGGCGCTCGACGATCGGTGCTGGGCGCTGCGCGCCGATCTGAACACCCACCACTGGCGCAGCTGGACCTTCTGCTCCGGCACCGAGGGCGTGACGGAACTGCAGGGGGTGAGCGCCACGCTGCGCACGTTCCCAGGGATCGACTTCGGCACCACCTCGACCTTCGTGTGCGACCCGCCGGCGCCCGTGCTGGGAGCAGCGGTGCCACCGCACCCGACAGGCACCGGGCCGGTGGGCAGCGGTCGGACGGAGACCGGGCCGGCGACCCGTTGTGTCGGCACGAGCGACCACCTCGGGGGGACGACCGTCGACGAGGTGCGCGCCGAGGTCGTGGGCGATGAGCGGATCTGCGCCGGGGGCACCGACGTGGACACGGTGCACGTCCGCCTCGACGGGTCGATGACCGGCGCGCAGGCCGGCACCGAGGTCGTCGAGGTCTGGTTCGTCCGCCGCACCGGCCTCCCCGTGCGCGTCTCGTTCGACACCAGCGTCGACACCCAGACGCCGTTCGGCCTGATCCACTACCGGGACCTCGGCTCGTTCGCCGTCACGTCGCTCGACCCCCGGACCTGAGCAGGGTCGCTGGCGTCGAGGAGCGTCGGGGTGGTCAGGAACGGCCTACGAGGACGCCGACGCGACCTCGTAGCCCGCCTCGTCGATCGCCGAGCGGATCGCCTCGTCGGTGGCGTCGCCTTCGACGAGCACGGTCCTGGCGGCGACATCCACGTTCACGAGCGCCACGCCGGGCACCTCGATGACCTCGCCTTCGATGGCGTGCTTGCAGTGGTCGCACGAGATGCCGGGCACGGAATAGGAACGGGTGCTCATCGGGACAGCGTCCTCTCAGGGTTGGGAATCGTGGTGATCGGGGATACGGGTAGGTCGGCGGCAGCTTCGCGGGCACCTCGGAAGCGGCGCAGGCGCAGGCTGTTGCTCACCACGAACACCGACGAGAAGCCCATCGTGCCCGCGGCGATCATCGGGTTGAGCACGCCGAACGCGGCGAGGGGGATCGCCGCGGTGTTGTACGCGAACGCCCAGAACAGGTTCGCCTTGATCGTGGCCAGCGTGCGACGCGACAGCGCGATCGCGTCAGCGACGCCGCGGAGGTCGCCGCTGATGATGGTGAGGTCGCTCGCTTCGATCGCGACGTCGGTGCCCGTCCCGATCGCGATGCCCAGGTCGGCCTGGGCCAGCGCCGGAGCGTCGTTGATGCCGTCGCCGACCATGGCCACCTGGTGGCCCTCGGCCTGCAGGCGCCGAACTTCGGCCACCTTGTCCTGGGGCAGCACCTCGGCGACGATCCGATCGACGCCGACCTCACGCCCCACCGATGTCGCCGTGCGCTCGTTGTCGCCGGTGAGCAGGACGACCTCGAGGCCGAGCGCGTGCAACTGCGCGATCGCCGCGGCGCTGGTGGGCTTGACCCGATCGGCCACGGCGATCACGCCCCGCACCACAGGCGCGGCGCTGGTCGGGTCGGCCCATCCGACGAACACGACGGTGTGGCCCTCGCTCTCAGCCGCCGTGGCCGCGCGTTCGAGCCCGGCCGGCACGGAGGCGAACAACGAGCGGCGTCCGACAGCGACGAGCGTGGCGTCGACGACGCCGGTCACCCCTCGCCCGGCGTCGTTCACGAAGCCGCTGACCGCGAGGTGCTCCGGCTGCGCGTCGGCGATGGCGCGGGCGATCGGGTGCTCCGACAGCGCTTCGAGCGCGGCCGCCCGCTCGAGCACGAGGGCGCCGGCCGCGGCGTCGGCCTCGTCGGTCGCGGTCACCGCGACGACCTCCATGCGGCCCTCGGTGATGGTGCCGGTCTTGTCGAGGATCGCGACGTCCACCTGGCGGGTGTGCTCGAGGACGTCACCGCCCTTGATGATCACGCCGAGCTGCGCCGCCCGGCCCGTGCCCACCATGATCGCCGTCGGGGTGGCCAGGCCCAGCGCGCACGGGCACGCGATGATCAGCACGGCGACGGCGGCCGTGAACGCGGCGCTCGCCCCATGGCCGGTGACGAGCCAGCCGATCAGCGTCGCCAACGCGATGACGAGCACGACCGGCACGAACACGCCGGCCACGCGGTCGGCCAGCCGTTGCACCGGCGCCCGCGACCCCTGGGCCTCGGCGACCAGCTTCACGATCTGCGCGAGGGCGGTGTCGGCGCCGACCTTGGTGGTCTCGACGACGAGGTTGCCGTTGGTGTTGATGGTGGCCCCGATCACGGCGTCGCCCGGGCCGAGCTCGACCGGGACCGGCTCGCCGGTGATCATCGACATGTCGACCGCCGCGTGCCCACTGACGACGACGCCGTCGGTCGCGATCTTCTCGCCCGGTCGGACGACGAACTGCATGCCGATGCGCAGATCCTCGATCGGGATCTCGCGGCCATCGGGCGTGTGCGCGGTCTTCGCCCCGAGCTCGGCCAACGCCCGCAAGGCGCGGCCCGAGCGCCGCTTGGCCCGCGCCTCGAACCACTTGCCGAGCAGGATCAGCGTGATGATGACCGCGGCGGTCTCGAAGTAGACGTGCGCGGTGACCGACGGCGTGGACGCGTCGGCCATGTTCGCCATCGATGAGGTGTCGGCGGCACCCAGGAAGAACAGGGCCACCGTGGACCACGTCCACGCCGCGAGGGTGCCCAGCGACACGAGGGTGTCCATCGTCGCCGCACCGTGGCGGAGGTTCACCAGCGCGGAGCGGTGGAAGCCGGCACCGCTGTAGAACACGACCGGGGTCGCGAGGGCGAAGGCCAGCCACTGCCACCCGTCGAACATCAGCGCCGGCACCATCGAGATCAGCAGCAGGGGCACCGTGAGCACCGCCGCGACCACGAGTCGGCGCGCGATCACCCGCTCGCGGCGGGCCTCGATCTGCTCACTGATCTCGGCATCGGCCGCGGCGCCGGTGAGCCCGGGGCGGGTCTCGCCGGCCGCACCACCGTTCGCGTCGGTGGCCGGGGCCACGAGGGTGGGGACGTGGTAGCCGAGTGACTCGACCCGGGCCGTGAGGTCGTCCATCCCGAGCACGTGCGGGTCGACGAGGACCGTGGCTCGGTTGGTGGCGAGGTTCACGTCCGCCTCGACCACGCCGTCGAGCTTGGTGAGGCCCTTGCCGATGCGTGTCGCACACGCGGCACAGGTCATGCCCTCGACGGGGAAGTCGAGACGCTCCACATCGGGCCCGGCTTCGGTCTCCATGGCCGTAGGATACCCCCCCACCCTATAGACGGCAACCACATGGTCCGTTTCTTGTGTACGGGTGGCCCAGGATCACTCGGGGGAGGGTGGGGCTGAACGAGCGTCGCTCGTGGGCACCGCTCCCGCCCGCTTGGGCACCGCTCCCGCTCGTTTGGGGACGGCGCCAGCCCGCGTGGGGATCGCCTCCGCCGGCTTGGGGACCGCGCCCACCGGCTTGGGGACCGCGCCGGCTCGCGTGGGGACCGCGCCGGCTCGCGTGGGGACCGCGCCGGTTCGCTCGGGCGCCGCCTCGGCCGGGGTCGGGGCGGGCCGCGCCGATCCTTCGGTGTCGGCCGGGCGGCGCGGCTCGGCCGAGCGCGAGACCCCCCAGTCGGTGGCGGGGGCCGCGGGGCCCTTGGGGCGCGGGTTGCGGTAGCGCATCAGGGGCTTCTCGAGCAGGAACCAGCTGGCCGAGGCGAGGATGATGCTCAGCCCGAGTGTCTCGGGGAAGAGGATCCAGAAGCTCGGGGCGTGGGGGACGCGGGCAGCTCCGGTCGTGGTGTTGTTGAGCAGCAGATCGCGCACCACCGTGTGCCACAGGTAGATGCCGTAGGAGATCGTGCCGAGGTACAGGGCGACGTGGCTGCTCAGCGCGCGGCGAATGGGGTCGCGCCGGCGCTCACCGATCGTGACCGGCAGCAGCAGCACGAGGGCGATGACGCCGCTGACGAGGAAGCGCATGAACATCTCGCCGGTGCTCTCGAGTGCCTTGAGGTTGGGGCCTTCCTGGCTTGTGTAGATGTACAGCACATAGAGCGGGATGCAGGCCACCCAGCACGCGGTCGTTGACGACGCGGCCCGCTCGATCACGGCGGGCAACCGCCCTCCTACGTCCTTCCAGGCGACCCCCACGGCGAGCAGCATCCCGAGGGCGAACCAGTCGAGGTAGTTGAAGAGCCAGTGGTCCTGCGTGTCGAGGGTCCGCTCGAAGTTCGGCAGCACGACCAGGCGGTAGAGCGTCGCCATGGTGAACAAGATGCCGAGCCCGATGAGGTTGGCCCGCATCCGCTGCCACGCGGTGAACGCCCGCCGGCCGAGCACCGCGCGGATCCCCAGTGCGATCAGGGGGAGCAACAGGTAGAACGCCACCTCGAGGTGCAGGGTCCACGCGACCGCCAGCCCGCCGAACACGAGCGACGGGCGCATGTTCATCGTGAGCGTGTAGTAGCTGAGGTACTGATCCACCGTCAGTGGTCGAGTGGGGTCGAGCATGCGGCTCTTGGGCAGCACGATGAGCATGGCGGTGAGGACGAGCCAGTACGCGGGGAAGATGCGCAGCAGGCGGTGGCGCAGGTAGCGCCGGAGGTTCGGCGCCGGCGTGTCGCGCAGGTGGGACTCGACGAACGGACGGAAGAGCAGGAAGCCCGACAACAGGAAGAAGATGGTCACGCCGAGGTTGCCGAGGCCGTTGAGGGCCCGAGCCGAGAGCGTGGTGCCCATCGTGGAGAAGTTGGCGCCAGACACGTGGTAGACGACCACCGCGATCGCGGCCACGGCGCGATAGCCGTCGAGGGCCGCGAAACGTCCGCCGGCGTGCGGCGAACGCAGGCCGGCGAGGAGGCGGGTGGGGAGGGAGCGGGAGGCAGCGGCGGCGGGCATGGCAGGGAGATACCCAGCGGGAATTCTTTTCGTCACCGTAGCAATGTCGGTGCGTCGGCATCCCGGTGGCTGCGTTGGTACGATACCCCCCAACCCTATGCCTGGTTACGCGATCACCAAAGACGATCATCTCAAGCGACTCCGCCGCATCGAAGGGCAGGTGCGGGGGTTGCAGACGATGATCGAGGACGACACCTACTGCATCGATGTGCTCACCCAGGTCGCCTCGGTCACCAAAGCGCTGCAGAGCGTGGGGCTCGGCCTGCTCGATGAGCACATTCGCCACTGCGTGCGCGAGGCCGCCGAGGCGTCGGGTGCGGAGGGTGACGCGAAGGTGGAGGAAGCCATCGCCGCAGTCGCCCGCCTGCTCAAGACGTGACCCGATCGAGGGTCGCACTCCCAACGTGACCGTGTGACCGCCGTTCACTACTCTCGCGAGAACCTGTTCCATCCTGGCGGAGCAGCGGCGCGCCAGCGGGCGGGACGAACGAGGTGGACACGATGGTTGCAGCGCGTGACGGTGGCCGACTCGACGTGGTGGAGGACGAGCTCATCGAAGCCGGAGAGCCGCTCCCGCCGCCCGCCTTCCACGAGGGCGTGGCGATCCTGCCGGGCGGGCGGGCCCTCGGGTACGCCGAGTTCGGGGACCCCACCGGCGATCCGGTGCTGTGGTTCCACGGGACACCCGGTGCCCGCAAGCAGATCCCGCCCGACATCAACGAGGAAGGTCTCGCTCGCGGCTTTCGGATCATCGGCATCGACCGGCCGGGCACCGGCTTGTCGACGCCGTGCACGTATGGTCGCGTCCTCGACTGGGCAGGTGATGTCGAGACCTTCGCCGACCTGCTCGGCCTCGAGCGCTTCGCGGTGGCCGGGCTCTCCGGCGGCGGACCGTTCGTCCTCGCGGCCTGCTTCGCGCTCCCCGAGCGCGTGACCGCCGGCGCGGTGCTCGGCGGCATCGGTCCGACCCGCGGCCGTGACGCCGCGCCGGGCTACACGCGCCTGCTCCCGCTGTCGGAGCCCTTCCTCAACCTGCTGCGCATCCCGATCGGTGAGGCGTTGACCCACCTCATCCGCCCGCTGCGCGCCGTCGCGTCCCAGGGTTTCGACCTCTACACGCGGGTGGCGCCGGCGTCGGACCGGCCGATCATGCGCCAGCCCGAGATGAAGGCGATGTTCCTGTACGACCTGCTGACGGCCGCGGAGGGCGGCGTGCGGGCACCGATCGCCGATCTGGTCGTGTTCGGACGGGACTGGGGCTTCGCGCTCGAGGACATCCACGTGCCCGTGCGCTTCTGGCACGGCGATGCCGACGGCATCGTGCCGTTCAGCCACGGCGAGTTCCAGGCCGCCCGCGTGCCGGGATCGGACCTCGTGATGTGCCCGGGCGGTGGGCACTTCGCCGGCTTCATCTTGGCGCCGCAGGTGTTGGGCTGGATCGGCGACGTGTGGGATGG
>JBBQHT010000193.1:0-9397 GCA_038324235.1 Acidimicrobiales bacterium
ATGCCCCGGTGGAGCAGATCGACGCGATCTAGCTGCTGTGGCGCCTGGAGATGGCCGGTGAAGCGGTCCCCGCGGCCCGCTGGGACGACATCGCCGACCACGTCGAGGCGCGCGTGGGTGAGTGCGTGTTCCCGTTCCTGAGCGCCCACCACGGCTACGCGCTGGCGCGGGCCGGGCGGGACGGCGCGCTCGGCGCGCTGCGCGCCACGATGCAGGAGCGCACCGCCCGCGACGATGCCGAAGCCGCGAGGGTGTGGCGTCCGATCGGCCAGGACGTGGTCGAGGGGTGCATCGCGCTCGGCGAGGGCCAGCACGCCCTCAGTGCAGACCTGCTCGACGGCGTGATCGGGCAGGTCACCGCCGGCGGCGGCAGCGATGCGCAGGACGACCTGTTCCGCCAGACCTACTTCTGCGCCCTCGTCGGCGCCGGCCGCGCCGCGGACGCCGGGCGGCAATGGGCGGCGATGACCGCCTTCAAGGAGCTGTCGCCGCTCGACGATCGGTTCCGGGCGCGCTGCTGACGGGCGAGCCGGCCCGGCAGGGGCCGCCGCGTAGCCGAGAACGGGGTGGCAGGGGCCGCCACAGAGCCGAGAACGGGGTGGAAGGGGCCGCCACAGAGCCGAGAACGGGTGGAGGGGGCCGCTGCGGCGCTGGGAAACGCGGGTGGCGTGGCGGAATACTTGACCCCGTTGGTAGGGTTTCACCTCGTGTTGGTGGCATCGCCACCTGGCCTGATCCCGCGATCAGCGCCACGATCGAGCTCACCGGGGACGCTCCCCGGCCCACAAAGGACCCACCGATGGCCACGTTCCGAGACCTGCTCGCCCAGACCAAGGCCGAGATCCGTGAGATCGACACCGCTACGGCCGATGTCGCCCGTCACGCTCCCGGCGCCGTCGTGCTCGATGTGCGCGAGCCCGACGAGTACCAGCAGGGCGCCATCCCGGGGTCGCTGCACATCGCGCGCGGGCAGCTCGAGAGCAACATCGAGGGGCGCGTGCCGGACAAGTCCGTGCCCATCATCATCACGTGCGCCAGCGGGGTCCGGTCGGCCTTCGCCGCCAAGACGCTGACCGAGCTCGGCTACGACGACGTCGTCTCGATGACCGGCGGGTTCAACCGTTGGAAGGACGAGGATCGCGAGTGGGCGGCGCCCAAGTCACTGACCGCCGAGCAGCGCAACCACTACCAGCGCCACCTGCTCCTGCCCGAGGTGGGCGAGGAGGGTCAGCTCAAGCTGCTCGACGCGAAGGTCCTGCTGCTCGGCGCGGGTGGGCTCGGCTCACCGTCGGCGCTGTACCTCACCGCCGCCGGCGTCGGCACGATCGGCATCATCGACATGGACGTGGTCGACCAGTCGAACCTGCAGCGCCAGATCCTGCACAACATGGACCGCATCGGCGACCGCAAGGTCGACTCGGCCAAGAAGACGCTCACGCTGCTCAACCCGGATGTGAACGTCGTGGCTCACGACACCCGCCTGGACGCGTCGAACGTGGTCGAGCTCCTGTCGCAGTACGACCTCGTCGTGGACGGGGCGGACAACTTCCCGAGCCGCTACCTCCTCAACGACGCGTCCCTCAAGACGGGCACGCCCGTCGTGCACGGCTCGATCTTCCGCTTCGAGGGACAGGCCACCGTCTTCAAGCCGCACGACGGTCCGTGCTACCGCTGCTTCATCCCCGAACCGCCCCCCGCCGAGCTCGCGCCGTCGTGCGCCGAGGCCGGCGTGCTCGGGGTCCTCCCCGGCATCATCGGCTCGATCCAGGCGATGGAGGCGATCAAGCTCATCTTGGACCTGGGCGACTCGCTGTCGGGGCGTCTCCTGGCCTATGACGCCATGGAGGAGTCGTTCCGCACCTACAAGATCAACCGCGACCCGAACTGCCCGGCGTGCAGCATCGATCCCGACCGGCTCGTGATCGCGGAGTACGACGAGTACTGCATGCCGCACCCGTTGGCGGCCCCGGCCTGATCGGCCGCGTTCGTCAGCGGGCCCGGCGTTCGAAATCGCGGTCCGGGCCCGCCTAGGGTGCTGCCTGCCCGTGCCGCCCACTCCCGGAGCCCCCGATCAGCCTCGTCGCCCGCGCCCGTGCCAAGAACCCGCTGCCCGAGGGCGCGCTTCCGGTCGCGGTCGGTCTCGCCATCAGCGGTGTCGCGACGTACGCGTTCTTCGCCATCGCGTCGCGGGTGCTCTCGGGCGCGGACTACAGCACCCTCGGCACGATGTGGGCCTGGTTGTTCGCGGTGGGCAACGGCATCATGCAGCCGCTCGAGCAGGAGGTCGCCCGAGCGGTCTCGGACCGGCGGGCGCGGTCCGTCGGCCCCGGGCCGGTCATCCGGCGGGCGATGGTCATCGGCGGCGCGTTCTCCGTGGTGGTGGTGGCGCTCACGCTCATGGCCCACGAGCTCGCCCCGGCCCGGTCGTTCTTCAGCAGCGGCTCACTGACCCTGGCCTTCATCGTCGGCCTGTTGGGCTTCTGCGCCGGCCACCTGACGCGCGGCGTGCTGTCGTCGCACCACCGCTTCGGCGGCTACGCCCGGTTCTTCAGCGTCGATGGCATCAGTCGGGTCGCGCTCGCCGGGGCCATCGCCGCGATCGGGATCCACACCATCGGCCCGTGGGGCATCGTGCTGGCCATCACGCCGTTCATCGGTGTGGGCGCCGCGCTGATCGGGCAGAAGAACCTGCTCGAGCCGGGGCCCGAGGCGCCGTGGGCCGAGCTCACCGCGAACCTCGGGTGGCTGCTGCTCGGGCTCTGCAGCATCGCCCTGGTCGTGCAGGGCGGCACGATCGCCGTGAACTTCCTCGCCACCCCCGAGCAGTCCGACGCGGCCGGTGTGTTCCTCAACGGCCTGCAGACCGCCCGCATCCCGCTCTTCGTCTTCCAGGCGATCCTCGCCTCGCTCCTGCCGAAGCTGTCGCGCCTGGCCAGCACCGGGCAGTTCGACGAGTTCGTCGGCCAGCTCCGCAAGCTGGTCGGCCTCATCCTGGGCGCCGGCATCGTCACGACGATCGGCGCGGCCGTCCTCGGGCCATGGTTCATCAGCGTCGTGTTCAAGTCGTCCTCGACCCTCACCCCCCGGGACCTGGCGCTGCTGGCGGCCGCCTTCATCCTGATCATGGCCACGATCTGCCTCGACCAAGCCCTCATCGCCCTCAACGGGCACAGTCGCATGGCGATCGGCTGGCTCGTGGCGTTGCTGGTGTTCGTCGGGGTCACCGCCCTGGGCACCGATCTGTTCCTGCGGGTCGAGCTCGGCTTGCTCGCCTCGAGCGTGGTGGCGTTCGTCTGGATGAGCGCCTTCCTGGTCGAACGTCTGCGCCACCACGTCCCTGCGCATCTGGTCGCGGAGCCCGAGGCGCTGGCCGAGCTCCCACTCACCCAGTAGCGCCGGCCCGGCCGGCGGGCCGGCGACCCCGGTGCCCGCGGTTGCCCGTTGCCCGCCACCCGCGCCGCCCCGCCGGCGGGTCTGCCGCTCGCTCCCGGGCGCGGGACCTGTTACAACGTGCCGGCGACCATCCCGACCACCGGAACCCCCCCCGACCCCAGCAGGAGATCGTCATGGCCACCATCATCCCGAGCGACGTCATCGAGGGCGTGTTCACCGTCGAGCCGGTGATCCACGGCGACGAGCGCGGCTACTTCGTCGAGACCTACCGGCGCCAGTGGTTCCCCGGCGGTCGGGAGATGATCCAGGGCAACCGTGGTGACCGCCAGGCGGGTGCCATCGTCGGGCTGCACTACCACCTCCACCAGGCCGACTACTGGTACGTGCCCTACGGCACCGCCCGCGTCGTCCTGCACGACCTGCGCCAGGGCTCACCGACCGACGGGGCGACCCAGACCATCGATCTCGGTCGCCGGCCCGACGGCACGCATTCCCACAACGGCGTCTACATCCCGCCCGGCGTGGCGCACGGCTTCGCGGCCCTCACCGACATGACGATCACGTACCTGGTCGACAGCTACTACAACCCGGCCGACGAACGCGGCGTGGCGTGGAACGACCCGGCGGTGCAAGCGGACTGGGGCCTCACCGATCCGATCCTGTCGGCTCGCGATCAGGAGAACCCCGTGCGGGCCGACCTCGAGCCGATGTGGCAGCCGCACTTCGCGCTGCGAACCTGACGCGTCGGCGCCCCGCGCGTGGGCGTCCCGACCGTCAGAGCTCGTCGGCGCCCGACAGGATCCGGACGAAGGTCGGTGCCATCGCGAGCGCGAAGACCCAGTAGGCCACGTCGGTGGCGCCGGCCTTCATGCTCACGCTCGCGGCCACCAGCGCGATGCCTGCGTTGAGCGGGACGAGCGCCCACATGCTCAGCTTCGGTATCCCGAGGTCGACGCGGACACGGGGCACGATCCGGCGCCGACGGCGCCGGGTGCGCTGGTCGAGACGCAGCCGGTGCGCGACCCAGGCGTGCTCCGCGAACTCGTCGACATGGCCGAAGTGCTGGCCGCAGAGCGCGCAGACCGTCGAGAGCACCGGCTCGTCGTAGACCCACGCCGTGCCCGGTTCATCACCGCCGGTACCGCCGGCCCCGCCGGCCGCCGAGTGGGGTCCGCGTCCCGGTGCGTCGGCCGCGGGACCCCCCGTCCGGGCCTCCGCACCGCGCCTGTAATCGGGACCGGGGGCGTAGGCGTAGCGGCGGCCTTCGCCGTAGCCCGTCGCGCCGTCGGAGCTCGTGAAGCCCGGGCCTGGGCCCGCGGGCTGCGGTCGCCATCCACCGCGGATCTGGGCGATCGCCAGGTTGCAGGCCTGCGTGCGCTGCTCGGCGGCGGCGATGGCCTCGGGCGAGTCGTGCTGGTGGAGGTCGGGGTGGTGGACGCGCAGGAGCCGGTGGTACGCCTCGTCCGCCTCGTCCTGCGAGGCCGTCGGCCCGATGCCGAGGATCTCGTACGGAGTCACGCCACTCTTCTCACGTTCTGCATTCCCGTCGCCACCGACTGAAGTGGCCCCGCCAGCTTGTCACCTGACGGGCCCGCGCACAGTGTGGGCGATGGTCCCCGCGTGGGCAAACAGGGTTTCGCGAGGCCCCGCCGCTTCTGCGAGGATGTCGCCCATGAAGCTCTTCGTCACCGGCGCCGCCGGGTTCATCGGCTCCAACTACGTCCGTCACGTCCTCGCTCACAGCGACGACGAGGTCACCGTCTACGACGCCCTGACCTACGCCGGCAACCTGGCCACCCTGGCCGACCTCGAGGACAACCCCCGCTACCGCTTCGTCCAAGGCGACATCTGCGATCGGGCCGCCGTGAAGGACGCGATGGCGGGCCACGACCAGGTCGTGCACTTCGCGGCCGAGAGCCACGTCGACCGGTCCATCGTGGACCCGGATGCGTTCGTGCTCACGAACTGCAACGGCACCAACGTCATGTGCGACGTCGCCCGCCAGGTCGAGGTCGACCGGTTCCTGCACATCTCGACCGACGAGGTGTACGGCTCGATCGACGACGGGTCCTTCACCGAGACCGATCCGCTCTCGCCCCGCTCGCCCTACAGCGCCTCGAAGGCGGGCAGCGACCTGATCGCCCTCGCCTACGTCGAGACCTACGGACTGCCCGTGGTGGTCACCCGCTCGTCGAACAACTTCGGTCCGTACCAGTACCCCGAGAAGGCCATCCCGCTGTTCGTGACCAACCTGATGGACGGCAAGAACATCCCGCTGTACGGCGACGGGCTCAACATCCGGGACTGGTGCTACGTCGAGGACAACTGCGCCGCGGTGGACATCGTGCTCCGCAAGGGCGAGATCGGCGACATCTACAACATCGGGGCCGGCAACGAGATCACCAATCGGGAGCTCGTCGAGCGCATCCTGCGCCTGTGCGAGGTCGGCGACGACCGCATCGACCACGTGGCGGATCGCCTCGGTCACGATCGCCGCTACTCGGTGTCCACGGCCAAGGTCGAGGATCTGGGGTGGAAGCCCGCACGAGAGCTCGACGAGGCCCTCGCGGCGACCGTCGAGTGGTACAAGGAGAACCGCGCCTGGTGGGAGCCCCTCAAGGGCTGATCGCCACGTCGTCCGTCCCCGTCGAACCCCTGGAAGAGGAGCACTCATGCGGATCGTGATCACCGGAGCCCTCGGGCAACTCGGCCAGGAGCTCCTCGGGGTCTTCGCGGCCGACGGTCACCACGAGATCGTTGCGGTCGATGTCGAACCGGTCATCGATGCCGCCCGCGCCGACGGCCGGGTCTCGGCCCTCGCCGGCGTGGATCTGCTGGCGGTCGACATCACCGATCGCGACGCCGTGCTAGGCGCGGTCACCTCGGTGCGCCCCGATGTCATCGTGCACCCCGCAGCGTTCACCGCTGTCGATCTGTGCGAGACCGAGGTGGACAGCGCCTACAAGGTCAACGTGCTCGGCACCCGCCACCTCGCCGAGGGCGCCCGGCGCGTCGACGCACCCGTCTTCTACGTCTCGACCGACTACGTGTTCGACGGCACCAAGGACTCGCCCTACCTCGAGTGGGACCAGACCAACCCGCAGTCGGTGTACGGGCTCACCAAGCTGGCGGGCGAGCGCGAGCTCGACCCGGGTTCCACGGTGATGCGCACGTCCTGGGTGTGCGGGTACGGCGGGCAGAACATGGTCAAGACCATCCTGCGCCTCGCCGGCGAGCACGATCGCCTGTCCTTCGTCGATGATCAGCGCGGGCACCCGACCTTCGCCGCGGACCTGGCCCGCCAGATCAAGCGGTTGGTCGTGGACCGTCGCCCCGGGGTGTTCCACGTGACCAACCAGGGCGCGGTGAGCTGGTTCGAGTTCGCGCGCGCCGTGCTCGAGGCCGCGGGTCAGGATCCCGAGCGCGTCAGCCCGATCGCCACGGCCGACCTGCAGCCCGCCCGCCCCGCCCCCCGCCCGGCGAACACCGTGCTGGACAACGCCGCGCTCCGGCTGTCGGGTGTCGAGCTGCTCCCGGACTTCCACGAGCCGCTTGCGGTGCTGGTCGAGCGTCTGCTGGCTGACTGAGCCGGACCTTGCGGTCCCGCTACGCTGCGCGCGTGTGCACCCCGTCGCGAACCTGGTCCCGTCGGCCGGCGGCCTCCGCGTTGGCCGCGGTGGCGCTGGGGGCGGTGCTCCTCGGCTCGGCGTGCTCCGGGGCTCCCGACCAGGCAGCATCGACCGCGCCGGCGACCTCGGCGGGTTCCGCCCACGCCGATCCGGCAGGGGGGTCGGCGCCCGATCGTCCCGGTCTCGGGTCCGATGGCGGCACCGCCCCCGGTTCCGGGTCGACGCCCGCGGGCGGCCCGGCGGCGGGCCCTGGTCCCGGCCCGGGGTCGGGTTCCGGTTCCGGTTCCGGTTCCGGTTCGGGTTCCGGCGCCGATGGGGCGCCCCGTGCAGGCGCCGGTTCGCCCTCGGTCACGTCGTCGAACCCATCGGCGGGGCCGCCGAGCACCGCGGCCGGTCCGGTGGCGACCTCCGTGCCGCCGGCCTCGGAGGTGCCGCTCGCCGAGCCGGCGCCTGCCCCGGTGCCGGCCATGACCGTGCAGCTCTTCTGGACGCGACTGCCCGACGAACCTCGTCGCATCGACATCCCGGGCTACCGGGACGCCCCCGGCGACACCAAGCCGCTCGTCGTGTACGGAGGCGTCACGAACAACGGGCCGACCGCCATCGCGGGACCCTACGTCCGGGCGGTGTGGACCACCTCGAGCGGGCAGGCCGCCGCCGCCGTCGAGGCGGACGTGGTCCAGCCCGGCACGACCACCCGCGTGGCCTCGCTGGCCCCGGGCGCCTCGGGTGACGTGATCATCGTCGTCACCGACGGTGACCTGGCCCGCCGTCTGGCGCCGCTGGTACCCGGGCTCGACGGTCGGTCCCGTCCGTCCTGAGCGCGGACCGATCAGGGAATCGCGTTCTGGGCTAGGTGGGTGCCCCTCGCGAGAGCGCGGTGACGGCCGACAGATCAGGCGGCGGGGTTTCTGGGTGGATCTGGTGCTGGAGAGCGCGCTCACGGCCGACAGATCCGGGTGTGGGTGGGAGGGGATGACCGGGATGCGGCGGTCTGGGGCGTTACCATCGTCGGGCGGCGGAGCCCACGGCTTTGGAGGTTGCGCGCACATGGTCTCTGCTCGGGGGGTGTCTCGACCGCGTGGCAATCGGTGGGGCTCGGGCCGCCGGTCCGTTCGTCGACCCGGTTTGCTCGCGCTCACCGCCACGATGCTGATCGCGGCGCTGGTCGGCGCGGGCACCTCGTCCGCCGGCGCCGGCACGGTGCGGACCTTCGGCAGCCAGCCCGTCGACGATGTCCTGGCGGCCGCGGCGAGTGCGCTCGTGACCCAGGCCACGGCCCATCCCGGGTGCAGCCTCAGCCAGAACCAGCTCGCCGCCATGGTGATCGCCCCGACGATCGAGGAGACCGGCTCGCCGGCGACATCGGCGCCGGCACCCATGACGTTGAGTCGGTGGGACAACAGCGCCGCGCTCTACGCGTTCGGGAACACGAACGCCGCGGCGCCCTACCGCAACGCGTTCTTCAGCCCGGGCATCGGCATGTGGCAGTTCGACTCGGCGGGGGGATGGAACCTGACCGCGGCGACGGCGATCAACACCGCGACCGCGGCGCCGGTGGCGGCGCAGCTGCTCGCGTCCCGCTACTGCGCGAGCGGCGCGCCCGACGTCATCAGCAAGATCCGCTACGCCTGGAGCGCATGGAGCGTGTGCGCCACCACCGATCAGTGCATCGGCTACTACAACGACATGTTCGACGGGACCAACTTGTCGATCAACCGGGCGGCCAACGTCACGCGCACCGGCGGGATGGCGGCGCGGAGCTGCCTGGTCGAGGGCATCGGAACGGTGGACTGCTACTGGGTCGACCCCGCGGTGGCCGAGGGCGACCGCGGCTGGACCCTGTCGGGCTCGACCCCGCTGCCCAAGGCCTTCTATGCCTTCACCGCCAACGGTCGTGAGTATCGCTACTGGTTGCAGGAGACCACCGGGTACGCGGCAACGGTCGTCGCCTCGAAGCCGGTGACCGCGAACGCCCGCACCTCCCTCACCTGGTCCTTGGCCGCTCCGGGCAGCCAGCTGTGCGACACCACGCGCAACATCGGGGCCTGTGCCAACGGGTGGACGGGGTGGACATCCATCGGGAGCAGCGCCCCGCAGAGCGACCTCGCGCTCGCGACCAACGGCGACGGTCGCCTCGAGACGTTCTTCGCGGGACCCAACGGTCAGGTCGTGCACGCGTGGCAGGGCAGCCCGAACGGCGCATGGGTCGGACCCATCCCGCTCGGCAGCTCGCCCGCGGTCACGACCGTGGCGGCGGGTCGCGACGGTCTCGGGTTCGTGGAGGCCTTCGGGATGGACGCAACCGGTTCGGTGTGGGTGAACCGCCAAGCGATCGGTGACTGGACGGGGTGGTCCAACCTCGGTCCCGGGAT
>JBBQHT010000194.1:0-9277 GCA_038324235.1 Acidimicrobiales bacterium
TCGCCGGCGAGCGCCAGGTTCTGGCGCAGATGGGCCTCGGTGACGTCGTGGAAGTAGTGGTACCAACTGCACCAACCGACCTGATAGGGCGCGTGCACGCGCGCCGCGCCCAGGCGGCCGACCTCGGAGGCCCAGCCGTCGAGCTTGACCCCCGCGTCGAGGCCGTCCCGCTCGTCGATGACGATGCCGTGCAGCGCGCGCTCCTCGCCGGCGGCGAGCACCGCGTCGCCGAGGAAGGCCTCGGCCCACACCTCGACGCCGCCGCCCTCTCCGCGGCGCACCCGGAGCGTGCCGTCGTGGTCGGTGCCGGCCTCGAAGCCGAGCAGGATCGGTTGGCCGTCGTCACGGACATCGGCGTCGCGCAGCACGGTGACCGCTTCGGAGCGCAGCTCGTCGGCCCGCGCCTGGCGCTGGTCCGCGTGGTGGACGGCTTGGAGGAACTCGAAGTTGGCCTTGGTGGAGGGATCCACGTCGACACCGAAGGTCGCGACGCCGGTGGGCGACCAGGACTGGTAGCCGTTGCGGAACACCCGCAGCGGTTCCTGCACGTCGGCCAGGGCGAACACGAGCGAGACCGAGCGGACGCGCACCGAGCGGTCACCGCGGTTGGCCACCGACCACCGCACCGAGGGCCACGCCGCGGCGTCGAGGCGCACCTCGAGCGGCCCGACCACGGTCACCGCCGGGAACGACGAGACCGGCGCCGATCCGGCCACTCCGTCTGCCGCCACGTCGATCCGCACCGGGATCAGTTCCATCGATCTCCCCCTCGTTGCCGTTCCGCGCCTGACGCGCTTCGCTCACCTGGAGCCTCTGTGCACGGTACGGACCCAACAGGATGTCGTGCAATATAGGTTTTCGCCGACTTCCTGGAGTTTCTGCTCACCACCGGGAACGGCCGGCGATGATTGGAGCGACCACCCGATGACCCGCCAGCTGTTCAAGTACTTCACCAGACCCCAGGACCCGGCCCCCGGCCTGGTCTGCCTGGGGTACGGCACCAAGATCGAGCGGCACGACTGCGGACCGCGCACGTGGCCCTACTTCGGCGCGGTCTACATCCGGTCGGGCTCGGGCCGGTTCACCTCCGCGGCGACCCACGGGGAGCTGGCGGTGGGACCCGGCACGTTGCTCTGGCAGTTCCCCGGCGTCGAGCACCTCTACGGCCCCGATGCCCACGGGTGGCGCGAACAGTGGATCGTGTTCGACGGCACCGTCGCCGAGGGCTTCGTCGACCTGGGCGTGCTCGACCCGGCGGCACCGGTGGTCGCGAACGCGGCCCGGTCGCCGATCCCGCGCCTCTTCGACCGGATCGACGACACGGTGGTCGAGGGCGGGCCATGGGCCGCCATGCTCGGGGCCGCCCACATCCACCACCTGATCGTGGCCGCGCACCGCCACGTGGCCGCCGGCGCGAACGAGTTGGATCCCGATCCGGTGATCGCGGCCGCGCTCGACCAGCTCGAACGCGACGCGTTCACCGACGTCGACCCCGCCACGATCGCTCGCGCCCACGGCCTCGGGTACTCGACCTTCCGGCGACGGTTCCGCGCGGCCACCGGTTCGTCGCCGAAGGCGTACGTGCTCGCCCTGCGCATCGCTCGGGCGAAGGAGCTGCTCGCGGCGACTGACGACCCGGTGGCCACCGTCAGCCTCGCCGTCGGCTTCCACGATCCGTACTACTTCTCTCGGCTGTTCCGCGAGCGCGAAGGCCGCTCCCCCTCCACCTTCCGCCAGGACCACCGGTCCCACTGACCGGCTACCCTCCCCCTTCCCCGCGTTCTCGGCTACGTGGGCGCCCCAAGAATCGCGTTCTCGGCTACGTGGGCGCCCCAACGACCGCGTTCTCGGCTACGTGGGCGCCCCCAGAAATCCCGTTCTCGGCTACGTGGGCGCCCCAACGACCGCGTTCTCGGCTCCGCGGGCGTCCACCTCACGATGCCGACCGGATCCTGTTCGCCATCGAACATGGGGTGACAGGATGTCGAGATGCTCGATCACCTCTCGATCCAATGCGCCAGCGTCACCACCAGCGCCGCGTTCTACGACACGGTCCTGGCGACGCTCGGCGGGGTGCGGCTGATGGACTTCGGCGAGGTGATCGGGTACGGCACGCCGCCCATGCCCGACTTCTGGATCGGCCCCCAGGCCACCGGGGAAGGGTTCCGCGAAAGCCACATCGCGTTCGCCGCCCCGGACCGGGCGGCGGTCCGGGCGTTCCTCGCCGCCGCGGTCGCGACCGGCGCCGAGGTCCTCCACGAACCGCGCCTCTGGCCCGAGTACCACCCGGCCTACTACGGCGCGTTCGTGCGCGATCCGGACGGCAACAACGTCGAGGCCGTCTGCCACCTGCCCGAGTGACGCCGCCCGCGACGGTCGTCATCCGAGCAAGGGCCGCGCACGAGGGGCGCCCACGTAGCCAAGAACGCGATCGTTGGGGCGCCCACGTAGCCAAGAACGCGATCGTTGGGGCGCCCACGTAGCCGAGAACCGGGTCCGCGGCGGCGTTGTTTACTGGCTGCAGAGGAGGTCGATGGCGGCGTCGATCGGGATCGGGCGGCTGAACAGGTAGCCCTGGGCCAGGTCGCAAGACAGATCGCGCAGCGCCTCCATCTGGAAGAGCGTCTCAACGCCCTCGGCGATCACGGTGAGCCCGAGCGAGCGGGCGAGCGCGATGGCGGCGGTCACGATCGCCGCTTCCTGGGAGCCGTCCTTGTCGACGCCCTCGACGAACGAGCGGTCGATCTTGAGGTAGTCGGCCATCGAGAAGTGCCGCACGTAGTCGAGCGACGCGTAGCCGGTGCCGAAGTCGTCGATGGCGAGGCGCACACCGAGCGACTTGATGGCGAGCAACGCCTCCTTCGCCTGTTCCACGTCGCGGACCAGCGCGGACTCGGTGACCTCGAAGCACAACCGCTCCGGGCTGAGGCCGGTGCGCTTCAGCACGTCGTGCACGATCGGCAGCAACTCGGGCGACGCCAACTGGCGCGCCGACAGGTTGACCGCGACCTCCACCTGCTCGCCTTCGGGCAGATCCGGCCAGGCGGCGGCGCGGGTGCACGCCTCCTCGAGGATCCACCAGCCCATCGGCACGATGAGCCCGGTCTCCTCCGCGAGGGGGATGAAGTCCCCCGGGAACACGAGGCCGTGGCCCGGCCGGTGCCAACGCACGAGCGCCTCGACGTGGGTCATCGCGCCGTCGAGCAGGCGGACCACGGGCTGGAAGTAGAGCTCGAACTCCTTGTGCTCGATCGCGTGGCGCAACGCCTGCTCCACCGCGAGCTGATCGACCGCGCGCTGATCGAGCGTCTCCTGGAAGACGACGAGCTGGTTGCGACCCTGGTCCTTGGCGCGGTACATCGCGACATCGGCGTTGCGGATGAGCGACTCCGTCGTGATCGTGCCGTCCAGATCGAAGGCGATGCCGACCGACGCCGTCACGAAGATCTCGCCGCCGTCGATCTTCACGGGTTCGGTGAGCTGGGCCATGAACCGCTCGGCCGTCGCCACCGCGTCTTCGTCGGTCGCCACGCGGCTGCACACGATCATGAACTCGTCACCGCCGAACCGGCCGAGCGTGTCGCCTGGCCGCAACGGTTGCTTGAACCGTTCGGTGACCTCGATGAGCAGCTGGTCGCCGAGCGCGTGGCCGACCGAGTCGTTGATGACCTTGAACCGGTCCAGGTCCACGAACAGCACCGCGACACCGGTGTCGAGCCGGCTGGCGCGCGACAAGGCGTCCTGGATGCGGTTGTGCAGCAGGGTGCGGTTGGGTAGCCCCGTGAGCGGGTCGTACAGCGCCTGGTACTCGAGGGTCGACTCGAACCGCCGGCGCTCGATGGCGATGGCGGCGAGGTTCAGGGCCCGGTCGAGCAGGTTCGCCTCGAGCGAGGTGAGCTTGTCGTTCTGGGGGTGGAAGACGTTGAGCGCGCCCAGGAGCTCGCCGGAGCCGGGCGCCAGCACCGGGGCCTGCCGCACGAGGGCGAACCCGTGGTTGGCGAACACGGTGGGCGCGCCGAAGGGGCTCACCTCGGTGAGGTCGTAGACGATCGGGTCCCCATCCGACCGCCGCAGCTCGATGCCGGCGTCCGAATCGGCGGTGAGGTCGTCGAGGATCGAGACGATCTGGCGTGGCAGGCTCGGCGCCGCCCGCACGCGGATCAGGCCGTCGGGATCGAGGATGCCGATCGAGCACGCCGCGTCGTCCATCACGTGCTCGATCATCTGGGTGATCTTCTGCAGCGTGATCTCGAGGGGTGCGCCCCGCGCGATCGCCTCGAGCAGGTCGGCCTGCTCGGACAGCAGGTCCTCGACCACGCGCCGGCTCGTGACGTCGCGGATGTTGATCACCAGGCTGTGCACCAGAGGATCGTCGAGCATGTCGGTCACGACGGCGTTGAGGATGCGGTAGCGACCGTCGGCGTGGCGCGCCCGGAACTCGTGGCTCTGATCCGCCCCCGCGTTCTGCGCGGTCGGGGCGAAGACCTCCTCCGCCTCGAGCATCTCGTCCGGATCGAGCAGATCGCGGTACGGGCGGCCGACGAAGTCCTCGGGGTCGAAGCCGAGCACGGCGTGCAGCGCGGGGCTGACGTAGGTGATGAGCCCGTCGTCGCCGGTCGTGATGACCAGATCCGAGCCGCCCTGCACGAGGGCCTGGGCCCAGCGCTCCTGGCGCTGCACCTCCTGTTGCACGACCGCCCACTCGGTCACGTCGGCCCCGGTGAGGATGATCCCGCGGATCGCCGGGTGGGCCAGTTGGTTGGATCCGTTCACGTTGACGAAGCGCCACGTGCCGTTCTTGTGCCGGACCCGGAAGAACGAGGGTGTCCGGTCGTTCACATCGTCGACGACCTCGGCGAAGTGCGCGAGCGCCGGCCCCAGATCGTCGGGGTGCACCAACAACGACGAGGCGGTCCCGACGAGCTCGCCCGGCTCGAAGCCGAGCTGGGTGCGAACCGACGGTGAGGCCCACGTGATCGTGGTGTCTTCCTTGACCACGAGGATCACGTCGGTGACGCCGCGGATCAGGGCCTCGGACCACTCGTCGCTGCGCCACTGCGCGGCTTCCGCGGCGGCCCGGTCGGCGAGGTCGCGGTAGCTCGCGACGTACCAGACGGTGCCGCCCGCCCCGTCGACCCGCGAGTAGTCCGCCTCGACGCGCACGGGCGTGCCGTCCTTCGCGTGAAACACGAGCGGCGTCACGAGCGGCTCACCCGCGTGCAGCGCCGTCTCGATCCGCCGCAACGTGTCCAGATCGGTCTCGGGCCCGACGAACATGCTGGCTGGGGCACCGATCAGCTCGTGTCGCTCGTAGCCGGCGAGGGCCACGAACGCGTCGTTCACGATCTGCACCCTCACCTGGGGATCCTCGTGGGTGTACGACGAGACCATCACCGCATCGCGGGCGCGGTCCACGACTCGCTCGAAGAGGGCGCGCCACTCGGACGCGTCCCTCGACGTCGAGGCAGACGGCTCACTCACGCCGAGAGCGGGATCAGAGGTGATGGCGGGCTCCAACTTGTCTGTCGACCAGGCAGCAACACGCCGCGAGCGGCGATTGTTCGTGTCGTCACGCGACCGGAAGAACCCTGAGGGATGGCTTCCCCAACGCGTCTTCATCTAGTCGGCTCGGGACCCCGATCCGCAATAGGCCAAATGACCTAGAAAGGTTGAGGGGCCACCCCGCGTGACTGGACCATAACGGCCACGACCCCGAGCCTCAGGGTCAGGATCCATGGTGCAGCGGCTCCGCGTCCTGCGGACCGCCGATGCGGCCGCAACGCCACCGATACAGTCGGGAGATGCCCGCCGCCGACGCTGTGACGTTCCGGGTCGGCGAGCTCAACCGGCTGATCCGCCACGCCCTCGCCGTGACCTTTCCCGACGAGCTGTGGGTCGAGGGCGAGATCCACTCGCTCAAGCGGCATCCGTCGGGACACGTCTACTTCGATCTCGTCGATGCCAGCGACGACGGTCAACAGGCCGACGCCACCCTGCCCGTGGCGCTCTACCGCACCAACAAGGAGGCGGTGAACCGGCTCCTCATCCGGACGTCGCGGGACACCCCCGGTGGTTCGATCAAGATGGCCGATGGCGTCCACATCCGCATCCGCGGCGCCCTCGACTACTTCCCGCCGAAGGGCCGCTTGAGCCTGCGGATGACCAGCATCGATCCGGCGTACACCCTCGGTCGGATGCTGGCGGAGCGGGACCGGGTCCTCGCCGCGCTCGCGGCTGAGGGGCTCATCGATCGCAACCGGCTCCTGCCGTTCCCCCTGCTGCCCCTCCGGGTCGGCCTGGTGACGGGCGCGGGAAGTGCCGCCTACGCCGACTTCCTCGACGAGCTGCGCGCCAGCGGCATCGGCTGGCAGGTGACCTTCGTCGCGGCGCGGGTGCAGGGGCCCGGGGCGGAGCGTGACATCGCCCAGGCGCTCAGCCACCTCGAGGCCCGGGGGGTCGATGTGATCGCGGTCGTGCGCGGCGGCGGGGCCCGCACCGACCTGCTGGCCTTCGACGCCGAGCTCGTCGCCCGCACGATCGCGGTGCTGTCGGTCCCTGTCGTCACCGGCATCGGCCACGAGATCGACACCAGCGTCGCCGACGCGGTCGCCGCCCGGGCGTACAAGACGCCGACCGCGTGCGCCGCGGCGCTCGTCGACCACGCCCGGCTGGCGATCCAGCGGACCGAGGCGGCGTGGGCCGCCATCGGGCCCGCCGCCACCCGGGCGCTCGACCGCCACGATCAGGCGTTGCGGGCGACCGCTCGCCACGTCACCTTCGCGTCGCGGTCCCAGCTCGATCTGCGGGCCCAGCACGTCGCCGCAGTCCAGGGTCGCGTGGCCCGAGCGGTCCCGCGGGCGCTCGACGGGGCGGACCGCCGCCTGGCGCTGGCGTCGGTGCGGGCCGACGGTGTGGACCCGCGCCGGGCGCTCGCCCGCGGCTGGTCGATCACCCGAACGGCCGACGGTAGGGTCGTGCGCCATGCCGAGGACCTGCACGTGGGAGACGAGCTCGTGACCCAGCTCGCGGCCGGCACCGTGCACAGCCGCGTCGACGCGACGGTGGCCGACACCGAGCGGGAGCCGACCGATGGCTGACGAGGCGAAGAAGGAGCCGGCAGGCGCGGGCCGGCCCCGGCCGAGCGATCCCGCCGACGAGATCACCGGTTCGGTCAGCTACCGCGACGCCATGGTCGAGCTCGAGGCGATCCTCGCCGAGCTCGAACGCGACGACGTCGACATCGACGCGCTGGGGCCGCAGGTGCAGCGGGCCGCCGCGCTGATCCGGGTGTGCCGAGACCGCATCGCAGCCGCCCGCCTCGATGTCGAGCAGATCGTGCTCGACCTCGATGGCGCAGACGACGCCTGAGGCCCACAGGCTCGCTGCACCGGCGAACCCGACGGAGGCGGCGATCGATCAGCATTCGGCCCACCAGCTGCGCCGACCGCACCTGGTACCGTCCGGGACGGCGGTTGGCCACCGGCGACACGGGCCGGACACGGACACGGTGAGGCGCAGGACGGGACGGGAGGCGAGACATCGTCTCGTGGCCGCCGGTGCGCTCGAGAAGGGTGAGGCGACAGTGGACACGAAGCGCTCCGATGGCATGCGGTCACAACCGACGAGCCGGCGCCCGGCACGCGTCGCCACCCTCGTGCTGGTGCTGACGACGTTGCTCGTCACGATCGGCACGGCCGGTCCGGCGGGCGCCGTGGGCACGGGGACGATCTCGGGCACCGTCACCTCGGCGGGTGCCACCGCGCTGGCGGGCATCGAGGTGACGGCCTACAACGCCTACTACGGCAACGCCGTCGCCACGGCCACGACGTCTGCGTCGGGCAACTACGCCATCGCGGGCCTCACGCCCACCCGCTACCTGGTGCGCTTCCGGGATCCCGTGGGCGCCTGGGCGGACCGCTGGTACCTCGACGCACCCACCTCCGCGACGGCGACGGCAGTCGTCGTGCCCGCGGGTGGCACGGCCACGGCCGACGCCACGCTGACGTCCACGCGGGGCACCATCACCGGGACCGTCACCGGCCCCGGCGGGCTGCCGGCGGCGGGGATCACGGTAACCGCCACCAATCGCACGTACGGCAACGCGGCGGGGACCACCAGCACCGATGCGGCGGGGCACTACGCCATCGCCGGCCTCGGCGCCACCGCCTTCACGCTCCTGTTCGCCGACCCGGGCAACCACCTCGCGCGGGCCTGGTGGCCCGACACCCCCAGCAGCGCGGGTGACCAGGCAGTGACGGTCACGCCTGCCGGCACGACCACCGCCAACGAGCACCTCGTCGCCGCCGGCTCGATCACGGGCACCATCACCGACGGCACGAGCGCGTTGCCCGGTATGTACGCAGTCGCCTCCCCGGTCGCCGCACCTGCACTCGTCGCGTTCGGCGTCGCCGACGCCGCCGGCCACTACACGATCCCCGCCCTGTGGATGGGCACCGCTTACAAGGTGGCGTTCGTCGATCCGGCGTACCTGCAGCACATCACCACGGCCTTCCAGCCGGCGTTCTACAACGGGGGCGGCCCCGGTCTGGCATTCACCGGCGCATCGTTCCCGCTCTCGCCGTCGGTCACCCCGACCGCGACCGGCATCAACGTGGCGCTGGCCTTCCGGCCCCCGCTCGCCATCGGCAGTCCGTTCGCGACGCTCGGGAACGATCCCGATACGGGGTTCGACGCGGCGCTGTGGCTGCAGATCGCGGCGACGCACAACTACAAGAGCTACGGCGACCGGTACGCCACCCTCGACTGCCAGTACTCGTCGTTCGGCTGTTCGGCAACCATGCCGTCGGTGAACACCGAGTTCCGACCCGACGGCTACACGTACCACGTCGACGTCACGACCACGAGCGGGCCGCTCGATATCCAGGCCTACGACCCGGCCGCGGTCGACGTGGGCGACAGGTGCGAACAGACCTACAACCAAACCTACGGCCTCCGAAGCTCGGCGTTGGTCGGCATCAACAACGGGAACCTCGCCACGCTGCAGGCGCAGTACCACGCGGCGGGCATCGACGTGACGGACATGGCGCATCGCTGGGGCATCCTCGCCGAGCAACCCACGCCCGCAGACCTCACCGCCGCCGCGAAGTACTGCTCGGGGGATTGGCTGACGAACTTCACACCGGGTTCGGTCAAGACCACCTACATCATCCGGGCACCCGACAGCACCTCCCGCGACGACCTCGACAACCCGCCGATCTGCGCCATCACCTTCGATGCGTACACCGGCAAGGTGTACGACCAGCTCGCTGCAACCAAC
>JBBQHT010000195.1:0-9260 GCA_038324235.1 Acidimicrobiales bacterium
CCACCCCCGCCTTCTCGGCCACCTGAGCGCCCCTCGACGCCACCCCCGAACCGAACCCACCAACCCACCCCCGCCTTCTCGGCCACCTGAGCGCCCCTCGACGCCACTCAAGACCAGCGCCGACCGCGACGATGCACAGAGGATGTCCTCCCTCGGCCTGCGGCTCCGGCCGGCCCGGGCGATCCCCGCGATCGCGATCTCGCTCGGCCTCCTGGCGCTCGGCACGACCGGGTGCCAGCCGGCGACGATCCGCGTGGTCGGGCCCGGCCATCCCTTCGCCACGCCGTGCGCCGCGATCGCCGCGTCGGCCGCCGGGGACACGGTGCAGATCGACGCCGCGGGCAACGGCACCTACGACGGCGACGTGTGCGCGTGGTCGACCGACCGCCTGACGATCGTCGGCATCAACGGACGGGCCCACATCGACGCCGCCGGGCACAACAGCGGCGGCAAGGGCACGTGGGTCATCGCCGGCGCCAACACCACGATCCGCAACGTCGAGCTGTCCGGCGCGACGGTGGCGGACCACAACGGCGCCGGGATCCGCCAGGAGGGCGCCGGGCTGACCGTGCAGAGCTCGTTCTTCCACGACAACGAGAACGGGATCCTGGCCGGAGCGAACGCGACGAGCGACATCGTCGTCGACTCGTCCGAGTTCGCCCGCAACGGCTACGGCGACGGCTACACGCACAACATGTACATCGGCGCCGTGCGCACGTTCACGCTGCGCTACAGCTGGTCCCACGACGTGAAGGTCGGCCACCTGGTCAAGTCCCGGGCGGCCACCAACTACATCCTCGAGAACCGCCTCACCGAACAGGCCGGGACCGGCAGCTACGAGCTCGATCTGCCCAACGCCGGGCTCTCGTACGTCATCGGCAACCTCGTGCAACAGGGCCCGACGAGCCAGAACCCCAACCTCGTCGCCTACGGCGAGGAGGGGGCGACCAACCCGAGCGCGCAGCTCTACGTGGTGAACAACACCTTCGTGAACGACAAGGGTTCGGGCGCGGCCGTGGCGGTGGGGGCGACGGTCACGACTCCGGTCGTGGCGCGGAACAACATCACGACCGGCAGCCCCACCTTCGTCACCCAGGCCAGCGCCACCCAGGTCACCAACTGCATCGTGGCCGACCCGGGTTTCGTGAACCGCACCAGCTTCGACTTCCACCTCGCCGCCGGCTCGCCGTGCCTGGATGCGGGGACCGACGCCGGCACCGGTCAGGGCTACGCCCTCACGCCCGTCCAGCAGTACGTCTACAACCTCAGCCACGCGGCGCGGACCGTGCACGGCCCGGCGATCGACGCCGGCGCCTTCGAGCGCTAACTCGCTCGTCGTCGCGCGCCCGCGGCGTTCTTTGCTTCCGCCGCCGGACCTGAGCGGGTAGACGGTGCAAAGAACGGGTGGATCCCCATCCCGCTCGGGCACGCGCATCCGACCCGCGGACGAGGTCGGCTGCGTTCTTTGCAGCGCCACCCGGACCTGGGCGGGTCGCCGGATCAGAGAACGGTTTGGCCCTCGTCCGGCCCGGCCGCCTCATCCGGCCCGGCCGCCTCATCCGGCCCCGCGACCTCATCCGGCCCCGCGACCTCGTCCGTCCCGACGGCCTCGCCTGCATCAGCGACGACGCCGTCGTCGACTGAGGCGCCGCCGGACGCAGCCGTCTCCGACGATGCGGGCGGGGCGGTCTCCGACGATGCGGCCTCGGCGGCGGCGGCAGCTTCCCCCGCCGCGGCGGCGTCCCGGGCGAGGTCGGCGGCCACCTCGGCGTCGATCTCGGCCCGCAAGCCGTGTTCGAGTTGCTCGACGATGTCGGGGCTCGGCACGAACGACGCCAGCGGCGGCAGGTCGTCAAGCGAGTTGATGCCCAGCTTCTCGAGGAACAGATCGGTCGTGCCGAACAGGATCGGGTTCCCGGGGCCGGGATCGCGGGCCACCTCGCCGATGTAGCCGCGCTGCTCGAGCGTGCGCACCACCCCGTCGACGTTCACGCCCCGCACCGCGGCGACCTGCGCCCGCGAGATCGGCTGCTTGTAGGCCACGATCGCCAGCGTCTCGAGGGCAGCGGCCGACAACCGCGAGGTTTGGCCTTCGAGGACGAAGCGCTCGACGTAGGGCGCCTGGTCAGGATGACTCTGATACCGGTACCCCCCGGCGATGCGCGTGAGGATGAAGCCGCGGTCCTCGACCTCGTAGCTCGCCATGAGCTCGGCGAGGATCGCCTCGATCTGGTCGAGGTTCTTCTCGAGCAGCTGGGCGAGCAACTGCGGCTCGACGGGCTGCTCGGCGACCATCAAGATGGCCTCGATGGCCTTGGCTTCTTCGGTGGCCATGCGGGGCGCTCAGCCGTCGTAGACGTCGATGGCGGCCAGATCGGGGGTGGCGAACTCGCCACCGAGCCACAAGATCTGGATCTCGCCGAACGCACCGGTCTGCAGGATGTCGACCATGCCTTGCTTGTACATCTCGAGGATCGCCAAGAACCGCACGACGACCTCGAGCCGCTCGACGAAGCTCGAGGTCAGCTCGCGGAAGCTGATGCGCCCGGCGCGGGGCAGCTCGTCGGCGAGCTCCTCGACCGCCTCGGACACGCTGACGCGCACCTGGTGGATGTGGTGGATGTCGACGGTGGGCACCGGCTTGGGCGTCGTGGCCCGGATGAACGCCTTGTGCAGATCCTCGACGTCGACGCCCTCGAGCATGTCGGGGGCCAGGCCGTAGAAGCGCTCCTCGAGGCCCGCCGTACGCGGGTACGAGCGGCTGGCCTCGGCGGACAACCGTTGGAGCGACTTGGCCGCATCCTTGAACGTCTTGCACTCGAGCAGGCGGGACAGCAGCAGGTCCCGCTCCTCCCACAGCGCGAACTCGTCGTCGAGGTCGATGTCGGTCTCGATGGGGAGCAATCGCTTGCACTTCAGCTCGACGAGCGTCGCGGCGATCATCAGGAACTCGGTGGCGACCTCGAGATCGAGGTCCTCCATCTGGTCGAGCTCGCGGATGTACGAATCGATGATCGCCGCCAACGACACTTCGTACAGGTCGACCTGCTCCCGCAGGATCAGGTGGAGCAGGAGGTCGAACGGACCCTCGAAAACGGGGGTTTGCACGGCGTACGACATCCCGTGGACCTTAGAGGGTCGGGGGCGGGTGTCCGCGGATCCCCCGGCGGGGGGAATGGTGGCATCTGGCACCAGGGCTGCTTAGCACCGTGACCGCCCCGTTCGCCACCGCCGTCGGGCATCCGGGTGGGCCGTCGACCCGCGATCCGAGGGTGAGCGGGCGATCGGGTGACCGCCCGTGCTGTGGGCGCGCCGTGTGCCATCATCGCCGCCATGGCCCGTCCCCCCCGCCTGCCCGGCCTCGTCGGCCTCGTGCTCGTCGCCGGGTTCGTCGCCGCCTGCAGCAGCGGCCCCAAGCCCGAATACGACGCGGCGCAGGCCGCCGACCAGTTGGTGAAGAACTTCGGGGCCAACCAGGCCCAGACCGACTGCATGACGGCCCGGTTCCAGGCGGATCCGGCGATCGCCACCGTGTTCAACACGGGGGAAAAGGCGACCAGCGACCAGAAGAGCGCGTACGTGGCCGCCATCCGCTCGTGCGTCCCGATCGAGGACTTCGCGACGCTGCTCGGCTCCACGCTCGGTGATCCCAGCCTCGGGACGTGCGTGCACGACACCGTCCTCACGTTCACCCCGGCCGAACAGGACCAGCTCTACCTCTGGTTCTCCAGCCCCGGCGCGATCGATCCCACCGAGGTGGCGCCGACCAGCAAGAAGCTGTCGGACATCTGCCACCTGGGCTCGACCGGCACCACCGACACGAACCCGCCGGGTGACCCCGCAACGGGGGGAACCGTCCCTGGCGGCACCGTCGCACCCGGACCCTGATCCGGCGCCGGCGATCAGCGCTCGGCAAGCGCCCGGCGGTAGAGATCGACCAACTCGTCGACCGTGGCGTCCCACGAGAAGCGCTGCAGGTTGACCACGCCCTTGGCCCGCATGGCCGCGGCGACCGCGTCGTCGGTGAGCACCGTGTGCAGGGCCGAGGCCAGCGCGTCAGCATCGCCGACCGGCGTGACCAGGGCCGCCTCACCGACCGTGTCGGGCACCCCACCGGCGGCAGTGGCGACCACGGGCGTGCCCATGCTCATCGCCTCGAGCGGCGGGAACCCGAATCCCTCGTAGACCGACGCGAACGCGAACACGGACGCGCCGCGGAGCAGCGCGGCGCGAGAGCGGTCGTCGACCCACCCCGTCCGCACGATGCGCCCGCGGTGCGCCGACGTGGCCACGGCGGCCGTGAGGGCCTCCGCACCCCAGCCGTCGGGACCGGCGATGACCAGGCGCAGCTCGGGGTCGTCGGCCGCGAGCTCGTCGAACGCCCGCACGAGCAACGGGAAGTCCTTGCGGGGTTCGATGGTGCCGAGTCCCAGGATGTACCGCTCGCCGCCCGCGATCCGGTGACCCTCGGCCGGATCCGCATCGGCATCGCCATCCCCGACGGGGTTCACCCCGTTGCGGATGCCCACGACGCGCTCGGGGTCCACCCCGAACACCTCGATGACCTCATCGACGAACGCCGGGATCGTCTGGACCCACGCGCCTCGCATCACCGCGCGCCGGATCAGCGCGGGGTACTGCAGGGTGTCCGCGGTGCACAGCTCCGGATAGCGCACGCAGGTCAGGTCGTGGACCGACACGACCTGCGCGGCGCTCCGGGCCGGCGGGACGACGAAGTTCGGGCCGTGCACCAGATCGACCGGTCCCGTCCACCACTGGATCGCGGGATGGTCCAGGTGGCGCCACAGGGCCCGCAACGGCCGGGCGGGCATCGGTCGGGTCGCCACGGCGACGCCACGGGGCACCGCATCCACGAGCTCACCCCGGCCGTTCCACGTCGCGGCGAACGCCACGAGGTCGATGTCGTCCCGGATGGCGAGGCGCGCGGCGACCTCGGCCGCGAACGCACCGACGCCGGTCCGCGCGTGCAACAACGGCATCGCATCGAAGGCCACCCGCACGGCGGTCAATCGTCGTCGGCGTCTTTCAGGGCATGGGCCAGGTGCAGCGGCAGGGTCCAGGTCTGCTCGGGCTGGTGGTGCTCGCGGGCCCAGGTCTCGGTGAACGGGTCGCTGCCGGCCATGCCGAGCAGGTCGCCACCGAGCTTGGGGTGCTGCAGGTAGAGCCCCACGCGGCGGGTGAAGCCCTTGGTCTTGGTCCACGCGCGGATGACGTCCTGATCGTGGTGCACGGCCATGTCGGACAACGTGGCCAGCGCCCGGCGGTAGGCGCCGAAGTTGGCCTCGACCTTGCCGACGTCGTGCATGAGCGCGGCCGCCAGCACGGGGCGCGTCGCGTCGTCGCCCAGCGCCGCCTCCACCCGCCGCGCCACGCCCGCGGAGTGGCGGCGGTCCGCCGCCTTCATCCGCTCCCAGAGCACGATCTCACCGTCGAGCAGCTGGGCGCGCGCCCACGCGTCATCGACCTTGGACGCGCCGATCGGCATCGCCGTGCCGAAGAAGCGCTTGACGAGGTGGGATGCTGCAGCCATCGGCTCTCAGGAAGACGCGTGGTCGATGCAGAACCGCGCCGCGGGCATCGCCTCGAGGCGAGCGTCGCCGATCGGCTCACCGCACACCTCGCACTGCCCGTACGAGCCGTCGTCGAGCTTGCCGATGGCCCGCTCGACATCGTCGAGCTGCTCGCGCAGCTCGCCCGCGAGCGCCCGGTTCTCGCCCTGCTCGGCGGCGACCTGGCCCCCGTCGGCAAACTGCTCGTCTGCCGAGAACTCGGCCTCGTCCGCCCCGAGCTCGTGGAGCTGCTCGCCGAGGTGGGTGCGCTCGGCCTCGAGCCGTGCTCCCGCCTCGGCCTCGGCCGACCCGGCCGGAGCCGTGTCGGGTGGGTTGTCGGGCGAGGGTCCCGGGCCGGTGTCAGTCACGGCGGTCAGGGTAGTGCCCAGCACCCGCTCACCGATGCCAGACGCCCCGATCCGGCTCGCCGGCCTCAACGACGGGCCCGCGGGTGGGCCGCGTCGTAGACCGCCCACAGTCGTTCGGTCGAGACGAGCGTATAGATCTGGGTGGTCGAGATCGACGCGTGGCCGAGCAGCTCCTGCACCGCCCGGATGTCGGCACCGTGGTCCAACATGTGGGTGGCGCACGAGTGGCGCAGCACGTGCGGGCTCAACCGGCCGGCCAGGCCGGCCTGATCGCCGTAGCGGGTCACGATCCCCCACGCCCCCTGCCGGCTGAGCCGACCCCCGCGCTGGTTGAGGAACACCGCCTCCGCGTCACCACGGCGCGCCCATCGCTCGGGCTCGAGCACCCCGCGTCCGTCGGGCCCGAGCCAGGCCACCAGCGCAGCATGCGCGTACCGGCCGATGGGCACGACCCGCTCCTTGGCCCCCTTGCCGAACACGCGCAGCAGGGCGGCGCCCAAGTCCACATCGGCCAGGGACAACCCGACGAGCTCGGAGATCCGCACCCCGGTCCCGTAGAGCACTTCGAGCACCGCTCGGTCGCGCCGCGGCACGGCCCCGTCGCCGACCACCTGAGCCAGCAAGCTGGCCACCTCGGCCTCGCTCAGGGCCTTGGGCAGCCCGGCGGGCACCCGGGGCACCTCCAGGTCTGCGCCCGGATCCGCGACCGCCAGGTCCTCGTCGTGGAGGAACCGGTAGCAGGACCGGACCGCCACCATCGAGCGGGCGACCGAGGCCGGCGCCTTGCCCGCAACGCGCAGGGCCCCGACGTACTCGGTGAGCACCGCCCCCGACGCGTCGCCGAAGGCCAACCCGCGGGGCTGGAGCCACACGACGTACGCCGCGAGGTCGCGACGATAGGCCGCGAGCGTGTTGGCGGAACGGCCCTTCTCGGTGAGGAGCCAGGTGAGGTAGTCCTCCACCTCGAGGGGCAGCGCGACCCGGCGCAGGGGCTGGGTGGCGCTCATGTCAGCGTTGCAGGACAGCCTGCGCGAGCGTGAGGCCGATGATGGTCTTGGCGTCGGTGATCTCCGCGGCGGCGATCATGGACGGCACGGCATCCAGCGCGACGTGCTCGATCACCATGTGCTGCTCCTCGACGCCCTGGAGATCGGTGGCGGTGGCCACGAGGTCGCGGCCGAGGTAGACGAAGGACCGCTCGTCGGAGAAGCCGGGCGAGTTGTAGAACTCCGCGAGCAGGTCGAGCCGGCCCGCCCGCATCCCCACCTCCTCTTCGAGCTCGCGCGCCGCGACGACCTCGGGCGGCTCGCCGGGGATGTCCCGCTTGCCCGCCGGGATCTCGAGCAGGTGGGCGTCGAGGGCCGCGCGGTACTGGCGCACCAGCACGACGGTGCCGTCATCGAGCAACGGCACCACCGAGACCGCGCCCGGGTGGTGCACCACGTCGCGCTCGAACGCGACGCCGTCGGGGCCGATGAAGGTGCCGACGGCGACGCTGATGACGTGTCCCGTGTAGATGCTGCGCTCGGCCTCGAAGCGGAACCCGGCCTGCTCCCCGCGATCGGGAGCGAGGTCAGGATCGGCGGCAGACGTCGGCTCGGCCACGGTCGCGGACTAGTTGCTCGACGCGCGTTCGCGGTCGAGGGGGATGAGGTGCGGGTTGCGCCCCTCCGCCCGCGACAGCGCCGCCCCGACGAACTCGCGGAACAGCGGGGCCGGCCGGTTGGGCCGGCTCTTGAACTCGGGGTGCGCCTGGGTGCCGATCCAGAACGGGTGGCCCTCGAGCTCGATGAACTCGACGAGGCGACCGTCGGGCGATGCACCCGAGCAGAGCAACCCCGAGCCCTCGAAGCGCGAGCGGTACTTGGCGTTGAACTCGTACCGGTGACGGTGGCGCTCGGAGACGACCTCGCGACCGTAGATGGCCGCGACCTGCGACCCCGGCTGCAGCTCGGCGATGTAGGCACCGAGGCGCATCGTGCCGCCCATGTCGGTGATGCCGCGCTGGCTCTCCATCAGATCGATCACGGGGTGCGGGGACTGCGGGTCGAACTCGCTCGAGTTGGCCCCGGCCAGGCCGAGCACGTTGCGGGCGAAGTCGATGGTCATGACCTGCATGCCGAGGCACAGCCCGAGGCACGGGATGTCGTGCTCGCGGGCGTAGGTCGCAGCGGCGATCTTGCCCTCGACACCCCGCTCCCCGAAGCCGCCGGGGATCACGATCCCGTCGAGGTCCTTGAGCCGACCGGCGGTGAGCAGCCCTTCGACCTCTTCGGCCTGGATCCACTCGACCTCGACCTTGGCCCCGTGGTGGAAGCCGCCGTGCTTGAGCGACTCGACGACCGACAGGTAGGCGTCGGGCAGGCTCACGTACTTGCCGATGATCCCGACCCGGACCGGCTGGGTGGCCGTCTCGATCTTGTCGATCATGATCTCCCACTCGGAAAGATCGATGTCGCGATCCGCGAAGCCCAAGATGTTGCAGACGACCTCGTCGAAGCCTTCCTCGTGCAGGATCAGCGGGACCTCGTAGAGGTTGCGCGCGTCGGCGGCGTTGGCCACCGCGTTGACGGGCACGTCGCACAGGTTCGAGATCTTGCGCTTCAGATCCGGCGACAGCGCGGACTCGCTGCGACACACGATCACGTCGGGCTGGATGCCCCGGCTGCGCAACTCGGTGACCGAGTGCTGGGTCGGCTTGGTCTTCTGCTCACCGGCCGGGCCGATGAAGGGCACCAGGGTGACGTGGACGTAGCAGACGTTCTCGCGGCCCACATCGAGGCGGAACTGGCGGATCGCCTCGAGGAACGGGAGGATCTCGATGTCACCCACGGTGCCGCCGACCTCGGTGATCACGACGTCGACGTCGTCGCTCGTGAGGCGGGTGATGCGCCGCTTGATCTCGTCGGTGATGTGCGGGATGACCTGCACCGTCTTGCCGAGGTAGTCGCCCCGCCGCTCGGCGGCGAGCACGGCGGAGTAGATCGAACCGGTCGTGGCGTTGGAGTCACGGGAGAGGTTCTCGTCGATGAACCGCTCGTAGTGCCCGAGGTCGAGATCGGTCTCGCCCCCATCATCGGTGACGAAGACCTCGCCGTGCTCGAACGGGTTCATCGTGCCGGGATCCACGTTGATGTACGGGTCCAGCTTCTGCATGGTGACCCGAAGGCCACGGGCCTTGAGCAGGCGGCCCAATGAGGAGGCGGAGATGCCCTTCCCGAGGGAACTCGCCACACCTCCGGTCACGAAGATGTGCTTCGTCAAAACTCCTCCTCAGCCCGTCCAACTACGACGGGATCTCACCGTAGCGCGCGATCGAGGG
>JBBQHT010000196.1:0-9255 GCA_038324235.1 Acidimicrobiales bacterium
GCGCCCGTTGGCCCCGACCTTCACGGCGAAGCCGTTCGGGGCGATGCCCTCCACGGCGCTGCGGGGCAACGTCAGCGCGTCGTCGACGTGCGCGGTGGTCACGAGCAGGCGCGCGGTGAGGCCGGGTACGGTCACGACCCCCGCGGGCACGCGACAGCGCAGCTCGTACCCGTTGGCCGTCGGTGTGGGGGTGGGGGCGGGGATGCGGCTGGTCGGGTCCCGATTGGTGCCCGCGTCAGCGGCCTCGATCCCGAGGTAGGGGCAGTCGAAGGTGGGCGGGCCGTTCTCGATGGTCACCTGGATCTGGGTGGGATGCACACGCAGGACCGCGTCGGCGGGAACCGGGGCCACCACGACCGCGGACGCCCCGCCCAGCGCCAACTCCGCGACCACCTGGTCGCGTTCGACCGACTGACCGATCGGCGGCGCCTTCGTGATGCGACCGGGGCCTGGCGCGGTGAGCGCCGTGGTGCGACCAGCCTGGATCGTGCCGGTGAGCTGTTGCACCCCGGTTGGGATCAACAGCGTGCCGATGGCCTGGGCGCCGGGCGTCACCGGCGTGTCCGCCGGCAGGTCGCACGCGACGGTGACCCCGGTCGCGGGAGCCGTCGCGTGGGTCACCCGGGGGGTCGCGCAGGGGAAGGGTCCGGGCCCGTTGGTCACCGAGAAGGTGAGCGTCGCGCCGGTGCTCAGCGGGTAGACGAGCGCCGGATCGAGGGTGAACGTGGCGGCGCCGCCGCCCGTGGCGAGCGTGGCGACCGGGTCGCCCTGGGCGACCACGTCCCCGACCTGGGCGGACACGGTCGAGACGCGCCCGGCCTCGGGGGCGACGATCGGCAGCGTCGGCCCGCCCGTGTCCGGCGCCGGGTCCCCGTTCGGATCGGCCACCACCGTTCCGGTGATCGCCTCGGTGGCATCGAAGGCACCGCGGCGCACCGCCACTTCCTGGGTCGAGGTGGTCACGAGGGTCTGCGGGGACGCCTCGGACCGCGCCACGGCCCGCGCCACGAACGGCGCCACGACCGGCAGCGCGCCGATGACGAGTGCGACCAGCACGATGAACGTACGGCCGCGTCGTCGCGGCCGGGGGAGCCCGGTCGGCGCGGTCACGACGGCGGGGGCGCGGTGAACATGCGGTCGAGGATGGGAGTCAGCGTCGCGCGTTCCCATTCGTCGAACGAGGTCGGTCGGCGACCGGTCACCTGCCCGTCCTTGACCGCAGCGTCGCGCAGGGCGTCGGTGAACGCCGGGTTCGCCGCCGCCAGGAACTCGCTCGTCTTGCACGTCAGGTGGTGGGCGGCCATCGCGTTGCTCACCGCATTGGCGTGCGTGAACATCTTCGTGTCGAACGAGTCGTTCGTGGCCGTACCGGCATCTTTGGAGAAGTTGGTTCCGAACATCGTGGCGAGCTCCGTGCAGGTCGACGGGTCGCCGTAGCCGCTCGCGACAGGGGCGGCCTGTCCACTCGAACACGCCGTGAGCGCGGTGAGGCCGGCCAGCCCGGCGAGGGCGGCCGCGACCAGCGCGGCGCGCCCCCGTACCGGGAGCCTCACTTCGGGCAGGAGTAGCGGTTGGCGCTCGAGAACACGTTGTTGTCCGAGGGGACCCACTGGAAGTTGTTGAGGCCCTCCGGGACAACCCACCGCCACGCCCGGGTGTGGGCCTTGGTGTGGTAGTCGTTGGTCTCGCCCTTCCAACAACCCGCCGAGTAGGCCGGGTTCTGCGGGTTGTTGATCTTGGACCCGCTGACCTCTTGGAACCCGTGCCAGGTGCTCGCCTCGAGCATCTGGTCCCATTCGCAGTAGTCGGGCGCGAATTCGTTGCAACGCGTGTTCCAGTTGGCGCCGCCCACGACGTAGCCGTGACTGTCCCACCACGGACCCTGGATGCTGTTGACCGACGCTGCCCCGGCCGAGGCCGGCATGAACGCCATCGTGGCGATTGCCGCACCACCCGTGGCCACGGCCACGTTCTTCAACTTCGACATGTGCTTCCTCCACACCTTTTGCGCTGATGAGTCGCCGGAGTGTTCCACATGCAGGACGGCGCAAACAACCATCTTCTCGGTTCAATGCCATATGTCACGTTGCCGAATCAAATGGACGTGCAGCTCGCTGTAGTGGGCACGCAGGGCGGCACTTCCCCGCTGTCTCGTGACCTGCGGCGGTCTTGATCTAGGTGTGTGCAGTTGCGCTGAAGTGGTGGGCCAATCACTGCGTGACAGATCGAAGCAGGCGGGTTACTGTCCCCGAGCCCAGCCGGATGAGCTCGGCGCTGGGGGTCTGTCATGTCGAAGTCGCGCCGTTCGCTGGTGCTCGTGGTCCTGTCGTTGCTCGGGGCCCTGCTCGTGGTCGGGGCGCCCGCGCCCCGGGTGGAGGCGGTGCCGACCACGGCGTTGCCCACCCAGTGGATCGCCCGGCAGTACACCGAGATCCTCGGTCGGGCGCCCACGACGCAGGAGTGGCAGTACTGGATCGGCTACTACCAGGCCGCGAGCTCGTGCACGGCGGCGAACCTGCTGGCGGTCACGACCTACCTGGCGGGCACGGCCACGTCGCCGGATCCGGCGGCGCTGCCGCCGAGCCAGTCCACCGCCTTCGCGTCGCTCTATCCGGCGTCGACGTTGATCGACAAGGCGACCCGGTTGTCCGCCGTGGTGCGGGCGGTGTCCGCGCACGACGTCAACGACAACGACTGGACGGCCTACTTCGTCCCGTACCTGCACAGCACCGCATCCGACGCGTGGGCCACGGCGGTCAACAGCGCCGGGTCGCTCGCCGTCGCGATCGCCGGCCCGGCGAACATCTGCAGCGCCACCTCGCCCAACGCGGGGTTCGTCTACATGAGGCCCGTGGATCTGCGAGCCAAGGTCATGGGTGAGTTCCCGACCCTGTCGCCGCCGCTGACGGCATCGCGCACACAGGCGGAGCTGCAGGCCGCGCTCACCACCGCCGCCTCGGGCGCCACCGTCGCCGCGCGCACGGTCACGCTCAAGCAGGGCGAGGTGATCCGCATCGGCGGCGCCCCCGCCGGCAACCAAACGGTGTCGATCCCGGCTGGGGTCACCGTCACCAGCGAGGCCATGCCCGCGTACACCGAACCGGCCCCGGGCTCGCCGCCAGCCGGGTTGGCCTACGCCCGGATGGGTCGCGTCGTGCCGTACACGACGCCGAGCTCGACCTACCCCCAGCCCGCCGACGGCTGGACCTGTGTCGGCTACGTCTGCCAGAACGTCGGCATGGTGGCGCTCGGGTCGGGCGCGCACCTGCAGCAGGTGTGGGTCGACGGTCAGGGCGTCGGTGACAACAACTCGAAGGTCGCCGTCGTCGAGACCGACGGCAGCGCCGCGGCCAACGCATCCACCGTCTACGACGACGGCACGTCGGTGGTCGCCAGCCGGGTGTCCCAGCCCAGCCGTGACGGCGTCGGCATCCGCGCCCGGGGCAACTCGGCGGGCTTCCCGTGCGTGAACGAGAAGATCACCGGCAACCTCATCACGGGCTACAACACGCTCAGTCAGTTCGACCGCAGCGGCCAGGCGCTGTGGGCCGACGGCATCGACGTGTTCTGCGAGAGCGCCGTGGTCAGCTCCAACTCGCTGGTCGACCTGACCGACGTCGCGATCCTGGTGGCGGGCAGCTACAACCGCAGCCAAAGCGCGGTGGTCACCCAGCGGTCCGAGGTGCGCAACAACTTCATCCTGAGCGCCGGCCTCGATGGCCACGTGGCGCTCGGCGCCGATGCGATGGGGGAGTGCCGGGCCGATCGGGACGGCTGGTTCGTGCCGTGCCTCGATCAGTCGACCCCGCGTGACCTGACCGGCGCGCGCCTGCACGACAACACCTTCTGGTCCGGGCCGCGCACGAGCGTGGACATCGGATTGATGGTCGGCGGCGGCGCGCTGTGGGGCGATCACCAGATCCTCAACGCCGGTCCCGACGCAACGCACCCGACCTTGACGGGCGCCGCGTTCGATCACAACACGACGGGCACCGCGAGTGCCCGGGTCAACATCGGCATCGACATCCACGACATGGTCAAGGCCACGGTCTCGGCCAACACGATGACGTTCTCGCTCGTCGATGGGAACCCGGGCCAGACCTGGAACAAGTGCCCGCAGGTGCAGGTCGCCGTCGGTGCGACCGAGGCGGCGTCGCTCACGACCAACGTGGCCCTGCCCGCCGCCAGCAACGCGTCTCGCGGGTGCCTCATCGGCGAGCCCCCCGCCGCCGGGCCCGAGCCGGTGCGGATCAAGGCGGACGGCAGCGGCTTCGAGGGCGCGGTGAGCCTGCGGCCGTTCTCGGTGTGGGGCGGCGATCTGCCGTATCCCCAGCCGATCACCACGATGGTCGACGACTTCCGTGACGTGCGGCGGATGGGCGCCAACACGATCCGCCTGCTGCTCGAGACCGAGGACCTGGTGAACGCACCGAGCTGCGGGGGGTGCGCGCCGACGATCAACGCCACCGCGCTGAACCAGCTCGGCGACGTCGCCACCGCGGCCGACCAGACCGGCATCTACCTCGACATCACCGGCATCGGCATCGACTCGCACCACGGCCCGGTCAACATGACCGAGACGAACCCGTTCCACAGCTGGTACGACGACCTCGGCAGCAGCGGGGCCGACGAGCAACTGCGGTGGCAGGCCCAGACGGTGTTCTGGGGGGCGGTGGCGAACAAGCTGCGGACCCACAACAGCACGTTGCTCTACGACCTGGTCAACGAGCCGACCTTCGCGCCGACGCCCACCACCCCGGCTACGACGTGGTGCTTCAGCAACAATCCGTTGCCGTCGGACACGTCGTGCTGGAACCAGAATCCGGTGAAGAGCCTGACCGACCCGACCAACCCCACCATCACGCGCACCCCGCAGGCGGTGGTCAGCGCGTGGTTCGGTGGCATGCGCAACGCCATCCGGGCGACCGACACGACGCACCCGATCTCGGTCGGTGTCATCTCCGCCATCAATCCGACCCTCACGGGCTGCGCTGGCCTCTACGGGTCGGCCGCGATCGGGGCGACGGGCGCCGAGCTGACGCTCCCGCACTTCTACCCGAACGCAGCGGGCGAGGCGGACCAGGCCCGCCAGACCGTGGAGTGCAAGCTGCCCAACAAGCCGCAGATCATCGAGGAGACCTACAGCCAGGGGGACCCGGTCACGCTCGAGAAGTACATCACCGACACCTCGGCCGTGAGCGCGGGCTACCTCGGCCACTTCATCGGGGGCACCCCCTCGCAGCTGACGGTCCAACTCCAGACCGCGGCCTACCCGTCGCCGTACCTGGCGATCTGGTTCTGGCGGGATTGGGACATCTTCTTCCTGCGCAACAACCTGATCCACAGCCCCGCCGGCCAGGGGATCATGCCCTACTGACCACGAGTGAGGTCAGCGTCAGGTCACGGTCGGGGAGCGGGGTCGGGCCGGGTCAGGAACCTCGCCGCAAGGTGATGGTCCGGCCCGGCACGACCTCCACCCCGGGAAGGCGGGCGAGCAGGGCGCACACGGCGGAGCTGCGCTTCACGTTCAGCCCGTCGTCGGCGACCAGGTAGGCGTTGGTCAGCTCGCCGTGCAGGTGGAGGTGATCCCAGGCCAGCTGGATCATCCAACCGGGCTCAAAGCGTGTCTGGCCTTAGGCGCGCACCAAGCGTCCCAAGGACGACGCGGCCGCGTTGAGACAACCCTCGAGCCCAGAGCGATCAAGGCTCGCATCGTGCAGTCCTATTGCGAGCGCGCGCCCGGCGTTTTGGGCGGTCGGCCCGGCCAGGGCTTGGGCGATCGCATCCAACGTCTGCGACTTTCCGGAACCGTTCTTTCCGTAGAACGCGGTCGCGCCTATCGACGTCGTCTGCGCTGACCCGTGGTGTGCCTCCGTTTGGTCACGATGCGTCCACTCGTAGCGAGTTGGCCGTGAGATCTGCGTACTCGCGCGCAGCGTCGAGGTGTTGCCTGACGGCGGCCTCGAGGCGGATCATGGCTTCAACGGTGGCGTCGATGGCTTCAGGCCAGCGATCTTCGTCGGTCCAACCGCCATGGTCGATGATTGCGATGAGCTTCCGCGATCGGTTGCCCACCTTGGTGTACCACTCGATCGGCGCACCGAACGTCTCCTCGATCTCTCGTTCGTGCTGACGGAGCGAGTCGAAGAACGCCTCGTTCCAGTCGTCGTGGTCGCTGCCCTTGTCGATCCACAGAATGGTCGAGGTGGCGTGTTGATTTACGCCGTACATGAACAAGACGCCGGCATGCCCAGATGAGCCGGGAAGGTACGGGCCGTCGGGCGCGCTACGGCCTGAGTGCGTTCTTGATCGCTCGTTCGCGACGTCCAGCAGCGACGTCCAGAACCTCCGCCGGGCGGCGTGGCGGGCGGTCTTCTCGTGCTTGACCTGAACAACCTCCTTCGAGACTTCACTCGGTCCAACGATCAGCGACAGCAGCGGAGCGGCTGGAGAGTCGGCGATCCGAATTGCCTCGACGGTCAACAAGTAGAAGGACGCAGGCGAAGAATCGTTGAGCCATGCGATCGCGCGGACGTGTTCGGGGCGGGCGTCAGCCACGATCCAGATCGCCTTCGTCGCGTCGGACATGGCCAGATAGGTCAGGACCTTGCCTAGGTGGTCGTGGTTGGAGCGTTCGAGCTGGTTCTCGATCACGACGGTCTCGCCAGAGTCGTCCTCAGCAACGAGGTCTACCGAGAACGCACCGGCCGCCTGTTCGCGGCGGACGGTCTCAGGGTCGAGTGTGATGTCGAGGTGTTCGTTCAGGATGTCGAGGTTCTTCTCGAGCCACGTGGTGAAGTCGTACGCCTCGTGCTTCCACACCTCACGCAGGGGCACGCGCTTGATCCGCTCAATCGTCATCGGTCACTCCTCATTGGTCGGCGGCTGCCCAGGCGACGAGGTTGCTGATCGTCTCCGAGATATCAGCAGCACGCTGGAGCATCTCAGCGGGTGTAAACGTTCGAGCGTCGAGGTTGCTCGCCTTCGCCGGGGTCCCGCCGAGGCCTTGGATCGCGGTGAGGTACTTCTGGACGGCAGTCGTCACGCTGGGTCGCACCTTGAGAGATCCGAGGTCCACGCCCAGCGTGAGATCGGTGAGGCCCGCCCAACCCTTGACGCCGGTGGGATGCGCCCAACCAATCGAGAGGCCGTCCTCCTTGTCGATCGACGGCAGCTTGATCGCCATGCCGACCGTCCCCCAGTACAGCGTGAGCCCCTTGGCCTCGCACACCTCGAATAGCTCGCGGAGCTGGTCGCGGAATGCTTCCCCGGTCACCCGGCTGAGAAACTCCTCGCGACTGAGGTTCGAGGGGGCCGTCGTGCGCGTGCCGGAGGCGGCGGTGAGTATCGTCCGAGCTTCGAAGGCTTCGATCTTGTTGTGGTCATCGAGGAAGCGGATGATCTCGACAAGATGGCACCGCACCCCTGTGAGCGTCACGGCGTTGAGGTAGGCGACCGTGTGTTCCATGGACGGTCGAAACCGCTGAGCCGCCACCACGTAGTGAAATGCACCGGCCTTGATGTTGGCGGCCACGCGCTGCTCGAACTGGTCGCGCTCTTCGGCCGGCCACTCCGGCCAGTTGCTGGTCGCGGCGGCTATCAGCGAGGAGCATCCTTTGGTCACCGCGTTCGGTGGGCAGTGAGGCCCGGTGAAGTAGCTGACGGCGAGGGCATCGAATCGGTCGTAGTCGCCCTTCCAGAGCTGTGCGCCGTAGTCGAGCACTTGGGCCAGCGCCGAGCGGAAGTCGGAGTTCTCCGGGCCGGTCTTGAACTCGATCACGACGATGTCCGCAGACGGCGTCACACCGAGGAGGTCCGCGGCGCCGGAAAGCATGCTCGTCTCGCGGCCGACCACCATCATCGGTCCGGGTAGTCCGAACTCCTCGATCGGAATCAAGTCCGGATGGTGCTTCAGTTGCTCCTGCAGCTGGAGCTCGTTGTCAGCCCGAACCTCGGTGAGCACCGGGGTCGTGTCCCCAACCATGATGACGATTCGTCGAGCCACCGCTCCCACCTCCGGGTACGCCTGCGGCATCGTAGGCCAGTGCCGCGAACCCCGTGTCGGCCTGACGGCCACCGAGCAGGCAGCCGTCGACTGCCGGGGGTGAACCCGGGGAGGATGTCTGAACCGGCGGTCGCGGTGGAGCACGGGCTAACCGGAGCCGGCGGGTCGTCGTCCGCGCGATACTTGCGCCAGCAAGTCGACGTTGGGGGTTGCGCGGGATGACCGGCGAGGAATCACCACAGCACGGCGTCCGTCCCGCGTCGTACGGGAAGCAGTGGCGATGAGCTATCAGGAGCCGGTCCTCTGCTCGGTCGGCGACATCGGGGTGACCCAGCATTGGGTGATCACCCCGAACGGTACGTTCCCGCTTCGTCGAACTACCTGGGTCTCGGGCAACAACACCGTGACCACGTCAGGGATCCCAACATGGGCGATCGTGATGTGCATCCTCACGATCTGGCTGTGCCTACTCGGGTTGCTCTTCCTCCTCGCGAAGGAGCAGTCGACCACCGGAACGGTTCAGGTGTCGGTCCAAGGCGAAGGCACGTATCACGTCACCCAGGTTCCCGTGTCCCACTGGAACGGGATCAACCAGGTTGAGCAGCGCGTGCACTACATCCGCGGACTCGTCGCTCAGCTCGGGTGAAGGCGAGATTCCACCGGTCTCGCCACGCCAGTGTGCGACGCGATGGAGCACGTGCGCGTGTGACCAGGCGTGTCGATGCGACAACGGGTGGTCCCCCCGTGCGAGCTCGGCGATCCGCGATCCCCAGACGATGCCGATGGGCCGGACTCGACCGACGCCCGCACGTTCAGCGCCTCGGCCCGGTGCGAGGCCGAGCCCTCGTCGGGCCTGCTCCCACGTCGGTCATCGTGGCTGGCGTCACCGTAAGCGTGGGGGTCTGCGCCCTCAGTGTTTCAGTACGTTTCAGTTGATCTCCGTGTCGGGGTTCGGTAGAGTCGAACATATGTTCGATACGGTGCTCGTGAGCGGTGTGGAGGGCAGGGCCCGGGAGCTGGCCCAGGCTGATGTGGCGGGCGTGTTCGATGATGATCTGGCTGCCGCCGCGGTGGCGTTGGAGCGGGCGGTGAGCTTGTTGGAGGCGGCCAAGGCGCATGTGGGCGCCGAGCTCGAGGCCCGCCAGGTGTGTGATCTGGAACACGGGCTGCGCACCGGGGCGTGGGTGGCGCGCGAGGCCGGGACCGCCCCGGCGGCGACGCGGTTGCGGGTGCGGGTCGGCACGGTGCTG